>NZ_LSJI01000271.1 GCF_001557235.1 Phenylobacterium sp. CCH9-H3 | reverse complement strand
AGCGCCGCCGCCCGCCCACGCCCGTCAGCACCTCCAGCCGGCGAACCTGCACCGGGTCAACCGTAGGGCTAAATCCAGACATGAAACGATCCGCCCAGGGGGATCGTCACCATCACCGGCCAGCAGCGTCAGCGGAACGTGGGGCCGGGACAGCACTCTGATGGTCCGCTGTCAAGGAAGTAGGCGGGGCTCGCGCCCGCTCCTCTGAGCGGCCCAAGTCATCGCAAACAGGTGGAGGCGGGGTCTTCCGCAAGAAGCTGAGGCGAGACGCGCTGCTGGCGTGCTTCGCGAGCCAGCCGCAGTGTCTGGTAGCGATGGAGGCCTGCGCCAGCGCGCATTACTGGCCGCGCGAAATCGCCGCGCTGGGGCATGGGACCCGGCTGATCCCGCCGGCCTACTTCAAGCCGTTCGTGAGGCGGCAGAAGCACGACATGGCCGATGCGGAGGCGATCTGCGAGGCGGCGCAGCGGCCGTCGATGCGCTTCGTCACGCCGAAGAGCGCCGAGGCTCAGGGCGCGGCCGTGGTGTTCCGCACCGGCGATCTGCTGGTCCGGCAGAGGACCCAGCTGATCAACCCCCTGCGCGGCCATCTCTTGGAGTTTGGCTTCATCGTGCGCCAGGTGCTGGGCACGTCAGCAAGCTCATCGACCTGGTCTTCGATCCCATCGTCCGAGCTGCCGGCCGAGGCGCGTCCAGTGCTGGCGGTGATCGCCGAGAGCCTGCAGTCGACCCAGACGAGGATCGCGGTGCTCTATCGTGAGATCGCGGCCAGGGCCAAGGCCGATCCAGTCGCCACTCAGCTGATGACCATCCCGGGCGTCGGGCCTGTCGTCGCCACGCGCTGGTGGCGCAGGCGCCTGATGCGAGCACCTTCCGGCGCGGGCGCGACTTCGCCGCCTGGCTGGGGCTCACGCCCAGGCAGCACTCCAGCGGCAAGGAGCGGCTGGGCCGGACGACCAAGATGGGCGAGCGCACCTGGCGACGGCTGCCGATCCTCGGCGCCAGGTCGGCGGCCAGGAACGCCGGACGAGATGGATCGCGGGCCAGCCCGTAGCTGGTCGGCATGCTGACCAGGAAGCCGCGCATGCTGGTGACCGTTGCGCTGGCCAACAAGATGGCGAGGATCGTCTGGGCGCTGATGGCGCACGGCGGATCCTACAGAGCTCCGGCTGCGGCGGTTTAACCCCGCCGGGCCGAGGCGGTCAGGGAGGCGGGAAAGGTCGGACGAGAGGTGTGGCGCAACGGTCAGAAGACGGGGTCGGGAAAACCAGGGATATGTCCACGCGACCTGAGCGCGCCTCAGCGAAATGGACCCGGCCCGCGATCTCCATACAGGCCAGCAGAAAGTGAACAGCCCGCATCAAAAGGCCGGACACACGGAAGCACCTGAACCTGCGCGCCGCCACCTCTCGAAAAAACCCCTTGCATCCAACGGCGCGTCCACTCACGGACATGCGGTCTTACGGCGGGCCAATACGTTTTTGAAGCTCAGCCCTCGGCATGGGCGAACACCCACAATGCGCGCGCGTTGGATTTGATCCCTTGCTCGGCCAGCTCCGCCGCCAAGCCCCTCAGCGTGAACGGACCAGAGGCGATGCGCGCCCGTAGCCACTGCGCACAGTCTCCCGATAGGGTCCTGGGCTTGTAGCCGCCGACCTGAGCCGGGGCCACCAACCCCGTCTCACGCTTGCGCGTCTTTGCTGTTCACCTGGCGTCGTGAAGCCCGGCCGGCTGAACGGACGGCCGGCGCGGCGGCGGCGGCGGCGCTGACCTTTGCGCTGATCAAAGTGATACCGGATCAAGGCGCGCCGTCGTGTGCCAGGCCCGAAAGTCGGATCGTGATCGAACTTCCCCAGCGGCGCCATCCGACGCCTGAAGTTGTAGCTGGCCTTGGCTATCCTATTCCCACGGCTCGCCCGGGCAGCGCCCAGGGAGTGGTGGAAATTGGCTGAGCGAGGCGAACCGCAAGCCGCTACAGCTTAGGCGGACCGCCTTGCGGCGCAGGACTCATGTCACAGTTTCGGCAGGCACATTACCGATCATTTGCGTAGGCCTTTACGAAGAGTCTCGCGCAAGCTCTAGCATGGGTCTCTATGTGTATTGGATCGAGGATCCCCGCCAGAATCATGAGTTGCGCGTTCGATACGACAGCGGTGTGGAAGAGTTGAGCTGCGATGTCGGGTTCATCGACGGTGAGACGCCCCCGCGCACATTGCGCGCGGAAATAGGTTGCGATGCGTTCCCGCGTACGCACCGCAGTCGCACCATAGATCAGCTGGGCCGCCGCCGCATCGTGTTGGATCGCAAAGAAGATCGCGCGAAGCATTTTCCGATAGGCGGGCTGTGAGAGCCCGCGCAGCAAGGCGAGGGCGTAGGATCTCAGGTCGTCCTCAGGATCTTCGTTGCTGTCCAGATCAAGCATTGGATCGTACAAAACACTGAGGCCACTGGCGACCAAAGCATCCATCAGGCCGGCTCTGCTGCCGAAATGATTGTAGACCGTCTGCTTGGAGACTGCCGCTGAGCGGGCGATCAAGGTGACCGACACATCTGGGCCAAGCCGACTCATGAGGTCCGCCGTAGCCAAGAGGATCGCCTCCCGCTTGCGTTTGCAGGTCGAGTTGGCGTGTCTCCTCATATTCTTACCGCGCGAGCCTTGACTTCAAGCACAGGGTCTGCTGCCGGCCCGGCATCCGCCTCGCCTTCAGCCTTCTCAGCCGACTGTGGGCCTGGACCTAGCCGCGCCGCAACGCGCCCCAAGGCGCGATGAAGCACGAAAGTCGGCGCGAGGGCCGCGGCGAAGACCATGGCCGTGATCAGGAATCCGTCGCGATAGGCGGCGGCGGCGGCCTGGTAATACACCCCTTGCCCCAGCAGCCAGCCGGCCGCGGGGAGTTGCTCCAGAGGCCCGAGTCCCAACGCGTGGGCGGTTCGCGCGGCTTCCATGAGATAGCTGGCTGTAGCGGGATTATCCGACGTCTGGGTCGCGGCGAGGGCGTCGCCGTGAAACGCGGTTCGCCGCTCAATGATGACACCTAGAATACCCGTGCCAAGCGCCCCCCCCAGTTGCCGGGTGAAGTTCATTGAGCCAGAGCCCTGGGACAACAGTTCCAGCGGCAGCACCTTGAGGGCTGCGGAACTCAGGGAGGGAAACACAAAACCCATGCCAATGCGGCCAATCACCGTCCACCAGGCGAGCGTCCAGAAGGCCGTGTCGGCGCTCACGTGGGCCGTAAGCCACGAGGAATAGGCAAAGATCGCCATGCCCGCCCCGATCAGCAATCCTGGCGACAGCCGGTCGCTCATCATTCCTGCGGCGGGAAAGACGATGACCAGGACGAAGCCCGCCGGCATCAGCAGCAGGCCCGCTTGGGTTGGGGTGAAGTTTTGAATCTGCTGGACGAAAACCGGGAGCAGATAGGTCGTGCCATACAGGCCAGCACCTAACACAAAGCTGACGGCGGCGGCCGCAGCGAAGGGGGGGCTGGCGAACACTCGCAGGTCGAGCAGCGGATGCGGAATCCGACTTTCGCGGAAGAGGAAGGCCGCCGCGCAGGTCACCGTGATCGCAAACCCCGCGAGGACAGGAGTGGAGGCCCAGCCCAGGCGCTGGCCACTGGACATGGTTTCCAGCAACGCAAGAAGGGCCAAGCTGAGCCACACCAGGGCCGGCCAGTCCAGTCGGGCCTTCGCGACCGCAGGATCGCGATCGGGCAGGAAGAGGTGCGCCAGCGTGATGCCGCCCAGCCCGAATGGAATCCCCAAATAGAAAAGGAACCGCCAGTCGAAGCTATCCATCAGCAGTCCGCCGACCCACGGACCCAGCGCCGGGGCGAGCACCACGCCGATCCCGAATATGCCCATGGCCGCGCCGCGCTTGTCGGGGGGAAACACCTGGAACATCACGACCATCGCCAGCGGCTGGATGACGCCCGCTGCGGCGCCCTGGATCACCCGGGAGACTATGAGCACAGTATCATCCGGCGCCAGCCCGCCGAGGACCGATCCGAACAGGAACACGCCCAGGGCCACCATCATGGTTTGCCGCTGACCGAAGGTGCGTTCGCACCAGGCGGAGAGCAGCATGGTGACCGTCATCGCCGCGAGAAAGCCGGTGGCGAGCCACTGCACCCGGGTCTGATCGATGCCGAACTGCCCCATGATCGCCGGGACAGCCACGTTCACGATGGTGGAAGACAAAACCACGGCGATCGCCGAGACCATGGCCGCCGCCGTCGCAAGCCAGCGGTACATCGATCCATAGCGCGCGAAGAGGGCCTCAGTCTGCGGCATCGATCGTGACCTCCGCCATCATACCCGGCCGGAGAAGATTTTGCTGCTGGGTGATCGCCAGCCTCACAGGCAGCCGTTGGGTCACCTTGGTGAAGTTGCCGCTCGGATTGGGATTTGGCAGCAGGGCGAACTGGCTCGTGGCGGCTCCTCCCAAGCGCTGAATCTTCGCCGCGAAGGTGCGGCCGGGGTAGGCGTCCACCCTCACCTTGGCCGGCGCGCCAACCTTCAGTTTTCGGAACTCGGTCTCCTTGACGTTCACATCCACCCAGACGGTGTGCGGGTCGTGATAGAGCAGGATGCGCGACCCCGGCGAGACGTACTCGCCCGGATCTACAACGGTCTGATCGACGACCCCGTCGAAGGCCGCCACGATCTGTCGCCGTCCGAGATCGAGCCGTTGCTGTTCACGCCGCGCAGCCAGCGCATCGATCTGGGCGTCGACGCCCGCAATCTGCGCGGCGATCACCTCCACCTGCTGGAGGCCGGTCTGGGTGACCTCGGCGCCCGCCTTCGCGCCGGAGATCGCGGCGCGGGCGCGGACCGCGGTTTGCTCGGCGGCCCGCAGCCGCGCCTGATCCTCCTCGAACCGGCTCTTGGCGACGAGTCCTTTCCCATAGAGGATTTCGGTGCGCTGAAAGGCCGACCGCGCCACGGCCAGCTCCGCCTGCCTGGTCAGATAGTCGGCCTGGGCGCTGTCGACGGTCGCGGAGGACACCCCAGCTTGATTGCCGACGGTGTTGCGCACCAAGCTTTGCTGGGCCAACAACTGCGCGCGCTGCGCGCGCAGGTTCGCGATGTTGGCGTCGATCTCCGCCAAGCTATATTGAGCGTCGCGGGGTTCTATCCGGACCAGAACTTGGCCCTTCTTGACTTGGTCCCCGGCTTTGACATCGAGCTGAACAATCCGCCCGGCCGCCTCGCTGGAAACCGCAATGACATCCGCGGCAATGCGGGCGTCGTTGGTCGATACCCGGCCGGCCCTCGCGTGTAGCCAAGCCACGCCAGCCGCAATGACGGCCACGATCACGGCGGCGACGACAAGCATGCGCCGCGAGGGGCTTCGCCCGAGGCGAAGGCTTTTCACGCTCGCGGGGGCGGTGTCATCCGCCGCGCTCATCTTTGTTCCAAACGCCGGTTGACTCGTCCCAAGACGGACAGACAGGTGGCCAGATCGGCGTCGGAAATATCCGACAGCAACTCGTCGCGAAGCGTGGCCGCAATGCTTGTGATGTGATCGAGGACAGGCTCGGCCGCGGCGGTGAGGCTGACGTGTTTGGCTCGCCGATCATTCGGAGCCTCCCGCCGCGCAATCAGGCCGCGCCTTTCAAGGTCATCCAGCTGGCGCACGATCGTCGGCGCCTCGATTCCGAGCCGATCCGCCAAATCCCGCTGCGTCAGCCCCCCGTCCGAACTTGAAAGTTCAAACAACGCCAGCCACCGCGCCTGTGACAGGCCCGTGTCCTTAAGCCGCTCGTCCAGGCGCGCCCGCCAACGACGGCTCATCAGGTTCGCCGCCTGTCCAAAGGCGTGTCTGGCGGTCATCGAGTACAAATCCATGTCGATAGGGAGCTAATAATTAGCATCCAACCGCCCCCACCGCAATTCTCTCGGCGCTTGTTGAATGATAGCCCCCCTAACCGTTAGCCTACGAAGGTGCGTTGGGTGCGATTGGACGCCCTTCGGGAAATGCTGGCGCTGCACTTGGGTCTGAAGCGGGGGTTCATATGTATCAGCGAATCGTTCTTGCCTACGATGGCAGTGTGGAGGGCCGCGCCGCGCTGCGCGAGGGCGCGATGCTGGCCATGAGGCTTCGGGCCCGGGTCTTTCTCTTGTCGGTCGCCGCAGAGACGCCTGGGATTCGGCTGGCCGAAGGCGCCTACGCCGGAGTCATCGCTCACGAGCAGGAAGCGTACCGTGCGGTGCTCGAAGAGGGCGTCACGCGGCTGCGGCAACTTGGCCTCGAGCCGGTCGCCGAGTTGCGGAGCGGCGAGCCCGCTGCCGAGATTGCCGCCTTCGTAGAGCAAGTCGCCGCAGACCTCCTGGTCGTAGGCCACCGGCATCGGCGCTTTCTCGATCGATGGTGGGCCAGCAGCAGCGGCGCCTACCTGATGGACCACGTCAATTGCAGCATGTTGATCGCCAGGCACGTGGTCTCGGACGAAGCGCTCGTCGACTCAGGCGGGGGGCAATGAGCAGGGTTGAGCATGTCGCCGCGACCGAGCGCAAACGGCGAGCAATCCAGCCGCTTTCGGCGTGGCTGCAGTTCCTTCCCCTCGCCTTTCGCATTGTGGCGCTCGCCTACGCCACGCCTCCGTTTGCGGAAACGAGGTGCGCCGGAGACAAAGGGCCACGGAAACCGAGATTGACGGTCTAGGTGGACGGTCTGCGAAACATCCAAGGACAGGTTACGATCACCATATATCCTGACGACCGGCGCCGCTTCATGGCTCGAGGCGGGAAGCTTCTGCGGACGCGCGTGCCCGCTTCAAGCCTCAAGCCCCGTGCGTGCTTTTGGCTACCGAAGCGGACCTATGCGGTTGTCGTGTACCATGACGAGGACGGTGACGGCGGCTTCGACCGCAAGGCTCGGCTCCAGCGATGTTCTTGGGGCTGGCGACGGCACGTATCTTGGTGCTCACGGCAGAACTGGACAGAGGCGGTGCTGGTGCGAATGATCGCTTCCGGATTGTCGTGGCGAAAGGCGGCGATCGTCCCGTAGTCGGGGGCCAACCGCCTCATCAGCCACGGCGCCTCCAGGTCGCGGACGCACGCCCGCTCCAGCATCCGCGATGAACGCACTTGGTTGAGGTAACCCCAGATGTAGAGCCGCAGCATGTCACCCGGCCGAAAGCCAGGACGACCCGTGGCCGCAGCGACCGTGCGCCCAAAACCTAGCTCGTTCAGATCCAATCTGTCGACGAAAACGTCCACAACCTCCACCAGAGCATTCGGCGAGACGTAGTCGTCAATGCAGGGCGCGAGCAGACAGACTTCGGCCCGGCTTTGACCTTCGATGAAGCTCATTGATGCCTCCGCCAGAACCGAACCACCTGTTTCCGCAGCGTTTCTCCTGATCTTTGAAGCGCCGCATCGACATTGATCCCGGCAATTTCAAAGCCACGGCGGACGGGTTCCCTCAAGGAGCTCACATGACTCAAACCGACTGTTTCGCCTTCCTAGGAGGGCTTGATAGCGGGCCCTCGCGGCCTAAAGTCATCGACTTACGGGAGACCTGACGGCCTTGAATTCGCCGCCATCGGGCCATTCATTCGGGTGAACAAGGCGTCTTCAGGAGTTAACGATGATTGGCGATGTTTACCTAAAGCTGGGACGGCGGGTGTATTCCGCCGGGCTCGAATACGACAGCTTCATCGGCCGCGCCCTCAAAGGCGTGAGCCGCCGGGCTGGGGCGGCGCCTAGTTCTCCTGCAGGAGCGCGCTCGGCCTTCGACGTGATGCAGACGATCGAAAATGTAACAGTTGAATTCGACGTCCCGGGCTATGCCAGGAACGATCTGATTCTGGACGTGACTCCGCAAAGTCTGCGGTTGCAAGCGGCCGGCCGGCAGCGACGGTCCGGCAAAATCGGCGCCCCCTTTGCCTGGAGCGTCGACCTGCCGGAACCTGTGGATCCCGGGCAGGTCACCGCGACGCTTGAGGACGGCGTTCTAACGGTTGAGATGGCCAAGGCCGCTTGGAGCCGCGGGGACGCCAAGCGCGTCCCGGTGCAAGATGGCTCAGTCCCGCCGGAAGAGGCGGCCCAAGAAGGCGAGCAACCCCACGCCTGAGAGGACCAGGATCGCGGCGCGCGCCAGCGCGGCGACCTGGTCGTCGAGGGCTGAGGAGATGATGGCGGTTGCGATGACCAGGGCGGCGACAACGATCGCGCGTGCGAGATTGTCGCCGGCGCGCCTCACGGCGTGGGCTATGTCGGTCAGGTCAGCGCTGGAGACCTTGAGGACCAGGCCTTCCCGCCTGAACCGCCCTATGCCGCGGCGGAGAGCCTCAGGCGCCATGGTGAGGATCTGGTCCAACTCTTTGAAAGCGCGGAACGCCCGGGTGGCCAGGGCCTTCGGTTCAAAGCGGGAGGCGAAGGCGCGCACGACCACGGGGGTGATCGCCGCCACGACATCCAGATCCGGGTCGAGGGTCCTGGCCAGCCCCTCGGCGATGCCCAGCGCCCGCATCAGGAGCAGTAGATCCGGGGGCAAGGTCAGGGCGTTATCTCGAGCAATCGCTATGAACTCGGTGATCGCCTCCGCGAGCCTGATCGGCCTTCCGGAGTCGGCCGCATAGCGCAGGAAGAACCTCTCGACGCCTTGTTCGAGCCCGGGCGGCGGGACGCCGGTTCGTCCAGCCCAGTCCATCAGCACATCGGACACGGCCGCGACGTCGGCGTCCACCAGCGAGCCGAGGACGATAAGGACCTGCTCGCGCCGTTTTGCCGAAAGCCGCCCGACTGACCCAAAATCCAGAAGAGCGAGCCGGCCCTCAGGCGTGACCAGAAGATTCCCAGGATGAGGATCGGCGTGGAACACGCCGTCCAGTAGGATCATGCCGAGCAATCCCCTCGCCGCGTCTGGCGCCAGCGTGCGCGCTAAGGCCGGCTCCTCGCTGCGGAACGCAAGGTTGGGAGTGCGCCCGCGGACGCGTGAGCTGACCATGGTCCGTTCGGTGGTAAACCGCTCGTGGACAAGCGGCACCTGGAACACCCTCGCCCGCTTACGGATCTCCGTCTGGTTGCGGGCCTCGATCCGGAAGTCGATTTCTTCCAGAAGCGCTTCGCTGAGTTCAGTCACGACACGCACAGGCTGGTGTCGGCGCAGCGCCGGCGCGCGGCGCTCGACTACGCGAGCGGCCGCCGCGAGCAACCGCAGATCCGCGCGCATGACCGCCTCGATCCCCGGCCTGCGGACTTTGACGACGACGTCTTCACCAGTCCTTAGCCGGGCGGCATAGACTTGCGCGATGGAGGCCGCGGCGATCGGCACCGAGGAAAATTCGGCGAAAAGCTCGTCCGGCGAGGCGCCGAGATCGATCGTCAGCTGTTCGCGGATTAAATCATCGAAAGGCGCCGGGGACACATCATCGTGCAGCCGGCCGAGCCGCTCCGTCAGCTCCGGCGGAAGCAGGTCCGACCGGGTGGCCATGATCTGGCCAAGCTTCACAAAGGTCGGGCCGAGTTCCTCCAGCGCCGCGACAAACCCCTCGTATGCGAAGGCGTCGCCGTCCGACGCCACGCCGCGGAGCAGTCCCAAGCGAATTAAGGCAGGTCGCGCCCCGGTGCGGGCCAAGGTGCGGAGCACGGTGGCGAGGCGGCGATAGTCCTGTGAAGAGAGGATCAGTGGCGACATGGGATCTGGATGCTTCGATCGACCGGCCAAAGCAAGTCGGCCGTTGGGCTGGAACCCGACGTCCTCTCACATGGTTCTTCAGCAAGAGCAGTCCTAAGGACCGAAATTGATCAGCTTTATCGTGGGCGGCGCGGGCGCTGTTATGGTCCTGGTCGGTATCGGTGGCCTGTTTGTAGCCCTCCGACGCCTCAGGGAATAGTGGAGTCTCTCTCCGGTCCCTCGGGCATTGCCGGATACCCCGGACCGGGAGAGAGCGCCGCAGCCACCGCGCCCGCCTTGGACCGCGCGTGCGACGCCGATGCGCTCCGCGTACGGAACCGGCCTATCGTTCTCCCGTTGGCTGGAACAGCCAGACATAGGAACCTCGCCATGAATTACCGCGTCCTGGGGCCCGGCAATCTTACCGTCTCATCGCTCGGCCTTGGCTGCGTGGGCATGTCCGAGTTCTACGGAGGAGCGGACGAAGCCGAGTCAATCGCGACTATTCACCGTGCTATCGAGCTTGGCGTCACCTTCCTGGATTCCGCCGATATGTACGGGTTCGGTCAAAACGAAGAGCTGGTCGGGCGCGCTATTCGCGACCGCCGGGATCAGGTCGTGCTCGCCACCAAGTTTGATCTTCCCCCGAATCAGTGGACGGGGTTAAGCCGCTCTGCGCTCGGCGTCGGCTGGGCTGATATAGCCCAGGGCCGAGTGCAGGCGACGGGGATTGTAGAAGCCCTCGATGTACTGGAACAGATCGCGCCGGGCCTGGTCGCGGGTAGCGTAGACCCGGTGGTGGACCCGCTCGGTCTTCAGCGTGTGGAAGAAGCTCTCCATCGGGGCGTTGTCCCAGCAGTCGCCCTTGCGGCTCATGGAGGGGGTGATCCCTTGTCGGGCCAGGGCTGAGCGATAGGCCTGGGCGGCGTATTGGATGCCGCGATCGGAGTGGTGGATCAGGCCGGGGGCTGGCCGCTGGCGCTGGATGGCCATGTCGAGGGCCTCCAGGGCGATCTCCACACGCAGCGGCGGGCGCGTGGACCCAGCCGGCGATCTCGCGGGTGTGCAGATCGAGCACCGAGGCCAGGTACAGCCAGCCTTCGCCGGTTGGGATGTAGGTGAGGTCGGCCAGCCAGACCTGGTTGGGGGCCTGGGCCTGGAAGTTGCGGCCGAGCCTGTTGGGCGCGATCGGATAGCCGTGACGGCTGTCAGTGGTGCGGGTCCGTCTGGGCAGGGCCGCCAGGCCCCGCAGACCGGCTCTGCGCATCAGCCGCTCGATGCGCGCGCGTCCGATCCGGCGGCCATGGCCGCGCAGCACGGCATGCACCCGCGGCGAGCCGTAGGTCCCGCAGCTCTCGGCATGGATCTGCCGAATGTCCTCGGTCAGCGCCCGGTTGGCGGCCGCCCGCGCGCTCTCAGGCCGTGAGCGCCAGGCGTAGTAGCCGCTGACCGACAGACCCAGAGCCTTGCACATCACCCGAACCGGCCAGACCTTGCGATGCTCATCGACGAACCCGAACTTTATCGGGAGGCCGATCCGAAGATGAGCGCGGCTTTTTTTAAGATGTCGCGCTCCATCCGCAGCCGCTCGTTCTCGCGCTTGAGCCGGGCGACCTCCGCAGCCAGATCAGACGGCGACGGGGCCGGCGTACGCGTGATCGCCACGGTGTCTCGCGAGAGCGCGGAGTTGGACAGCGTCGCAGAGGAGGCCGACGGAGAGCGGCTGCGAGCTGTGACTGCGGACGTGACGCGAGAGGCCGATTGTGCGCGCGTGGTCAAGGCTGCGCTTGGCGCCTTCGGTCCGCCGGACATCCTGGCCAACAACGCCGACCGGGCCATGAAATAGGTTAGTGAGAGATTCCTGACCGAGCCGACGTGCTTTTGGGAGACTGATCCGGAGGTCTGGCGCATGGTGATCGACACCAACGTCGACGGCCCCTTCATCATGGCCCGTGCGGCCACGCCGCACATGATCGCCGCCGGCCGGGGGCGGATCATCAATATCACCATGAACCACGCCACCATGCGCCGGCGCGGCTTCTCACCTTACGGACCGTCCAAGGCAGCCGTGGAGTCAGAGACAATAATTTGGGCGCAGGAGCTCGACGGCACAGGCGTCACGGTGAACGCCCTCCTCCCCGGCGGGGCGGCCGCGACGGGCATGATCCCGGGCTGGGTTTCCCGAATCGCAGCGGCAGAAGGTGCTCAAATCCGACATTATCATACCGCCGCTGCAGTGGTTGGCTTCGAACGCCTCCAGGAGTGTGACTGCAAAGCGGATTGACGCCTTGCGCTAGCGGGCCGACCTTCCGCAAGCCGAGGCTGCGCAGGCGGCCATGGACGACGCCGGCTGGGCACTCACTTGAGGTCCGGTCCCCTCTGGTCGCCAGGGGCGTTGGATGGGCCCTCTGCAGGTCAGATGACCAGCGGCTCCTCGGCCGAGAAGCCGCCAACATGCGTCAGCTAATATAAGAAAACGCTTCGAGTTTTTGCACAGCCTGCCCTGCGGCCCGCCGCGTGTTCTCGGAGGTGGAGGGAGCCCACCCGCAGACGAGACGCACTCCTCGCTCGCCGGCGTGCTGTCGCTGGGTGGCGAGCATTTGGCGGCCGCGCAGCTCTACGAGAGGGCTCTTCTTGAAGAGCCTTGGGACGGGGTGTCCCGGATTGCCTTGGCCAAGTGCCTCCTCGAGGCGGGACGGCGTGAGGCCGGAGAAGCCCAGCTTCGCGCCGTTGTACGCGGCGAGCCCAGACTCTGGGGTCTGGCAGCGACTGCGCAGTGCGGTGTCGGACCGGGGCGACTGTTCCTGCGGCCCAGCCGTGCGCGGGAGCACCTCCGGGCCGGCCCTTGAGGGCCTCAGCGTCGCCGCTCGTGCCGGTAGACGCCGCGTGTTCTGCGGATGCGACGGAGCGTCCTGATCGAGCGAGATGTGGCGGTCTCATCCCTGGCCCCGGGGACCGCCTCAAGTCATTCCCGGCGGACCGGGATGCGTTGGGCGATCGGGGTGCCCCGCTTGAGCACGCCCCGGAACGTGCGGTCGCTCCACCGCGCCGGTATATTGGCGAATAGGTCATGGTAGCTGTCGCAGTCAAACATCCCCCGTCAGCGTGTGAAAGGCAGATCGAAGCGATTGGCCGGATGCATGAACAGCACCGAGTAGCCCGGCGGCGTCTCGATGGTCCAGAAGCTGTGGAACTTGATCAGGAAGCGATCCTCATCGCACAGCGGCGTCCCGGTGACCTGCGCCGGGTGATGAAAGCCGAGCGGCGAACGCGGAAACTCCATCGCCCCGCATGGGGGTAGGTCCAGGTCCCACGACAGCTCCTCGCCCTCGCACCTAACGAAGCAAACCAGCGGTATCACCAACCCGTAGGTCATGGCGTCGACAATGGGCAGGCAGCGTTTCACCATATCGTCATACGAGTCGACGACCGGGTTCATGGAAAGCGCTGGCATCTCACGCAGCCAAGTGGGCAACCCCTAGGCCGCGGGGTATCGGGATCGGCACCCGCCCCTTGAGTTCAGGCGGACATTGAAAGCGGATTGCCAGGCGGGGATCGCGGTCGGCTTGTGCCGGGCTGCTGTCTATCAGATGATCTTCGTCGTGAGGGTCCGACATGCAACTCTCGAAACGCGACGGATGCTCTCGCCGCAGCGATATGCGTGCGGGAACCGGAGAACGCCCACGACTACGCTGGAGGGCCTCCTTCGTGGAAGGAGGCTCGGGCCGACGACGCGTCGAGTCCCGTGAGCACAATCTCCACGAGGTCGAGAACGAAAGTGTCGAGTTGTTGGAGCATGCGTGACCTTAGACGGGGTGGGGTCATCCGGATGTGATTTGCTATGGCGCCAACAATCAGGTCCATGACGAGGCCAGGGCTTGTTGCATTTAGCAGCTGACGGCGATCCATGGCGCGCCGGATGATCGCGCGTCCTTCGGCGATCATCGCCTCAGCGTAGGGCCGCAGGAAATCAAGAACCTCCGGATGCTCGGCGATGTCGAGGGGCAGGCGATCGTGCGCCCCCGCATACGGCCCGGTTAGCGAGCGCGCGACGATCCATGCGAGGGTGTGGAGATCGGCCCGAATGTCTCCCTGGTCGACGCAACCAACCCGCAGCCAGCGCGCCTCGAACGTCTGGCGAAGCAGATCTCCGCGTCGGGGCCAGCGCCGATACAGCGAAGCCTTGCCGACACCCGAGCTTCGGGCGACGGCCTCGAACGTGAAGCCCTTCCACCCCGCCTCGGCATAGAGGGCCATCGCCGCGTCGAAGACCCTGGCCTCAATCGCGGGATCTCGAGGCCTTCCGCGGCCAGCGGGAGCCAAGCGGATCATTTCGGCTGTAATTTGCTTGCGCACCACGTCCAACTGGGATTTTCTGACGGCCTCCGTCCTATATTTGAATCTCGGATAGATGCCTATGCCCGCCGCGAAGCGCCCCTGAGCGACCCGCCGGCCGTTGCGGGTCAGCAACGGACGTACTGACGACCCCGCCGCACGGGCTTGGCGGAGCCGAGGATCGCAGCGCCAGGGCCTGGAAGCAGATCGAGGAGAATGACCGTGACAGACAGCGTCGAAACTCCCGCCACCGCACCGCCCCCGTGGGGCATCGTCCAGACCACCGCGCTGGATCCCGCCGCACGCGACGATCCACATAGCCGGCTGAGGGACCTGCGCCAGGGCTGTCCGGTGATGCGTGACGAGCCGGTCAAGAGCTGGTTCCTGACCCGGTATGCCGATGTGAGGCTGACGGTCAACGACGCCGGCATCTGGCGCGCTTCAAACCATGCTGAAGACGGAGCGCTTCTGAAACGGCCGCCGGAGCAGATGCTGGGCCGCCAGGAGAGCATCCTGACGCTCGACGAACCTGACCACAGCCGCGTTCGGCCACCGCTCGCGCAGGCGTTCTACGGTCGCGTCAATCGCATGAAGGCGCGCCTTGAACAGGTCATCGACGAGGTGATCGACGCCCTGCCGCGCGACCAGGCCTTCGATCTGATGGCCGAAGTCGCCGTTCCAGTCCCGATACTGGCCATCGCCCACGTGCTCGGGGTCGAGCCGGACCGGCGCAAGGAATTCCGAGACTGGTCCGAGGCGGTGATTCTCAGCCTCAACCCGTTCCGCTCACCGGAGCAGGCCGCGCGCGCGGAATGGGGCTCAGCGCAGCTCACGGGATATTTCACCGAATTGATGGCCACAAGGCGGGCGGCACCCGAGGAAGACCTGATTAGCGACATGGTGAAGCTACAGGCTGAAGGGGCTCCGCTGTCGGACGACGAGATACGGGTGAACCTTTCCGCCTTGCTGGTCGGCGGCAACCTAACCACGACCGACCTGATCGGCAACGGGATATGGCTTCTGCTGAGCAACCCCAAAGAATGGAACAAGCTGACAGCCGACCTTCGGCTTTCAAGCGCTGCGGTCGAGGAAGTCCTAAGGTTCGAAGGGCCGGTTGCGATCACCAGCCGCGTCACCGAAGCGCCTCGACAGTTTGGCGGGCGCGAAATCCCGGCAGGTCAGCTGCTTATCACCTCCCTGCATGGCGCCAATCGCGACCCGGAGGTGTTCGAAGACCCGGACCGGTTCGATATCACCCGCAAGCGCGCGCCGCACGTGGCGTTCGGTGGCGGGGCGCACATCTGCATCGGCGCCCCGTTGGCAAGGCTCGAGGCCAAGCGTGTGTTCCTGCGGCTGGCTGAACGCTTTCCCCGCCTGCAACTCGCCGAGGCGGGCCCACCAAAGTGGCGGCCCCTTCCCTTCTTCCGCGGCATCGAAACTCTGACGGTCGTCGGCGAGCCCGGCTGAACCTGGCTCACCCCGTCGCTCTTTGACCGACAGACCGTAGAACTCAACTCCTCAAAATTGGCGCGGAGTTCAGGCCGACGTCTGTTGCTGCTCGAAGCCCCATATCCGCGAGCTCAATGACCACATGTTGGTGTTTGGCGCTGACATATATATGCTACGCCGCGAATCCTACGTCATCGTTGAAAGCACCAATTCCTCAGCCGAGTGGGGTCGCGAATGATCAAGAATCCGATATCCGCGGACTCGCACATCACCGAGCCGCCACATTGCTACGTCGACTACATCGATCCGAAGTTCCGCGACCGCGCCCCGCGGGTGGAGCGGCTCAACAAGATCGGCGATGCCTTTGTTATCGAAGGACTAGCCTCGCCGATTCCAATTGGGCTGGTCGCCGCCGCCGGCAAAGACCCGTCGCGGATCACGACGCACGGCGTGGCTTTCGAGGACCTGAGAAGTGGTTGGGACGCCAAGTTCCGGGTGGCCGACCAGGAACGGGGCGGCGTCGCGGCCGAGTTGATCTATCCCACAGTCGGGATGATGCTCTGCAATCACCCCTACTTCGATTTCAAGAAGGCCTGCTTCGAGGCCTACAATCGATGGTTGCAGGAATACTGCGGTGAAGCTCCGGATCGCCTTTACGGTCTGGCGCAGGTTTCCATGCGCACGCCGGAGGACGGCGTCGCGGAAATCCTTCGCGCGAAGGAGATGGGCTTCAAGGGCGTGATGATGCCCGGCAACCCCGCCGTCGAAGACTACGACTGTACCGTCTACGACAAGGTCTGGGCGGCCGCCGTCGAGTGCGACATGCCGCTGTCATTCCATATCCTGACCGGCAAATCGGACGGACTCGCGGGCCAGACGCGCGGTCCGCGGATCCAGCGGCTTCCTGTCCATCATTCGCGGCTGCCAGGATGTGATGGGCACCTTCATATTCGGCGGCATCTTCGATCGTTTTCCCGGCCTCAAGGTCGCGTGCGTCGAGGCCGACGCGGGCTGGGTCCCACACTACATGTATCGAATGGACCACGCCCACAAACGCCATCGTTACTGGATGAAGGCCCCGCCGCTCAAGTGCATGCCGAGCGAGTATTTCAGGGAAAACATCTATGTGACCTTCCAGGATGACTGGGTGGCGTTCAGAATGAAGGATATGTGCAATGTCCGTCGACTGATGTGGGCGAACGATTTCCCGCATTCGGATTCGACCTGGCCCCTGTCGCAGACAATGCTCGAACAACACACCAAGGATTTGAGCGAGCACGAACGAAATTGGATCTGGCACGACAACGTGGCGGAACTATACGGGATCGCCGTCTGATAACTACGTAGTCTAAACGTGGCTGTTCCAGCCAAGTTGGAAACTGATCGCGTCTCTTCAAACAATGGAGTTCTTCTAATGACTGACGGCGCAGATCAGACTATCGAGGCTTTTCGTCAGGACGTGCGGGCCTGGGTCGAAGTCAACTTCCCTTCGGACTTGAAGGGTCTGGGCAATCCGATCGGGCTTGAAGAGCGCCCGAAGCCGACCGAGGAACAGGTCGCCTGGCGCAAGGCGGTCGGCGAAAAGGGCTGGGGAACGCCGATGTGGCCTGCCGAATACGGCGGTGCGGGGCTTTCGTCGGCCCACGCCCGCGTCATCCACCAGGAATTTGCGCGCGCTGGCGCCTACAACCCGATCGGGGGAATGGGCGTCATGATGTTCGGCCCGACCTTGCTCGAATACGGCACTGAAGAACAGAAGCTGGAGCATATTCCGCCGATCTGCCGCGGCGAAGTTCAGTGGTGCCAAGGCTACTCCGAGCCCGGGGCCGGCTCTGATCTGGCCTCCCTGCAGACGCGATGCGAGGACATGGGCGACCACTATCGGATCAACGGCCAGAAGATTTGGACATCGGGCGCCCAATGGGCGGACTGGTGCTTCTGTCTTGTTCGAACCGATGCCACGAAGAAGCATGAAGGCATCTCATTCGTGCTCTTCACCATGCACCAGCCAGGCGTCGAGGTGCGGCCGATCAAGCTGATCGCCGGCAGCTCGCCGTTCTGCGAAACCTTCCTGACCGACGTGCGCGCCGAGAAGAAGGATCTGGTGGGGCCCCTGAACTCCGGCTGGACGATCGGAAAGCGGCTCCTGCAGCACGAGCGCTCCAGCATATCGAGCATGGGAAACGCCCTCGGCGGCTCCGCGGCCCTTCCAGATCTCGCCAAGGCCTATGTCGGCGTCGACACGCAGGGTCGCCTGGCCGACCGCGACCTACGGACCCGGATCGTTGCAAATGAGATGGACGGGCGCGCCTTCCAGCAGACGGCGATGCGGGCGATGGCGGAAGCCAAGGGCAATTCCGGCCCGTCGGCGGCGACCTCGATCATGAAGAACGCCGGCACCCGCTGGATCCAGGACCGGGCCGAACTCACGCTCGAGATCATGGGTCACCAGGGCCTGGGCTGGGCGGGCGAGGATTTCACGCCCCCTGAGTTGGACGCCGTGCGCAGCTGGCTGGGCGGAAAGGCTAGCACGATCTATGGCGGCAGCCAGGAAGTGCAGAATAACATCATCTCCAAGCGGATCCTGGGCTTGCCAGATCTGACCGCAGCCAACTGAGCGTGGCAGAATTCGCGAGGGGCGAGCAGAGGCTTAAGAGTCAGCCGCGGTTGCACAATTGTTCAGCCTGGATTTCCCCCGCCGCGATGCGGCCCGCGACCATGACCAAAGGGAGGCTGCGATGCTGAGTTGGCAAGTTGGGGCGGTGAAGATCACCCGAATCGTGGAACTCCAGATTCCGATCCCATACAATCGAGCCAACCCCTTTCTGGCCGAGGCGACGCCCGAGGCGTTGCGAGCCATCCCGTGGCTGTACCCGAATTTCGTCAACGAGCAGGATCAGCTGCTGCTGTCCATCCACGCGCTGCTGGTGGATGCGCCGGGCCTGCGGCTGGTGGTGGATACCTGCATCGGAAACGATCGGCCCCGGTCCATTCTGCGTGGACAGCCGCTGGCCACCGGCTTCCTGCAGTCCATGGCCGAGGTCGGCTGGTCGCGGGAGAGTGTCGATGCCGTGGTCTGCACCCACCTGCATGTGGATCATGTGGGCTGGAACACCAAGCTTGAGGATGGCGCGTGGGTTCCGACATTTCCAAATGCCCGCTACCTCCTCGGCAAGACGGAATTCGCCCACTGGAGCGCAGAAGGCGACGAGGAACAGCAAACGATCCTGTCGGACTCGCTACAGCCCATTCTCGACGCGGGGCTCGCTGAGTTCGTTGAAATGGATCACCGCATCTCGCCCCACCTTCGGCTCACGCCCAGCACCGGACATACGCCTGGCCATGTCAGCGTGATGATCGAGTCCGAAGGTGAGTCCGCGGTCATCACCGGCGACATGAGCCACCATCCCTGCCAGATGGCCCACCCGCATTGGTCTCCCTCGTTCGATAGCGACCCAAGGGCGGCGGCGGCGACCCGCGCGCGACTGTTTGCCGAATGGGCCGACAAGCCGATCCTAGTCATCGGCACTCACTACGCGGCGCCGACGGCGGGATACATAATGCGGGAGGGCGCCGGGTTCCGATTTGACGCCTAGGGTTGGCTCGAACGGGTAGCGGCTAGTGCTGGCTCTCCGGCATCCGCACCACTAGGCCGTCGAGCGCGTCGCTGACCTTGATCTGGCAGGAGAGGCGGCTCGTGTCCCCGACGTTCTCGGCGAAGTCGAGCATGGATTCCTCCATGGCCGAGGCGGTCCCGGTCTTGTCACGCCAGGCCTCGTCCACATAGACGTGGCAGGTGGCGCAGGCGCAGGCGCCGCCGCAGTCGG
>NZ_LSJI01000270.1 GCF_001557235.1 Phenylobacterium sp. CCH9-H3 | reverse complement strand
GGCTTCGAGGCGATCCAGGTGATCGAGAAGGTCTGCATCCCCGCCGTTCGCGGCCAGGGGGTTGATCCCGTGGCCAAGGCCAACGGCTTCAAGATGAACCGCCGGGACCAGACCTGGGCCAAGCCCTTCGGAACCGAAAACAAGGCCTACCAGGTCATCGTGTTCCCCTCCGGCTCCAACAAGTCGGTCTGCAACGTCGAGCTGCGCTATCCGATGGGCGCTGACGACGACATCGCCAAGGCGCTCAACGTCTGGGCCTTCGTCCAGCAGCCGCCGCTGGATCCCACGGCCAACTACACCCAGCCGCAGGATCCGGACGGCCTGAAGCGCGTCCGTCGCTCGTGGGAATATCTGACCACCAACCGCTCGATCGGCCTGAACTACTCGACCGTCCGCAAGCCTGACGACAGCCAAGTGAACGCGAAGTACGACATGGGCACGCTGCAGTATCAGGAACGCACGTTCTGATCGGGCTGACGGACGCCGCGGGCCTCTTCGGCGTCCTCCTGATCCTCGTCGCCTACGCGGGCGCGGCGCTGGGCAAGCTCGATCCCGAGAAGCCCGTCGCGCTCCTCTGCAACCTCATCGGGGCCAGCCTCATCCTGTGGGGCCTGCTCACCCAGGACTTCAATCTGTCCGCCACCGTCATGGAGGGCGCGTGGGCCGCCGTCGCCCTGGTCGGTCTGGCCCGCTGGGCGCTGCGGCGATCGAAGGCCTAGACTGCGACGCGCACCCGGCCGTCCAGCCACTCGAGCGCCGCCGCGGCGACGTCCTCCCAGCCTTCCTCGCCGATGAGCCAGTGGCTCATACCGGGCATGACCCGGAACTCCGCGCCGATGCGGTCCGCGGTCTGGCGCACCGTCGCGGCCGGGTGGACCACGTCGCGGTCGCCGGCGATGGCCAGCGACGGCATCGGCAGGCGGCCGACGCCCACGCTGGTGGTCATGAACGGGTCGAGCCACCAATTCAGCACCTCGCGCACCGCCCGGCCGCTCTCCGGCACTAGCCGGTCCAGGATCCTGTCGCGCAGCACCTTGGGCGTGCGGTCCAGGCTGTGGTGACGCATCAGGTGCCGATCGGGCGACACGGCGCTGGACCAGAACGGGTCGGCCAGGTGAACGCCGAAGGCGGTGATGGCCTCTTCGATCGACGAGCCGGTGACACCCCAGGGCGGGGACGGCGCCAGCAGCACCAGGGCGCTCGCCTGGATCCGCCGGGCCGCCATCTGGCAAACCAGCCCGCCCATGGAATGGCCGATCAGCACCGGCGGCTCCGGCAGTTCGGCGCACAGCTTCGCAAGGCTCCGGGCATAGTCGGACATGGAGAGGCCCGCGACGCCGCCGCCGGGTCCGTGCCCGGGCAGGTCGGGCGTCAGCACCGTCCAGCCCCGCGCCTCGAACGGCGCGCGGAACACTTCGAAGGCCCAGCCGCCACAGAAGGCGCCGTGCGTCATCACGACCGTCGGCATAGGATTTCCCGGCTCCCCCCGGAGCTGTCTCGAACGACCACCCTAGCCCGAACCTGCTAAGGACGGGTGAGGATTCAGCCGGCTTCGCTCCGTGGCGCGGCGAAAGCGGCGAAGGCCTCGGCGACGGCGTCATAGGCGGCGCGCTTGAACGGCACGATCAGTTCGGGCGCCTCGGCGAGGTAACCCCAGCGCCAAGTGTCGAATTCGGGCGGATGGTGGACCGCCAGGTCGAACTCCGACTCTTCCCCGTCGAAGCGGAAGGCGAACCATACCTGTCGCTGACCCTTCCAGCCGCGGGCCAGTTCCCGCGCCACCAGGGGCGGAAAATCATAGGTGAGCCACCCGTCGGTGCGGCCGAGGTAGGTAACGCTGGCGGCGCCCGTTTCCTCGCGCAACTCCCGGCGCGCCGCGTCCTCGAGGGCCTCGCCCTCGTCGACGCCCCCTTGCGGGAACTGCCAGTTGTGAGGCGGCGGCGTGCCGGCCCGGCGGCCCAGCCAGACCCGTCCATCGGGATGGAACAGGACGACGCCTACGTTCGGACGGTATTCGGAAAGGTCAGTCATTTCCTGACGGTGAGGGCCGAGGCGGGCGCGAGCTGGAAGCCCCTCTGTTCCACCTCATTGGCCCAGGACGCAACCTTCTCCAGGGTGACCGGATAGGCGAAGCCGGACCCCAGCGCCTGGCCGCGCTGCAGCGCGGCACCTTCCAGGGCCATGAGCTGCTGGTCGATGGCCGGACCCGACAGCTTGTCGTCAATCACCCGCTCGGCCGTCGCCCGGGCCATGCCGCCGCCGCGGCGGGCCGCCGAGCCGTCGTCGATGAACGCCAGGCCCCGGCCTTTCACCGAACTGGCGAAGGCGTTGTAGGCGACGTCCGTGGCCAGGAAGCGCGAGCCCAGGTAGTTCGTCAGGCCGAAGTAGCCTGTCGCGCGAGAGAGGATCCACTCCAGCTTCTTCACCGTCTCGGGCGGCTGGCCGCCCGCCATCAGGGTGTAGGGGCCGGGGTCGTTGTCGGGATAGTCCACCGGCTCCATGGGCGTCTCGAGCAGCACCTCGTGCCCGTGGGCGCGGGCCATGTCGATCCAGCCCTGCAGGCCCTCGGCATAGACGCTGAACGAGAGAGTGATCTCGGGACGGAGAGTCTCGATGGCCTGGCGGGTCGTGCGGGCGTTGAGACCCAGGCCGCCCATGACCAGGGCCACCTTGGGCCGCCCGTTGGCGTTGAACGGCCGGGCGTAGGCCTCCGCGGGTGTGCGGCCGTCCTGGGCGATGATGGGGAGCGGGCCGCCCGGCCCGGGCGCGTAGAAGCCCGCGATCGGCGCCACGGGCAGCGCCGTTCCGGCGACCATCGGAGCGGCCGCCGGCTTGGCGCCGCTGAAGTGGCTGGCCGCCCCGGGCGCCAGCGGGCGCTCGGAGAGGCGCACGACGTCCTTGTAAACGTGGGGCTGGCCCTGCAGCGGCCTCAAGGCCTCTCGCCAGCCGGCCGGGGCAGACCGCAGCGGCTGGTCCAGGGGAATGCGGACATGGTCCGGCCCCGCGCCCATGGGACCCAGCAGGTTCACCAGCGCGACGATCGCGCCGGCGAACAGCACGCCCGCACCGGCGAGGCCGGCGGCCGGACTCTTCATCACGGCGCCCAGGTCGATCCTGGGCGGCTTGAAGCGGGGAAGGGCGATGGTGGCCACGCTAGCGGACTCCTCACGCTGGAGCCTCGCCGAACATGGTTAACGCGGTCTCAATCCACGCCTGCGGTCGCACGCCGCGGCGGGCGCATGAAAAAGGACGGCCCACGCCGGACCGCCCTCTTCCGTTCAGAACAGGTGAGACGTCTACTTCTGCGTCGTCTGCGGCGGCTTCACCTCGGCGACCTTGGCCTTCGAGACGATCTCGGCCAGGCGGGCGGTGGGCTTAGGCAGCTTGGGCGTGGCGGCCACGGAGCCGTAGCGCAGCACGTCCTCGGCGCGAGCGATCTGGAAGTCCTTCTTCTCGTCGAAGTTCTCAGGCGGCGCCTCCGCGGGTTCGTGGGCGCCGCGACGCACCTTGCCTTCGTCGGCGTTGAGCGCGTTCTTGAAGCTGGCTTCCGAGAACTGGTAGGCGCGGTTGGCGATGGCCTGGGCCTCGTCGCGAGTCAGGGCGACCTCGAGGTCCGGCTCGATGCCGGTCTTCTGGATCGAGCGGCCCGCCGGCGTGTAGTACCGCGCCGTCGTCAGCTTCAGCGCCCCGTCGATGCCGCCGCGCAGCGGGATCACGGTCTGGACCGAGCCCTTGCCGAAGCTGGTCGTGCCCACGAGTTCGGCGCGTTTGCGGTCCTGCAGGGCGCCCGCGACGATCTCCGCGGCCGAAGCCGAACCGGAGTTGATCAGCACCACCATCGGCATGCCGCCGGTGATGTCGCCGGTGCGGGCGTTGTAGCGCTCGACGTCGCGCGGATCGCGGCCACGCTGGGAAACGATCTCGCCGCCTTCCAGGAACAGGTCGGACACGCCCACGGCCTGGTCGAGCAGGCCGCCCGGATTGTTGCGCAGATCGAGGATCAGGCCCTTGGCCTTCGGGTTCTTGGCGCGCGCCTCGGCGAACGCCTGCTCGGCCTCGTCCGTCGTCTTCTCGTTGAAGCTGCCGATACGCAGGATGATGTTGTCGCCTTCCAGGCGCGCGGTGGCCGACTTCGGCTTGATGATCTCGCGGACCAGCTTCACGTCGAACGGATCCGACTTCTCGCGGGCGATGGTCAGGGTGACGGTCTCGCCCGGGCGGCCGCGCATCTGCTTCACCGCCTCGGTCACGGTCAGGCCCAGCACGCTCTCGCCGTTGACGGCGGTGATGTAGTCGCCGGCCTTGACCCCGGCCTTGAAGGCGGGCGTGCCGTCCATCGGCGAGATCACCTTGACCACGCCGTCCTCGCTGGTGACCTCGATGCCCAGGCCGCCGTATTCGCCGCGCGTCTGATCGCGCATGTCGTCGAAGCTCTCGGGGTCGAGGTAGCCCGAGTGCGGGTCGAGCGAGGTCAGCATCCCGTCGATGGCCGCCTGGATCAGCTTCGTATCGTCCACCTCGGTGACGTACTGGTTCTCGACCGTGTTCAGCACGTCGCCGAACAGGCCGAGCATCCGGTAGGTCTTGGCCCTCGGCTGCGCGGAGGCCTCGGCCTGCTGGCTGACGTAGGCCATGGAGCCGGCGCCGAGAACGAAGGCCGACGCGCCGATGAGGAGATACTTCTTCATAGCCAGGCTCAGACTCCCTTGGACGAATGCCCGTCCTTTATGGAGCGCGCCGAAACGACGGTTTTGAGGCCGTATCAGCCCGCTTTCTTGTTCAACCCCGGTTCTTCACCAGCCACTTGGCTGGATCGACGGGCGAACCCTGCTCGCGGACCTCCAGATAGAGCTCCGACGTCGCTTGGCGATCATCGGTAGCCCATCCGACAGGTTGACCCTCCGCGACGGATTGTCCGACCTGAACCGATGTTCTTTCGAGACCAGCAAGCACGAGATGATATCCCCCGGCTAGTCTTAATATCACGATGACGTCCCAGCCTTTGACGGGGCCCACGTATTGAACAAGGCCCGCCGCGGGGCTCACCGCCCTCGCGCCCTTCGCGGCGGCGAGCGTCAGGCCGTTCGAACGCCCGCCCCCCGCGAGGGGATCCCCGAAGCGTCTGACGACGGCGCCGGCGACCGGCATGAGCAGCCGATCGGGCGGAGTCAGTTCGGCCGGATCTGCGCTCACTGCGCCCCTAAGCCGCAGGCCCGCGGACGAGTCCGGGGCCGGCAGGGCGTCCGCCGCCAGGCTGTCCCGCTCGAACAGCGCCTCACTCTGGACGGCCGCCAACCTCCGCTGGCGCATCACCTCGGTCGCCCCTTCAGCGTAGTCCTGGGCGCGGCCGGCCAGGGCGGGCGTAAGGGCCTTCACCAGGATCGCGGCGCGGACGGCGTCCTTGGCGTCGTCGGGCGAGACCAGCAGCGCCGGGGGCGGGTCGCGCTTCATGAGCTCCAGGACCGACAGCAGCCGAGAGAGCCGGTGCATGTTGGCGCCCTGATCCACCGACAGCTCGGTCTCGGCCAGGTTCAGCCGCTCAAGCTGCGCGTTGGTGGCGGCCCACGCCGCCGCGCCCAGGCCGAAGGCCGCCAGGGTTCCGAGAAGAAGAATCCGCCGCATCAGTCGCGATGATAGGGCGATCCGGCGAGAATGGAGACAGCGCGATAGACCTGCTCGCACAGCATCGCCCGGGCCAGGGCGTGGGGCCAGGTCTGGGGCCCGAAGGCCAGGGTCCCCTGCGCCGCCTTCACGATCTCCGGATCGAGGCCGTCCGCGCCGCCGATCAGGAAGACCAGGCGGCGCACGCCGCGGTCCCGGAGCATCCCGATCTCCTCGGCGAAGGCGCGGCTGGCGCGGGCCTTGCCGCGCTCGTCGCAGGCGATCACATGGCTGTCGGCCAGGTGCGGGCGGAGCGCCTCGGCCTCCGCCGCCTTGCCGGGCTTTCGGCTTTCGACCTCGACCACGTCCACCGGACCAAGGCCCAGCGAACGGCCCGCAGCAGTCGCCCTGTCGACGTAGAGCTTCACGAGCTCGGTCTCGGGCGAGCGGCTGAGCCGGCCGATGGCGACGACGGCGATCTTCACCAGGTCAGGTCAGGGCCGGCGGGGCTTTGAAGCCGCCGAACTCGCGCTCCAGCAGGCCGGCGAAGGCGATGGTCGTCCGGTCCTCGAGGTAGGGCCCGATGATCTGGGCGCCGATCGGCAGGCCGCCGCGCGTGAACCCGATCGGCGCCGCGGTGGCTGGCAGGTTCGGCAGCAGAGCCACGCCCGGCCAGGCGATCTGGTCGAAATAGGGCGTGGCCAGGCCATCGATGTTGAGAATGCGCCGGGCGTTGTCCGGCTCGTCGACATGCTCGAACGCCACGACGCCGAAGGCCGGCGCGACCACCACGTCGAAGCTCTCGAACAGCACCGCCCAGCGGCGGCGGAACATCACCTGGGCGTCGAGGCTGTTCATCCACTCATGGGCGTTCATTGTCGTGCCGCCGGGCGAGCCCCGGGACAGGGCCGCGCCGACCAGCGCCAGGAAAACCGCGTGCTGAGCGGCGAGGTCCGGCAGAAGATCGCTGGAACGGTCCACGCGCGCGCCCAGGCCATCCAGGCGGCGCGCCAGGGTGTCCAGAGCGCCGCGGATCTCATGGTCCGTGGCCGCCGCGGGATGCTGATCCACCACCAGAACCCGATAGTCCGCAAGCTCAGCGTGGCGGGGCGGCGGCAGGTTCAGGGCATAGGCCTTGGCCTCGTGCGGCTCCGGCCCGGCGACGACGTCGAGCGCCAGGTCCAGATCGGCGGCGCTGCGGGCGAGCGGGCCCACGACGGCCAGGGCGATCGGCCCGCCGTCCAGGCCCGGCGGCGCGTGTCCGCGCAGGGGCACCAGGCCATAGCTCGGTTTATGGCCATAGACGCCACAAAAGGCGGCGGGCACGCGGATCGAGCCGCCGATGTCGGACCCCAGCTCCAGCGGCGTCATGCCCGCGGCGAGCGCGGCGGCGCTGCCGCCGGACGAGCCGCCCGGCGAAAGGCCGAGGTCCCAGGGGTTCTTCGTCCGACCGTACACCGGATTGGTGCTCTGCCAGTCGGCCAGGAACGGCGGGACGTTCGTCTTGCCCAGGATGATCGCGCCGGCCGCCTTGAGGCGCGCGACCGCCACGGCGTCCCGCTGCGCGACCCAGCCGCTGAAGGCCGGGCTGCCCCAGGTGGAGGGCAGGCCCTCGACCTCGTTGCTTTCCTTGACCGTCATCGGCAGGCCCAGCAGGGGACGGCGCTCGCCCCGCGCCAGGGCCGCGTCGGCCGCCCGCGCCGCCTGTCGGGCCCGGTCGAAATCACGGACGACGACGGCGTTGATCGCGCGGTCGCGGTCCTCGATGCGGGCGATGGCGGCGTCGGTCAGCGCGAGCGCGCTCGCCTGGCCGGCGGCGAGGGTCGCGACGATCTCGCCGGCGGTGCGGTCCAACAGATCCAGGCTGAGCGTCTCGGACATCTTTGCGTTCTCCCGAAGATAAGGGTGGCCCGCCGGGACGGGGCAAGTCCAGCCCGGCGAGCCGCAACCCTAGGAGACGCCTAGCAGTTCGCCCTGGCGCGCACCTTCCGATACCGTCGGGAGCAGCCGCTCGGCGATCTGGACCGCGTTGAGCGCGGCGCCCTTCAGGAGCTGGTCGCCGGCCACGAACAGCGCCAGCGAACGGCCGGAGGGATCGCCCAGGTCGCGGCGGACCCGCCCCACCAGGACGTCGCCCTGCCCCTCGGCCTCGCAGGGCATGGGGAAGTGGTTGCGGGCGCGGTCGTCGATGACCCGCACGCCGGGCGCGGCGGCCAGCACCTCGCGCGCCAGATCGGGATCTACCGGACGGTCGAATTCAAGCGTGAGCGCGATGGCGTGGGCGCGCAGCACGGGCACACGGATGCAGGTGACGCCGATCGGCAACGCCGGCGCGTCCATGAGCCGGCGGCATTCCTCGATCACCTTCAGCTCCTCACCGTTATAGCCGCTCTCGGGATCGACGTCGGCGTTGTGGCTGAAGAGGTTGAAGGCATAGGGGTGCGGCAGGACCTGCGGCGCGAAGGGCCGGCCGGCCAGCGCGGCCTCGGTGGAGGCGCGCAACTCCTCCATGGCCGCCGCGCCGGCGCCCGACGCCGCCTGGTAGGTGGCCATCTGCACGCGCCCCAGGTTGAAGGCGCGGGCGAGCGGCGCCATCGCCACGGCGGCGATGATCGCCACGCAATTGGGATTGGCGACGATGCCGTGGTGCTCGGCCAGCGCCTCGGCGTTCACCTCGGGCACCACCAGCGGGCAGTCCGGGTCCATGCGGAAGGCCGAGGAGTTGTCTACGACCACCGCGCCGGCGGCGACGGCCTTGGGTCCGTAGACCTTCGACAGGCCGCTCCCCGCCGAGAACAGGGCGAGGTCCACCTCCTCGAAGCTGTTGTCGCCCAGCGCTTCCACAACCAGGGTCCGCCCCCTGAACGCCATCTCGCGGCCCGCCGATCGCGGCGAGGCCAGCAGCTTCAGGCCGGCCAGCGGGAAGCTGCGCGCCTCCAGACAGCGGACAAGCTCGACACCCACGGCGCCGGTGGCGCCGACGATGGCGACGCGGGGATTTGCGGGAAGGGAATGCGGCATGGCTCTACGTCTCCTGGTTTGCGGAGGCGCGAGGTCTGGCTTCTCGAGAGAGGCTGCCCCGCGCGTCGGCGGGGCTCTTCGGGATCGTGCCGGCGGCTCTAGACCACGCACGCACCCGTCGACGCCCCGCCGGAGCGGGTCGTTTTCAGGGTAATCGTAATGGTCATGACAGCGGTCATCGCCGCGCCTGTAGCGGGCGCGGGCGTGACTGTAAAGCCTTCGGCTAGTTCGCGGCCGCGACGCCCCGGTGGCCGGAGTCGACCGACCAGATCTTCTCGATGTTGTAGAAGCTGCGCACTTCGGGCCGGAACAGGTGGACGATCACGTCGCCCGCGTCGATCAGCACCCAATCGGCGCTGGGCATGCCTTCGACCCGGCACTTGCCGTAGCCCGCGTCCTTGAGCGCGCGCAGCAGGTGGTCGGCCATGGCCCCCACATGACGGCCGGACCGGCCGGACGCGACGATCAGGCCGTCGGCCACGGGGCTCTTGCCCTTGATGTCGATGAAGACAACGTCCTGGGCCTTGTCATCTTCCAGGCGGGTGAGGATCAGGTCCTCCACCCCACCGTTGCGGCCTTGGACTTCCAGCGAGGTCGCGGCGTCGGCCGGGGCCTCTTGCGCCAAGCTCGACTCAAGCTTGTTGGGCGCAGATTCAGCGTTCAGCGGGGTGACTCCTTTTGTCCTCGCTGGCCGATCCTATCACACGACAGGCCTTCGGTCAGCCGCCGTCACGAGACATCAAGCCGCAAGGCCGGGGTCGTGTTCCATGGAGCGCGTCAGCGCGGCTTGCGGGCACGGAGCGCAGTGGAGGACTGGAAGTTGAAGCGGCCGAACAGAAACACCCAGGCGGGCGTCTTCGAGGTGGCCAGGCGGATGGCCGAGCGGGTGGGGACTCGGAAGCGCGCGAAGCGCAGGGCGGCGGGCGAGAAGCGGCTTTTGAGCGAGATCCAGGGGCGCGAGACCACCGCCACCGGCGCCTCGTACATGATCTGGGTCCAGCCCTTCCAGCGATGGAACGTGGCGAGGCTGTCGGCGCCCATGATCCAGACGAAGTGGACGCCGGGATAGCGCGCCTTCAGCGCCCGGATGGTGTCGATGGTGTAGTTCGACCCCAGCCGGGTCTCCACCGCCGAGACGATCATGCCGGTACCCTGGGCGAGCGCCTGGGCGCCGGCGATCCGCTCGGCCAGGTCCGCGGTCTCGTGCCGCGACTTCAGCGGGTTCTGCGGGGAGACCAGCCAGATCACCCGATCCAGCCCCAGGCGCCGCTTGGCCGTCTCCGCCACGTGGGCGTGGCCGTCGTGCGCCGGATTGAAAGAGCCGCCGTAGAGCCCGACCTTCATGCCGGGGGTGAGGTTGAACCCCAGCCGGAGCGCTCCCGGCCGGCCGGCGACGGGCGCGCGGCGCGCCGGACCTGCGAACCACATGCGCTCAGGTCACCGGGTGCGAGGCGGGGTGGGCGCGCCCCCGCGGTCGAGGTGGGGATCGGCCTGGCGGACCCGCGCGCGGACGGTGAACACCCCGTCGCCGGCCAGGACGCCGCCGCGGGCGAACAGGCGGCCGTTCTCCCAGTTCGACAGGCCCAGCTCGGGCCGGTTCAGGGCGTACTGACCATCGACCCAGCGGGTGAAGCCGTCGCCGACGAACGGCGCGTCGATGGTGGCGTAGAAGCGCTCGTGGGCGGCCGGATCCTCGGAGATCAGGGCTGCGGCGAAGCGGGGGCTGAGCGCGTTGAACAGGGCGACCGCCTGGGCTGCGTCGTCCACGACCTTCAGACTGACCTCGGGGGTCTCCTCCCACTCCCACTCCCGGCCGAGGTCGGCATCGGCGATAGGCTCGGCCAGGGGCTCCTCGACGGGGCCCTCCGCCCGGACCACGGTCGCGCGCGCCGTGCGCCAGCGCTCCGGCAACGCCGCGAAATCGGCCTCGGCCACGTGCAGCTTGCACCCGCGGCGACGCCCGCCCGCCCGCTCCAGCGCCTCCAGGAACACGGGGACCAGCCGGTCCGCCGCCTCGCGCACGATGCAGCAGACGTTGAGCGTGTTGCAGACCTTGCGGTCCAGCGAGTGGTAGACGGCGGCGTAGAAGCGGTCGGCGTCGGCGGTGGCGTCGGCGACCATCCAGGCGCCGCCCGTGCCGTGCAGGCTGACCGGCGTGCCCGCCTGCCGCGCGATGGCGCCCAATTGGCTGACCGCGGGCCCCGACCCGCGCGCCACCGCCAGGGCCAGGCGGGCGTCGGCGAACATGGCCCAGCCGGCGGCGTGGGCGGCGCTGTCGACCAGCACCGCCGCACCCGGAGGCAAGCCCGCTTCCGTCAGCGCGGGGTCCAGCGCCTCGGCCACGATGGCCCGCGCTGTGCCCAGGGCGTCCGAGCCGATGCGGAAGACGACTGTGTTGCCCGCCCGGATCACCCCGGTGGCGTCGGCGAAGACGTTGGGCCGCCCTTCGAACACGAAGCCGGTGACGCCCAGGGGCGCCACGACCTGTTCCACCGACCAGCCCTCGTGGCGCACGGTCTCCAGCACCCGGCCGCGGGGCGGCTCGGCATCGCGCCAGGCGCGCAGGCCCGCCACCATGTCGGCGCGCATGGCCTCGGTGGCGATCAGGCGAGTGGTGGAGCGCCCGCGGGCCCTGGCGCTTTCCACGTCCGCGGCGTTGGCGACCGCGATGGCGGCCCAGACCGCATCGTCCTCCAGCTTGGCGGCGAAGGCCTCGAAGAAGGCGGTGATGGCGGCGTCCGGGACTTCGCCCATCCGCGCAAAGGCGGCGGCGGCACGCCCCACGGCGGCCTCGGCAGCGGAATGCTCGCGAGCCGGGATATGCAACAGATCGCCGGTGTCCTGCACCACGACCAGCCGATCGCCGGGCCGGAACGCCGCGGCCAGTTCGGGTGTCACGAGAGCGACACGGTCACCTGCGAAAGGGATCGCCTGGCCGGGCGCGAGCGCTTCCAGCCGTCCGGTCCGGACGGGCTGCGCTTCCCTGCCTGACGAACTGCCGTCCACCCTAACGACCCCATTTGCTCAGGTTGAGCCTTACTCCCTACCCCCCCCGGGCGGCGGGGGCTAGCCCGACGTCACGGCATGGGCGGCGAGCGCGAGATCGTCGGCATGCACGAGAGGGCCCGACGTGTAGCCCAGCTCCGGCTCGATGGCCTCGGACTTCAGCCCGCAGATCCGTGCGGCGTGGCCCGATTCGTAACGCACCAGGCCGCGGGCGATCTCGCGGCCGTCGGGGTCGAGGACACGGACGCACTCGCCCTTGTCGAACCGGCCCTCCACGGCCCGCACCCCGGCGGCCAGCAGACTCTTTCCCTTCAGTACGGCGGCGGCGGCGCCGGCGTCCACGGTCAGGGCGCCGGCCGGGGACAGCGAGCCGCCGATCCAGGCCTTGTAGGCGGCCCGCGGCGTGGTGGCCGGCTCGATCACGGTGGCGGGCGCTCCGCCCTCGATCGCGGTCAGCGGCCCCGACCGGGTTCCCAGGGTGATGACGGTGGCGCAACCGGCCTGGCTCGCGATGCGCGCGGCCTCCAGCTTGGTGGCCATGCCCCCGGTGCCGACGCCGGCCTGGGCGTTGGCGCCGCCCGCCATGGCCTCGATCTGCGGCGTCAGGCGCGGCACGCGGGGGATCAGTGTGGCCGAGGGATCGCGGCGCGGATCGGCCGTGTAGAGCCCCTCCACGTCCGACAGCAGAACCAACGCCTCGGCGCCCACGAGTTGGGCCACGCGGGCGGACAGCCGGTCGTTGTCACCGACGCGGATCTCCTCGGTGACCACGGTGTCGTTCTCGTTGACCACCGGGATCACGCCCAGGCCCAGCAGCGTCTCCACCGTGGCGCGGGCGTTCAGCCAGCGTCGGCGCGTCTCGGTGTCGTCGCGGGTCAGCAGCACCTGGGCGCAGTTGAAGCCTAGCGGCCCCAGGGCCTCCTCCCACGCCCGCATCAGCGCCGACTGACCGGCGGCGGCGGCGGCCTGTTTCTCCGGCAGGGTCAGGGCGCGCTTGCCCAGGCCCAGGCGCCGGCGACCCAGCGCCACGGCGCCGGACGAGACGATCACCACGTGCTGCCCCCGCGCCCGCATGCGGGCGACGTCGGCGGCGAAGTCGGCCAGCCAGGCGCCATGGGCCGCCCCGTCCGCCCCGACCAGCAGGGCCGAGCCGACCTTGACGACGACCCGTCGGGCCTCGGCCAGGCCGCTCAAGGCCGCCAGTCCTCGGGCTCGGCGGTCTCGGCGGCGGCCTCGCCCTTGCGCTGCTGGACCAGGGCGTAGGCCTCGCGCAGCAGCTCGGTGACGCCGATCTTGGCGAAACCCGAGACGCGGCGGACCTTCACCCCGGCGGCCGCCTCCAATTCGGCCGCCTTGGCCGCGATGGTCTCTTCGTCCAGGGCGTCGATCTTGTTCAGCGCCAGCAGCTCGGGCTTGTCTTCCAGGCCCTCGCCATAGGCCTCCAGCTCGTGGCGGACCGTGCGCCAGGCGCCGGCCACGTCCTCCTGGGTCCCGTCCACCAAGTGGATCAGCACCGCCGTGCGCTCGACGTGCCCCAGGAAGCGGGTCCCGATCCCCGCGCCTTCGTGGGCGCCCTCGATCAGGCCCGGGATGTCGGCCAGAATGAACCGCTCGCCCAGGGAGAGGTCGACCATTCCAAGGTTCGGCGCGAGGGTCGTGAAAGGATAGTCGGCGATCTTCGGCCGCGCCGCACTTGCCGCCGCCAGGAAGGTGCTCTTGCCGGCGTTCGGAAGTCCGACCAGCCCGACGTCGGCGATAAGCTTCAGCCTCAGCCAGATCGCGAGTTCCTGGCCTTCCAGACCGGGGTTGGCGTGGCGGGGGGCCTGGTTCACCGGGCCCTTGAAGTGCGTGTTGCCGAACCCGCCATTGCCGCCCTTGGCGAGCAGGACCCGCTGGCCGGCGTGGTCCATGTCGACGATCAGGTTCTTGTCCTCGTCCAGTACCTCGGTGCCCACGGGGACTTTCAGGACCACGTCCTCGCCGGCGGCGCCGTGGCGGTTGCGGCCCATGCCGTGGACGCCGGTGCCGGCGCGGAAATGCTGCTGGTAGCGGTAGTCGATCAGGGTGTTCAGCCCCTCCACCGCCTCAATCCAGACGTCGCCGCCGCGGCCGCCGTCGCCGCCGTCGGGGCCGCCATACTCGATGTACTTCTCGCGGCGGAACGAGACGGCGCCGCCGCCCCCGTTGCCGCTGCGCACATAGACCTTGACCTGATCGAGGAACTTCATCGGGAAACCAGACGGACGGTGAGCGCGGCGGCGAGCGACTTGGCGGCCGCACCGAGCAGGAGGGGTTGAATGCCGGTCTCGAAGGCGGGACCGGGGCTCATGAAGCTGGCGAGGCCCGCCCAGCCGACCGCCAGGACGATGACGTGGCCGGCCGCGAACAGGGCGACCAGCGAGGGCCAGCCCTTGGCCTTCTCGGCCCCGCGGCCACAGACGTAGGCCGCAGCCGCCATGCCGGCGAGGAAGCCGGCGGTATGGCCGATGATGGCCTTCCAGCCGGCCGCGCCCCCCGCCAGCACCGGCAGGCCGAACGCCGCGCAGGCCAGCCACGCCAGGACGATGCCAAGGGCCAGCCGCCCGCCGAACAGGCCCGCCAGCACGAACAGGGCATAGGTCTGCAGCGTGATCGGCACGGGACCGATGGGGATGGAGAACCGCCCCGCCGCCGCCATGGCCACCACGCCCGCCACCACGATCGCCGCCTGGACGGGCAGCGCGTGGCCGGAAGCGGGGGATCGGCGGGACGAGGCGGCGGTCATCGGCGTTCGCTTACCAGTCCTACGCCAGCCAGACCATCATGCGGGTCGGCACGGCCTGGCCGTTTCGGCCGGCGCAGGGGCGGGGCTCGACGTCGCCGGTGTAGAGGAAGCCGGCCTTGCACAGCACCTGGCCCGAGGCGCGGTTGTCGGCGAAATGGCCGGCCCACACGACGTTGCGGCGCCAGTCGCCCTTCGCCCAGCGCAGGGCGCCCGTCACGGCCTCGGTGGCGTAGCCGCGGCCCCAGAACGGGCGGCCGAACCAGTAGCCGAGCTCGGATCGCCCCGGCGCCCGCTCATGGAACCCCAGCATGCCGACGAAGCCGAACTGCCGGTGCTCGACGGCGAACACCGCCTCGGTGCGGGGATTCATCCGCGCCACCGAGCCGACGAAGGCCTCGGCGTCGGCCTGGCCGTAGGGGTACGGCAGACGCGAGGTCATGCCGGCCACCCCCAGGTCGTTCGCCAGCTCTGCGATCGGGGCCACGTCGGCCGCCGTCGGGCCGCGCAGCAGCAGCCGCTCGGTGGCGACCGCGGGTCTCACGTCCAGTGCGCACATTCTCTTACCTCCCGGCCCTTCTGCTGGGGCCCAAAACGACAGCGGGGAGCCCGGCTGACCGGACTCCCCGCGAAAGGTCGTCTTGTGTCCGGTCCGCCTTAATCTGGTGAGGCGGGACCGGAGAGAGGAGGGTCCGCCTATTCGGCTGCGACGATCTTCTCGGCCGGGACCACCGTGGCGTAGGTTCGGTTCTTCGCCTTGGTCACGAACCGCACCGCGCCGGTCACGAGCGCGAAGAGGGTATGGTCCTTGCCCATGCCCACGTTCTCGCCCGGCCAGAACTTGGTGCCGCGCTGACGCACGATGATCGAACCGGCGTTGATCGCTTCCCCGCCGAACTTCTTCACGCCGAGGCGCCGACCCGCCGAGTCGCGGCCGTTGCGCGACGAACCACCGGATTTCTTGTGAGCCATAGGTCGCTCCTGTCCTTACCTGATCGCCGCCCGATTACTCGGCGGCGTCGTCCTTCTTGGCGGCGGCCTTCTTCGGCGCCGCAGCTTTCTTTTCGCCGGCTTCGGCCTTGGGAGCCGCGGCCTTCTTCGGCGCGGCGGCCTTGGCTTCGGTCTCGACCGGCGCGTTCACCTGGGCGGCGGCGGCTTCCTCGACCACTTCGGCCTTGGGAGCCTTCGCCTTGGCGGCCGGCTTCTCGGCCTTGGCCGCCGGGGCGGCAGCGGCGCCGGCCTTCAGGGCCTTCTTCGAGACGTTGAGGGTCGCGAAGTCCAGGCCGCGGGCGCGGGCGTCCAGCTCGGCCTTGGTGGTCAGGCTGACCGTGCCATCCCACTTGGTCTCCTTGCCGCCGGCGGTGATGCCGGTGACCTGAAGGACCGTCTCGGTCTGGCGGTGGCCGCGGGTACGGCGATAGCCCTGGCGACGGATCTTCTTGAAGATCTTCACCTTCTCGCCCTTGCGGGTCTCGATCAGGGTCGCGGCGACCGAGGCGCCGTCCACGAGGGGCGCGCCGACCGTCACGGCTTCACCGTCGCCGAGCATCAGAACGTCGCCGAACGCCACGGCCGCGCCGGGTTCGCCTTCGAGCTTCTCGACAACCAGAATGTCACCAGGCTGGACCCGGTACTGCTTGCCGCCGGTCTTGATCACCGCGTACATCGTTCGCGCCTTCGGAGTAGATATGCAAAACGGAGTGCGCCCGCAGGATGGCCCGCGGGCGAGAGGTGGGGCGTTATATACGGGGAAGCCCGAGAGTCAACGGCGCGGTGGGGATTGGGCGATACGGCGCGGCCCGAGCGCCTCGCCGCGCACCGCAGGGCCGCCGAGCCGTTCGGCCAGACGCTGCGGCCCAAGGGCGGCGCCCCTCCCACTCTGCTCCGTGAGCGGTCCCTGACTCCGCGCCGCACATGAGACGTTCGCAGATCAAAGATCGAGGTTCGCTTCAGGGAAGCACAGCTTCTCCCGGCCCGGCAGACCGACCGCGGCCGGTCGGGTAGGCCGCAGCGAGCGACCGCTGGTTTCCATGGGCCGCTGGAAGCCGTGCGTAGCCTACGGCTTCGAGACAGCCGCCCCGCACGTCGGATCGGGCGATCTGTTGCCGGGAACTGCGGGCCGCGCCAGGGTGGGAGCTGGGCGCAGTGCGCCAGCCGTCGCGGAGTGGCGGACGAAGAAGGCGCTGACGTCGCGTTCGTCGCGCCGTCCCCCACGTTTCGCCTCATGTCATAAAGGCTGCCGCCGCGGCCGGCGCTTGCCTCGCCGCTAGAAGCGGTAGTTCAGCTCGACCCCGTAGGACCGGGGCGCGCCCATGATCCCCTGCACCAGGCCGAAGGGGTCGGTGAGGTCGAACTTGTCGATGAAGTACCTCTTGTTGCTGAGGTTGCGGACGTAGCCTGCCACCTCCCAGCGCCCCTCCTCCAGGGCGTAGGAGACCCGCGCGTTCTCGGTCCAGTAGCCGGACTGCGTCGCGTAGTCGTTGTTGGAAACGTCGAAAAAGACGAAGCTCTTGTAGTTGGCGTTCGCCTGGAGCTCGACGACGCCCGGACCCACATCGAACTTGTAGGCGGCGCTGAGGCTGGCCGAGGCGCGCGGCGCCAGCGGCAGCCGGTTGCCGGAGTAGTCGGGCGCGCTCGCGTCGCGGGACGCCACGAACTCCCTCAGCTTCGCGCGCAGCAGCCCGCCTTGGGCCGAGAGCGTGAGGTTCCGGATCGGGATCACGGTCAGCTCGACGTCGATGCCCTTGGTCTCCGCCTTCTTGGCGTTGTCCAGCACGCTCACCGGGAAGCCGCCGGCCACGACCGGCGCGATCAGCACGAAGACCTGCATGTCGCGATAGTCGTTGTAGAAGGCCGAGGCGTTCAGGGTGACGCGGCGTTCCAGGAAGCTGCTCTTCAGCCCGACCTCGAAGGCGGTGACGTCCTCGGACTTCACCGGCTGGAGCTGGCGCTGCGCCTCGGCCTTCTACAACGACTATCGCGACATGCAGGTC
>NZ_LSJI01000269.1 GCF_001557235.1 Phenylobacterium sp. CCH9-H3 | reverse complement strand
ACGGCACGTTGGCCTCGGCCAGCAGCACGTTCATGTGCCCGGGCATCCGGCCGGCGACCGGGTGGATGGCGTACTTCACCTCGACGCCCTCTTCCTTCAGCACGTCGGCCATCTCGCGCAGGGCGTGCTGGGCCTGGGCCACGGCCATGCCGTAGCCGGGGACGATGATGACCTTGGAGGCGTTCTTCATGATGAAGGCCGCGTCGTCCGCAGAGCCCTGCTTCACCGGCCGGGTCTCGACCTTGCCGCCGCCAGCCGCCGCCGCGTCCTCGGCGCCGAAGCCGCCCAGGATCACGGAGATGAAGCTGCGGTTCATCGCCTTGCACATGATGTAGCTGAGGATCGCGCCCGACGAGCCCACCAGGGCGCCGGT
>NZ_LSJI01000027.1 GCF_001557235.1 Phenylobacterium sp. CCH9-H3 | reverse complement strand
GGCCAGCATTCGGTGAGCCTGGACAAGGTCATCGCCACGATGAAGCGAACCGGCGAGGACATGAGCGCCATCTACAAGGAGACCTCCCTGGGCGGCCTGGCCGTCAATCTTGCGGAGTGCTGAGGCGGGTTGTCGGGAAGGCTGGGCCTCGTTCGTCCTTGAGGGGAACGCAAGGGAGCCGACATGTCCGAATTCGCCTGGATCAGCCGCCGCCACGCCTTGGCCGGCGGCGGCGCCCTCGCCGGATTGGCGGCCTGTGACCGCAAGCTGCCGGAGGCGCGCAGGATGGGACTGGACGAGACGGGCATGGGCAGGCTGGAGGCCGACCTAAAGGGCTACGTGGCCAAGGGCCAGCCGCCGGGCCTGGTGGCCTATGTGGCGAGGGGCGAGCAGGTCCGGATCATCCCGGCCGGGACCATGACCCTGGGCGGGACCGCGCCGGTGCGGGCCGACGCCATCTTCCGCCTGGCCTCCATGACCAAGCCGATCACGGCGGTGGCGGCCATGATGCTGGTGGAGGCGGGCAAGCTTCGGCTGGACGAGCCGATCGACCGGCTGGCGCCCGAGCTCGCCAATCGCCGGGTTCTGAAGCGGCCGGACGGGCCGCTGGACGACACGGTCCCGGCCAATCGCCCCATCACCCTGGAGGACGTGATGTCCTTCCGGCTGGGCTGGGGCATCGACTTCAACCCCGAGGCGCCGTTCGTGAAGGCCAGCGCCGAGCTGCCCGGCTTCGGGATGCCGAACCCCGCCGCGCCCTACACCCCCGACGCCTGGATGAAAGCCCTGGGCGCCCTGCCCCTGCAGGCCCAGCCGGGCGAGCGCTGGCTCTATACGGCCGGGTCCAACGTGCTGGGCGTGCTGGTGGCCCGCGCCGCCGGCCAGCCGCTGGAGACCTTCTTCCAGGAACGGATTCTGGGGCCGCTCGGCATGGTCGATACGGCCTTCCACGTGCCAGCGGACAAGCTGGACCGGCTGATCACCGGGTACATGAACCAGGACGGCAAGCTGGTCCCGTTCGAGCCGTACAACGGCCTGTACGCCAGGCCCCCGGCCTTCCCCGCCGGCGACAGCGGGTTGGTGGGCACGGCGGCCGACTACGGCGCCTTCGCTCGCTTCATGTTCACGGGCCTGGCCCCGGGCGGGCGGCGGCTACTGTCCGCCGACTCGCTGAAGGCCATGACGACCAACCGCCTGACCGCCGCCCAGATGAAGGACGGCGAGATGATCCTGGGGCCGGGACGCGGCTGGGGCCTGGGCCTCGGCGTGCAGGTGAGCCCAAGCCCGAGCGGCGCGCAGCCCGGCGCATACGGCTGGGACGGCGGCTTCGGCACCTCCTGGTTCAACGACCCCGTCAGGGGGCTGACGGGCATCCTCCTGACGCAGCGGGTGTTCGACAGTCCGGAACCGCCGCCGGTCCATGCGGACTTCCAGCGGGACGCCTACGGGGCGGCGGCTTAAGCCGCCCCTTTCAGCCCGCCAGCGCCTTGCGGGTCTGGGTCCAGTACTGGGCGCCGGTGATCAGGGTGACCACCGTGGCGATCCAGAACAGGCTGTGGGCGGCGACCTCGAAGCCGGGGCGGAAGGCGCCCTCCTGCGGCAGGCCGAAGGCGCCCCAGGCGGCCAGAACCAGCTCCATGGCCAGAGCCGTGAGCTGAAGCGTGGTCTTCCACTTGGCCAGCAGTGTGACCGGCAGCTTCACCCCCTTGCCGGCCCCCACCTCGCGCAGGGCGCTGACGGTGAACTCGCGGAACAGGATCAGGCCGGCGGGCAGCACCACCATCGGCTGGGGGCCCAGCGACAAGAGGCCCAGGATGGCGCCGCAGACCAGCACCTTGTCGCCGATGGGGTCCAGGATGGCGCCCCAGACGCTCTCGGCGTTCAGCTTGCGGGCCAGCCAGCCGTCGAAGAAGTCGGTGACCGCCGCCAGGACGAAGGCGTAGACCGCCCACCGCTGGAGGGCGAACTGGGCGTCCGGCTCCAGGCGGTTGGAGAAATAGGGCACGGCGCCGGCCGCGGCCGCGAAGGCCACGAACATGAACAACGCCATGACCAGGCGCGATCCGGTGAGGATGTTCGGCAGGGACTTCATGCGGGAACGAGCGTCCAAGGCTTAAGCTTCGTTCCAACCTTAGCTGCTTCGCGTGCGGCCGGGCATGGGGATTCGGCGCAGTTCGCCTGTGGCGCGACGAAGGCGCAGGCGGGTTTCGGGAACCGCAGAAAACGCAGAAGGGCGGCGGGGCTCAGGCGGAGCTTTGCCGGTGGGTCTCGCGGAGCGGGGCTGGGAGGCGGGTCACCCTCGTCGTCGACCTCCCGGCGAGCCGGGCCTCCAACGCCAAGGGTCTGGCGCGCCGAGCGCGAGACGGCGTGGAAGGCGCGGATGGCCTCGGCCCGCGCCTGGGGCGTCTCGCCGGCCTGGGCGTCGGCCGCCGCCTGCTCGGCCAGCTCCACCCCAGCTCGCAGAGGCGCGCCAGGATGCGGGCGTGGCGCTCGGCGATGTCCGTGAGTTCGGACACAAACAAAACGGAAACATCAGCCCGGCGCGAAATCAACTTTCTCGCGCGCCCGGCTCGGTAGGGCGGAGGGTGAAAACAAGCCCGCGGGCGCCTCAGGCCAGGAGCGGGAGGACCACCACGGCGACCATGGCCGCCAGGTTCCAGAAGACGATCCGCACCGCCGCCCGCCGCCGGTTGGGCGAGGGTCGGGCCGCCGGCAGGTCGGTGATCGACACCACCCGATAGGCGCCTTCGATGATGTCTGGGGTCGTCGCGGTCATCGTCTGTCCTCCTCGGCCGGTGTGATACGCCCCAAGGACGCGCCAGACGGTGGATATGCGACATGCCCCCCGCGCGAAATCAGCGTGTTTGCGGTGCAGGTGTGCGGATTTGCATAGCGGAGGGTGGGTACGGGCGGCAGCGGGCCGGCAGACGGGTTTCGACATGGCCATCTCTCAGGCGAACGTCGCGCCGGTCAGGGCTTCGGACTCTCGCCAGAGGCGGGCGGCGGCGTGGTCGTCGAGCGCCGCTGGCGGGAGCCGCGCCGCGGCGGGGCGGCCCCGGAGCTCGGCCGGGCCGCCGGGCCCATAGTAGCCGCCGGGTTGCGCCGCCGGGTCGGTGGCGGCGAACAGGGTCGGCAGAGCCCCCTGCTCCACGGGCTGGAACAGGAACCACAGCAGGCTGCGAACCCGCCGCATCGGGTGCCCGCCAGGCGTATTGTAGAGGAGGCGGGTACGGGCCACGCCGGGGTGGGCCGAAAGGCCCGCGACGCCCCAACCATAGGCCCGGCTGCGGCGCGCGAACTCCCGGGCGAACATCAAGCACGCGAGCTTCGACTGAGCGTAGGCCGGCATCGGGCGGTAGCTGCGCTCGGCGTTGAGGTCGTCGAAGTCGATGGCGCCCTGGCGGGCGGCGATACTTGAGACGCTGACCATCCGCGGCGAGACGCCGCGCCGGAGGAGCGGCAGGAGCCCGGCGGTGAGCGCGAAATGGCCGAGATGGTTCACGCCGAACTGCAACTCGAAGCCATCGGCCGTGACCTCGCGCCGGGGCGGGGTCATGACACCGGCGTTGTTTATAAGCAGCTCCAGGGCTTGCGCCTGATCGCGCAGGCGGGCGACGAACGCTGCGACCGAGGCCAGGTCGGCAAGGTCGAGCGGCTCGAACCGCACGTTCGCGGCGGCGACGGCCTGGCGGATGCGCCGGACGGCGTCGTCACCGGCGGCCAGATCGCGGCTGGCGACGATCACCTCGGCCCCGGCGCGGGCCAGCTGCAGAGCGCTCTCGTAACCCAGGCCGCCCGCGCCGGTGACGACGGCGCGCCGGCCGTGCTGGGAGGGGATATCGTCGGTCGTCCAGCGGGCCATGCGGCGGCCTTTCCAGAAAGCAGGCGCCGTGTGCGCGCCCTGCCCTCAAGATGGCGTCCGCCGGGGCCGGACCGCGATGTCCGAACCCGTTGAAAACTTGCCCGATCCTGCAGATCGGATGCGGTCGGCTATCGGACGCTATGCTCCAGGATCGCCTTGCAGCTCATCACGTCGCGCTTGGGCGCGGCCCCGAACATGCGAGCGTACTCGCGGCTGAACTGGGATGCGCTCTCGTATCCGACGCGATAGGCGGCCTGTGCCACATTGGCGGCGTCCATCACCATGAGGCGGCGCGCCTCCAGCAGGCGCAGCTGCTTCTGGTACTGCACCGGGGTCATCGAGGTGAGGGCCTTGAAGTGCTTGTGGAACGATGAAGCGCTCATGCGCGCCGCCTCCGCCAGCCGCTCGACGCGCAAGGTCTCGTGGAAGCTGCCGTGCAGGAGGTGGATTGCCCGGGAAACCCGCTCGGCATGGGCTTCGGGCAGGGCGAGCTTGCAGAACTCCTCGCCGTTCGGTCCCGCCAGCAGCCAGTAGCAGATTTCGCGCATGATCAGCGGATAGAGAACCGGAACAGCGTCCGGCGCGCCGGCCAGCCGCACCAGGCGAGCGACGCAGTCCGCCAGGCCCGCATCCACTTGGCCGACGAACGCGCAGGGGCCGGCCTCGGGACCCGGTTGCGGCGGGTTGGGCAGCTGCTGCAGGACCTCGCGCACCATGGCGATGTCGAACTCGATCGTGATGCCGATGAAGGGTTGGGTCGGGCTAGCCTGGACCACCCGGCCGCTGGCGGGCAGCTCCACCGTGACGACGAGACACTCCATGGCGCCGTAGTTGAGCGTGTCCTGGCCGAACAGCATCTGCTTGCCGCCCTGGACCACCAGGCAAAGCGACGGCCGGTACATCTGGCGGATGGGCATCCGCGCCTCGAACGAGCGCATGATATTCACGCCGCTCATCGGTGTCCGAAACTGACCCTCGCCCCCGCCCTTCGACCCGATGTAGGCCTCGACGGCGGCGAGTAGGGTCGCCAATCCCGGCTTGTCCGCCACGGCGGGCGGCGTTGCAGGAAAAGGCAGGATTTCTGCGGCTTCCGGCATTCTGACCACGAGACACTCCCTCTAGCGTGATGGCGCCAACCGAGCCGAGGTGAGTGTGTAAAATGCCAGATGGGTCCGCGCCGTCAATCGACGATGCAAGAAATATTGGAGTTGATCGGCGCGGATATTTCAGCAATGCGCGCGCGACATTGTTCCTAGCAGCAATCGTCCTGGTCAGCATGTTCTGCCAGATCGATAGAATACTTCCGTTCATTCTTGCAGAATCCATCAAGGAAGAACTGTCTCTGTCCGATACTCAAATCGGATTGACGACCGGGGTCGCCTTTGCAGTTTGCTACACCCTGCTTTCGCTGCCGATCGCACGGGTGGCGGACCGGGGATCGCCGCGACTGGTCCTGGTTTCGTGCATCCTCGTCTGGAGCGCCATGACCGCCGTGGGCGGGTTCGCGGCGGGTTTCGCGCTGCTGGCCGCAAGCCGCCTCGGGGTGGCGATCGGCGAAGCCGGGGCCATTCCTTCGGCGCACGCGCTTATCGCGCGCAAGATCGCGCCGGCCGGCCGGGGACTGGCCATCGGGCTGTTCTCCATGGGCATTCCGCTGGGCACCATGGTCGGCTTCGCCGCCGGCGGCGCGATCGCAGACACCCTGGGCTGGCGCGCGGCGCTGATCGGCGCCGGCGCCATCAGCGCCGTGGTGGGCCTGGCGGTCCTGGCCGTCACCGGCCCCACGCCGTCGCCGCCGCGCGCCGATGGAACGGCCAACGAGCCTTTCCTGCAGACCAGCCGCAGGCTGCTGGCCCAGCCGGCCTTTCGCTGGCTGGTCATCGGCGGCGTCGCCCTGGGCTTCGCCACGGCGCCGTTCTACGCGTTCAGCGCCCCGTTCCTGATCCGCACCCACGGCTTCACCGCCAGCGAGGTGGGACTGGCCTTCGGCCTGCTGCAAGGCGGGATGGGCGTGATCGGCACTCTGGGCGGCGGGCGCCTGTTCGACCGGGCGGTGGCGGCGGGCCACGGCCGCGTGATCGGCGCCCAGGGGATCCTGCTCCTGCTTGCGGCCGCGACCACGACCCTGGGCCTCTTCGCCCCGGCCGGCTGGATGTCGATCGCGCTGTTCGTGCCGGGGATGCTGTCGTTCGCCTTCCTCCTGCCCGCGGCCTTCGGCGCGGCGCACCTCGTCGCCGGCCCCGGACGGCAGGCCCTGGCGTCGAGCCTCCTGCTGATCGGATCGGGCCTGTTCGGACCGGCTCTGGCCCCCCTGCTCGTTGGCCTCGTCAGCGACGCCGCGGGCGCGGCGCAGGTTCCCAACGGCCTGGGCCTGGGCCTGTTGATCGTGCCCGTCGCCAGCGTGCTGGCGGGCCTTGCCACCCTCGTCGCCAACCGGCGCATCGCCGCGCTGATCGCGCCCGGCCGCTGAAGGACCGAAGCCATGAAGTACAATCCGCTTGGACACACCGGCCTCTTCGTCTCCGAGATCTGCCTGGGCGCCATGACGTTCGGCGGCCAGGGCCACTGGGCCAACATGGGCTCGGTCCAGCAGGCCGAGGCCCAGGCGCTGATCGCGCGGGCGCTCGATCACGGCGTGAACTTCATCGACACCGCCGACATCTATTCCGCCGGCCTCTCCGAAGAGATCGTGGGCCAGTCGCTGAAGGCGCTGGGCGTGCGGCGAGACCAGGTGGTGGTCGCCACCAAGGTCTGCGGCCCCATGGGGCCCGGCCCGAACGACGCCGGCAACTCGCGCGGGCACATCCTGGACAGTGTGAAGGCGAGCCTGAAGCGCCTGCAGCTCGATCACATCGACCTCTACCAGCTGCACAACATCGACACCGCGACGCCCATCGAAGAGAGCCTGGCGGCCCTCGACCTGCTCGTGCGCCAGGGGCTGGTCCGCTATGTGGGGGTCTCGAACTGGTCGGCCTGGCAGATGGCGCGGGCGCTGGGCCACAGCGAGCGCCTGAACCTGCCGCGCCTCGCCTCGACCCAGAACTACTACACGCTGGCCGGGCGCGACCTGGAGCGCGAGATCATCCCGTTTCTGCGCGCCGAGCGCCTGGGGCTCCTGGTGTGGAGTCCGCTGGCGGGCGGCCTCCTCGGCGGCAAGTTCGGCCGCGACCGCAAGGCTCCGGACGGAAGCCGGCGCGCCACGTTCGACTTTCCGCCGGTGGCGATGGAGCGAGCCTATGCCGCGATCGACGTCATGGAGCGGATGGCCGCCGAGCGGGGCGTCAGCGTCGCGCGGGTCGCCCTGGCGTGGCTGCTGCACCAACCCCAGGTGACCAGCGTGATCGTCGGCGCCAAGCGGATCGATCAGCTCGACGACAGCGTGGGGGCGACCGAGGTGGCGCTGACCGAGGCGGACCTTGCCGAACTGAACGCCGTCACCACCTTGCCGCCCGAGTATCCGATGTGGATGCAGCGCGTGCGCAGCGTCCCGCCCCGACCGTCGCTACGGTCCGACGCCTGATCCCGCCGCCTGCGGGCGGCGCCGTGGATCCGCTCCGCCGGCTGCTGACGCCCCTCCGACCAGACCCCGCACCCTCAGCCCGCGGCCGCGCAGCGGCGGCGTTGGCGCAGGGCCGCGCCGGCGCCCGCTAGGCCGAGGATCATCAGGGCCCAGGTGGCGGGTTCCGGCACGGCGGTGGTGGGGAGGGTCACCTGGCCGAAGCGGACGTTGTCGAGGCCGATGTTGTCGCTGTTGCTCGCCAGGCCGGCGAGGTCGATGCGCAGGGTGAGGGCCTGCCCCGCGAGGCCCGAGCCGAAGTCGAAGCTGGTGTGGCGCGGGCCGGTCGTGTCGCCCTGGACCAGCACGTTCGTCTGGGAGAACAGGCTGTCGGCGCCGCGGGTGACGCGCACGCCGCCGGGCAGGAGGTAGTCCTTCGACGGCCAGCCGGCGAGGTCGAAGCCGAAGAGGACCACCTGGAACCCCGCATCGGCGGTGAAGGTCAGGTCGATGTAGGTCGCCCCGTCGGTCTCGTTCTCCAGCACGTTGGTGAGGTCGCCGTAGGACGTGGGCCAGCGGATCAGCGAGGTCTGGGGGCTGCCGGCGTAGTCGACCACCACGTTGCCGGTGAAGCCTTCGGCGCCGACGCCGTAGGTGGCGCCGCCCTGGACGGTGGCGACGACGCGATCGCCATAGGTCTGGGGCATGCTGACGCTGGCGTTCGGCTTCGTGTTGTCGACGTCGAAGGTGAGCACGGTGGCCTGGGCGGCGCCGGCGGCCAGACCGGCGGCGAGCGCGGTTGCAGCGGCGAGGGTTCGAAGCGTTGCGGACATAGGGAAGATACCTCTGGGTTCGGTTGGAAGGCGGGCGCAGAGCCTCGCCGTGCGGGCCCCGGGGGACCGGCGG
>NZ_LSJI01000268.1 GCF_001557235.1 Phenylobacterium sp. CCH9-H3 | reverse complement strand
CCAGCTCGGCCTGCTTGGCCTGGTATTCCTTGCTCATCTCCTTGGCGTAGCCGCCGGCGGTCTGGGCGTTCTTGAACTCCTCGTCCTCGACGGCGAGGAACTTGGCGCCCAGGCTTTCCACCTGCTCCTTGGTGGCCGGGCGCACGTCGGTGGCGGTCACCACCGCGCCCAGGCGGCGGGCGGTGGCGATGGCCTGGAGGCCCGCGACGCCCACGCCCATGACGAACACCTTGGCCGCGGCGACGGTGCCGGCGGCGGTCATCATCATCGGCATGGCCTTGCCATAGGCCTCGGCGGCCTCGATCACAGCGCGGTAGCCGGCGAGGTTGGCCTGGGACGACAGCACGTCCATGACCTGGGCCCGGGTGATCCGGGGCACGAATTCCATGGCGAAGGCGGTGGCGCCCTGTTTGGCGAGCGCGTCGAGCGTGGCGCGGTCCATGTAGGGGTTCAGGCTGGCGGCCACGACAGCGCCCGGCTTCAGGGCCTTGATCTCGTCGGGCTCAGGGCCGCGCACCTTGAACAGGATGTCGGCCTTGGCGATGGCGTCCTTCGCGGTCTTGGCGATGGTCGCGCCGGCGGCCTGATAGTCGGCGTCGGGATAGGACGCGGCGACGCCCGCGCCGCTTTCCACGACCACGGAGAATCCGGCGCCGATGAGCTTCTTCACCGTCTCGGGGACAGTGGCCACCCGGGTCTCCCCGGCGCGGCGCTCCTTGGTGACGGCGATGACGGCCATGGTCCGCGAAATCCCCCGATCGGCGCGATTGCGGCGCGACCATAGGGGGCGTTTCGACGGATTGTCCAGCCGCCTCCGGGGTTGATTTGAACGCGCGTTTGAAAATTCCTGCCGCAGCGCAATAGTGCGGCGCAACATTCTTGCGGGCGCGAGGTGGTGACGCCGGGCGCGCGCAACGGCCTGCCCGTGGACCGACCGCCGTTCAGCCTGTCCGAGGGCGGGGCCAGACACGACAAAGCCTCCGCTCGCGCGGAGGCTTCTCGAAAGATCGGCCGTCGGATCCGGGCGTCAGTGCGCCGCGGCGTCCTTCTTGTCGCGCAACAGGAGCGTGCCCAGCACCACCAGCACCACGGCCGAGATCGCCGAGCCGACGAAGCCGGTGTGGGTGCAGAACAGGAGGGTGAAGAACAGCAGGCCGGCCGAGATGTAGAGCGAGCCCCACTTCGTCAGGCCCATCACCAGATGGAAGGTGGAGACCTGCTCGGCGATGTCCATGTTGCCGCGCTGGTAGTCGGAAGGCGTTCCGGCCATCGGGATTTCACTCTCGAATGAATGGGAAGTCGATCGGGCGATACACGATGCGCCCGCCAGGTTCAATGCGGCCAAGTGGCGAGGAGCGTCCGGAGCGCGGCGACCAGCGCCAGCGGCTGGTCGATCATCACGTGATGATGCGAATCCGGAATCTCGATCTCCCGGGCCACCTCGGCCAGGGCGGTCTCCTCGCCGGCCCGGCGGCGCTCGATGATCCGGCTCTTCTCGCCGTACATGTGGACCAGCGGCACGGCGACGGGCGGCAGCTTGCCGCCCGAGGACATGCTCATGCCCGAGCGGTCCAGCTTTTCCCACATGTTCGGATCGAACTTCCAGGCGTAGCCCTCGCCCGATCCGTCATCCGTCACTTCGCTCGCCGGCAGCGGGGCCCGCTTCAGCGAGCGGCGAGCGATGAAGTCGAGGATGTAGTGGTTCTCGGCGGGCTGCGGCGGCATCAGCCGGAAGCGCTCCAGCGCCTTCTCCAGGCTGGGATAGACGCGGCTGGGCTTGTCCGGGCTGGGGATGTTGGCCAGGAGCTCGCGGCGCTTCTCGCGCTCCTTCATCACCTCGGGGGGCGGGCCGCCGAAGCCGGTGTCCACCAGGATCGCCGCCTCCATCAGCTCGGGCCGCTGGGCGGCGGTGAAGAACACCTGGCCGCCGCCGAAGGAGTGGCCGATGTAGATCGGCTTGCGGCCGCCGTCGTAGAGCCCGGTCGCCCGGCTCACCGCCTCGGCGTCGTCGGCGAAGTCTGAGAAGCGGTAGGTCTCGCGCCAGTCCGACTGGCCCATGCCGGCCAGCGACATCGACGCCACCCGGAAATCCTTGGCGAGATATGGGGCGATGAAGCTCCACCAGTCGGCGTGGGCGCTGTTGCCGTGGACCAGCAGCAGGCCGGGCTTGCCGCGCTCGCCCCAGGTCAGGGCCTCGATCCTCGTGCCGTGCGAGGTGACGAAGCTGCGCTCCGGCTCCTGCGCGATGGCCCACTTGAACCACGACGGGGCGGCGGGCTCTCCGCCCTTGTAGGGCGCGAGCGGGGCGCGCACCTCGGGCGGCAGGTCCTCGGAATGGAACGGCCGGTCGTCGTAGGTTTCCTTCGAAGATCCGGTCTTGTCGGAGAGGTCGTTGGCCATCCCGACCGGTCTAACGGGCGTTTGAAAAATCGCAAGCGGTTCCCCGCCGCCCCTGAGGAGCGGCGGGGCGTATGGCGTCAGCCGTCGATGGGCAGGCCCAGGGCCAGGCGGCCGGCCAGCCGAGCCTGGGGCTTCTCCTGCAGCGGGTGGTAGCGGGCGGCCTGGACGTCGCGCCAGATCCGCTCCAGGCCCGTCTTGCGGTAGAAGCCGGCGCCGCCCGCGGCCTCCATAGCCTTTTCCACGGTGGCGATCGCCGCCCGCGCCACCAGGGTGCGGCCGGTCATGATCCGGTTCGTGGCGGCGGGCCCGGGTTCGTCGCCGGCGGCGCAGGCCAGCATGTCGCCGAGCGCCAGGCGCGCGGCGGTCAGGTGGGTCTCCATCTCGCCGATCAGCAGTTCGGTGTCGGGCGACGGCTTGCGGGCGGTGGCCAGGTCCACGGCCTTTTCCGCCGCCGCCTCGGCCAGGCCGGCGTAGACGCTCATGATCAGGGGGAAGGCGATCAGGGACACCATATGCATCAGCGGGTGCCACTTGCCCTGGGGCCGGCGGACCGTCACGGCCGCGTCGGGCACGAACACCTCGGTGAGCTCCAGGTCATGAGAGCCGGTGCCGCGCATGCCCAGCGTCCGCCAGGTGTCGAGGACCTTCAGGCCCTCCGCCCGCATCGGGATCGCCAGGTGCAGGACCATCGGCCCCTCCGGCGCGTCCAGGACGGCCATGGTCACCAGGAGGTCGCCGCTCTGGCAGCCGCTGGCGAAGACCTTGCGACCGGTGACGCGGAAACCGCCCTCCACGGGCGTGGCGCGGCACGAGCCGTCCAGCCAGTCGGAGCCGCCGCTGGAGACGAGGGTCAGGTTCTCGGCCACCACCCGCTTCAGCAGGCCCTCCACGGCTTCCGGCGTGCGCCGCCAGCGCCAGGCCGGCAGGGCCACGGCGTGGGTGTGCATGGCGAGGGCCAGCGCCGTGGAGCCGCAGTAGGTCGCCAGGGTGCGCAGCATGGCGGCCAGCTCGGCATGGCTAGCCCCGCCGCCGCCCAGTTCCGCCGGAACCGCGGCGGTATGGAACCCCTCGGCCTTCAGCAGGGCCAGGTTCTCGGCCACGAAGGCGTCGGTCTCGTCGGCCGCCGCCGCCCGGGCGGCGATCTTCGGGCCCAGGTCGTGCGTGCGGCGGACCCAGTCCGCAGCCGTGGCCGACGGGGGCGCTTTGACGTCGATGGTCATGTCGGTCGTTCCTCGAAAGTGCAGTCGTTGCCGCCTTGTCCTCCAGATCGCCGCAACGGCTCCAGTTCGAAGAATGAACTTGTCGAACCGAGTTATCCAGCCGACCGTGTCCGCATGAAAGGCTATGGACAATTCTGCCCGGTCGCCAAGACGGCCGAGATCTTCGCCCAGCGGTGGACGCCGCTGGTCGTTCGCGAACTGTGCTTCGGACCCCGGCGGTTCACCGAGATCCATTCGGGCGTGCCGCTGATGTCGCGCGCCCTCCTGGTCCAGCGGCTGACCGAACTGGAGGAGGCGGGCGTGGTGGCCACCGAGCCCCTGGCGCAGGGCAAGCTCTACCGCCTCACGCCCGCGGGGGAGCAGCTCTCGGGCATCGTCTGCCTGATGTCGGAATGGGGCCAGCGTCACGGACAGGGCCGCATCGCCCACGAGGAGCTGGATCCCACCCTGCTGATGTGGGGCATGCGGCGGCAGATCGCGGCGTCCGAGCTTCCGGCGCGCGACATCGTCCTGCGTCTGGAGTTCCGGGGCATCCCCCGCGCCCACGCCGCGCGCCGCTACTGGTGGATGATCCTGCGCCGGACCGACGTGGAGGTGTGCCTGAAGGACCCCGGCGCCGAGGTCGACGTGGTGCTGAGCGCCGACCTGGAGGCCTTCGTGCGCGTCTGGCTGGGCCACAAGGGCCTCTCCGACGCCATGGCGGACGGCGAGATCGCCCTGTCCGGGCCCCCGGCGAAGGTGGCGGAGCTGAAGCGGGTGCTGCGCCTGAGGGATGCGCCGGACCTGCGCGTCCTGGCGTTCCGCCCGGCCGCCTGACGGCCGCGGGCTTCCCTTTCCGCGTGCGCACCCTAGGTTGGGCCTGAAGGCCCCGGGGCGACCGTTGGAAGAGCGCGAACTCGACGATCTGGTGGCCGTCCTGCCGCCGCTGCTGCAGGCGCTGGAGCGCCTGGCCTTCGTCGCGCGCTATCTGCACCCGCCGGACTTCGAGGCCGTGCTGGCGGCGGTGGGACAGCCGGACGCCGAGTTGGGCGCCCAGGTCCCGCGGCTGCGGGCCTGGCCCGAGGCGCTGGAGCAGGTACGCGGGCCGCTGCTGGCCGCGGCCGAAGCGGCGCTCGCCGCCTTCGCCGCTCTGCGGGCCGCGCCGCAGGACCCGGACGGCCCGACCGCGATCTTCCGCGCCCTGCGCCACCTCCCCAAGGCCCAGGAGGCGCTCTATCCGCTGGCGCGCGACCTGGCGCCGGTGAACCGCTACTTCCTCGACCCCGCTGCGCGGGAGGACGGCGAGCGGCTGCGGCGGCTGGCCAAGGCCGAGCCCCGGCCCGACACCGGGGTCCTGCATTACGACAACGCCCCGGACTCGCGGGGCGGCTTCTCGGCCTATGTGCCCGAGTTCTACGACCCCGACGTGGCCTGGCCGCTGGTGGTGGCGCTGCACGGCGGCAGCGGCAATGGCGGGTCTTTCCTTTGGAGCTGGCTGCGCGACGCCCGCACGCGCGGGGCGATCCTCGTGGCGCCGACGGCCGTGGGGCGCACCTGGGCCATCAGCGGGCCGGATCCGGACACCCCGAACCTGCACCGCCTGCTGGGTTATGTCCGCGGCCGCTGGAACATCGATCCCGGCCGGATCCTGCTGACGGGGATGAGCGACGGCGGCACCTTCAGCTATGTCAGCGGCCTGGAGCAGACCTCGCCGTTCACCCACCTGGCGCCGGTGTCGGCGGCGTTCCATCCGATGCTGGCCAGCTCCGCCGAGCCCGCCCGCGTCACGGGCCTGCCGATCCACATCGTCCACGGGGCGCTGGACTGGATGTTCCCCGTCGACATGGCGCGGGAAGCCGCCGCCGGGCTCGGCCGCGCTGGCGCCGACGTGACCTATCTGGAGATCGAGGACCTCAGCCACACCTATCCGCGGGAGGCCAACGCGGCGATCCTCGACTGGCTGGGGGTGGACTGATGCCGCGGGGCGAGGTGGCGGTGGGCGCCTGCGTCTGCGGAGCGGTGGAGGTGGAGATCGGCGTCCCGGCGCGCTGGGCCTGGCACGACCACGCCGCCGCCAGCCGTCACGCCCACGGCGCGGCCTACGCCACCTACGTGGGCAGCTGGCGCAGCCGGTTCCGCTTCGTCGCGGGCGAAGAGCATGTCACGCGCTACGAGGACGAATCCGCCGGCACGGTGCGGTCCTTCTGCAGCCGCTGCGGGACGCCGCTGGCCTACGAGCGGGCCCGGTCGCCGAAGATGGTCAATGTCCCGCGCGCCCTGTTCCCCACCCGGACGGGCCGCGAGCCGCGCTATCATATGAACCTCGCCCAGCAGGCGGACTGGACCTACCTCGGCGCGCCGCTGGCGCCGCTGAAGGGCTATCCGGGCGTCATGTGGGAACGGCCGCGCAAGAAGAGGCGGCCGCCGCCGGATCCCATGTTCTAGAGGCTTGCCAGCCTGAGTTACGCGTGTAAGTTACTACGCATGTAATTCGGGAGGGTGGCGTGTTCGAAACCATCCGGGCGCTGAGGAAACCGTCCCGCCGCGACATCGTCCTGCAGCACGCCGGCCTGGGCGGCATCCTGATGCTGCTGGTCGCCGTGCCGGCCATCGACGTCTACCGGACCTGGGCCGGGGCGCGGGCGGAGAAGGCGGCATGGACCATCGAAGGGCCGCCCTGCCCGGTGGTCGATCGGGCCTCGCCGGCGGTGGTCGGCTACAAGCGGCCGAAGACCTTCACCTACAACAAGATCACCTTCACGCGACATCTGGGCGACGTGAGCTGCGCCGCCTTCCGCGAGGACGGCTTCATGAACCCCGAGAACTACAGCGTCTGCCAGTTCAGCGGACCCGGCGCGGTGACGGTGGAGTTCCTGGGCCGGTCGGTGACCTTCCAGCCCGGTCCTGGGAAGCGCACGACGGTGACCGTCCGCGACGGGCGCGCCACCTGCGTCGTGGCCGGCTGGTTCGCGCGCCGGCCACGGTCCTATCGGATGCGCGACGTCTGAGCGTCTCGCCGCCTATTCGAGGTCTTCGCCGGGCTTCACGCCGGGCGGGCAGGCGCCGATCCACTTGGCCTTCAGGGTGCTTTCGCTGCCTTCCCGCGTGCCGTCGGGCTGCACGAGGTAGAGGCCGACGCTCATGTCGTAGGCCGCCTCCGAGCCGGTCATCACGATGGTGGCGTCCGTCTTCATGCCGCCGGCCTGTTCGCACAGGGCCTTCACGCGCAAGCCAGTCGGGCTGGCCGAGCGCTCGGTCTTGCAGCCAGGCATCTCGCGGGTGAGCATCTCGCGCACCTCAGCGTTCACCTCGGCGCCCGTGCAGTGACGGGTGGTCTCGCTCTGGCCGTCCTCGGTCTGCACGACCTCCCAGAGGCCGGGCTTGATCCGCGGCAGGCCGTCGCCGCCGAGCACCAGCCCGGACGCCGTCGCCGCGGCCGCCGCGTCCACGCCCTTGGGGGCTTCGGCGGTGTCGGTCTTGCCGCAGGCGGCGAGCGAGACCGGGGCCAAGAGGGCGAGCGAGGGCAGGCGCATGCGGAAACTCTCTGCGAAGAACGGGGAGCGGCTGATGAAACGAGTCGGCCGGGGACGCCACCGGGTTGCGACCGGCGGCGGATCGGCGCGACGAACAAAAAATCTCCGCGGCGTTCAGCACCCCGTAAGCACAGCCGGGCTATCCGGTCTGACTGCAGCGGCCGGGTTCCCATCGCTGCGGTCCTCGCGGTTGAGGTGGAGAGGGATGGCGGCGTCAGCGAGCAGAGTGGAATCCGGGAGCGCGGCGCCGAGCCGGCCGACCCCGGGGGCGCCCAGCGTTCTGCAACTTCTGGCCTTCGTCTTCGCCAGCGCCGACATGGTGCTGGAGGTCGCCAAGGACGGTCGTGTCGTGTTCGGGACCGGCGCCGGCGGGCAGTTGGTCGGGCGGCAGGCCGAGTCCCTGGCCGGAGACCGGTTCCTCGATCTCATCGACACCGCCGACGCCGACCTGATCGAGGCCGTCCTGCAGGATCTGCGCCCGGGCGAGCGCCGCGGGCCGTTCAGGATCGGCCTGGTGGGTCGCGGCGGCGTCCAGCCGGCGATGCTGTCGCTGTTCCAGATGCCGGAGCGCAGCGGCGTGGCCGCCGCCCTGAGCCTCTGGCAGCCCAGCCCGGCCCAGGTGCAGGTCGACGCCGCGGGCCTGACCAGCCGCGAAGACTTCGAGACCGCCGCGCTCAGCCTGCTCAAGCACGCCGAACAGACGGGCTCGGCCCTGCACGTCGATCTGCTGGAGTTCACCGGCCTCGCCCCCGCTCTCGCGGCCATGGACCCCGAGGCGGCCGAGACCGTGCGGCGCAAGTTGGCCGCCGTCCTGCGCGCGGCGTCGTACGGCGGCGCCCCGGCCGCGGACCTCGGCTCCGAGCGGTTCGCGATGCTGCGCTCGGGACCCGGAGGCCCCGAGGCCCTGGCGCAACGCATTCGGGAGCTGACGGGGCCCGGCGTCGAGATGTCGTCCGGCGAACTGGCGCTGGACCCGGCATCGCCTGGCGAGAGCCTGCGGGCGATCCGCTACGCCCTGGACCGCTGCATCGAGGACGGGCCGTCGGCCGCCGCCCAGGGCTTCGAGGCCGCGCTGCGCCAGACCGTCGCCGACTCGAACCGTTTCAAGGACATGATCCGGGAGGGCCGCTTCGAGCTGGTCTACCAGCCGGTCGTGGATCTGCGCACGCGAGGCGTCCACCACTACGAGGCCCTGACCCGTTTCGAGGGCGGCGGCGGCCCTGCCGCGACGATCAAGCTGGCCGAGGAGCTCGGCCTGGTCGTCGAGTTCGACATGACGGTGGTGAGAAACGTCGCCGGCGCCTTGCGGGACTCTCCGCCGGAGGTCCGCATCGCCGCCAACATCAGCGCCTTCTCGCTGGAGTCGCCCGGCTTCGTGGAGGAGATCCTCCACACCACGGCGGCCTTCCCGACGCTTCGGCCGCGGCTGATGCTGGAGGTCACCGAGAGCCACAGGCTCGCCGATCTCGCCGCCGCCAACGCCCATATCCAACGCCTGCGAACGGCGGGGCACGTCGTCTGCCTCGACGACTTCGGCGCCGGGTCCGCGTCGCTGGACTACCTGCGCGAGCTGGAGGCCGACATCGTCAAGTTCGACGGCCGGTTCGTCAGGTCCCTCGACAGCCGTCCGCGGGACGTGACGCTGCTGAAGCGCCTCGCCGAACTCTGCGCCGAACTGGGCGTCGCCACCGTGGCCGAGATGATCGAGACCGAGGACACGGCCCAGCGGGTCGCCGGCCTGGGGGTTCGCCTGGGCCAGGGCTGGCTGTTCGGACGGCCGGGCCCCAGGCCCGCCCCGCCGCCGACGCAGACCGCCCGCCGCCGGGGGGCGAACGAGACCTGGACCTGAGAGCTATCGCCCCGCCCCGATCAGGGTGAGCGCGGTCTGGCGGCCGTCCAGGTAGCGAACGCTCTTGCCGTCGTAGAACGCGTCCTCCTCGGTGCGGAACGGCACCTCCTGGCCGCCCCATTCGGGCACCGGGGCGAAGGCGGACAGCTCGATGGACCATGCGGTGTCGGCGTGGACCTTGAACTCGCCGTGCGGGACGCCGTCCTGGTCATCCCACATGCCGATGGCCGGCCCGGCCGCGTGGCCGTGGTAGCCGAGCGGGTGCGTGTAGATCGACGGCTTCAGCCCCTTTGCGATCGCCTTGGCCCGGGCGGCGGCCAGCACGGCGTTGCCGGTCTCGCCCACCTTGAACGACGAGGTCAGCGCATCCTGGACCGCGTTGGCGGCGGCCAAGCCCGCCCGCAGGCCCGCGGGCGCCTGGGTTTCGCCATCCTTCAGCACATAGGCCAGGTGCTGGGTGTCGGTGTTGAGCCGCAGGTAAGTGATGCCGAAGTCGCACCAGAGCAGGTCGCCCTTCCGGATGACCGTTTCGCCTTCCAGCAGGCCCTTCTCGCCCTGGCGCGTGATGCCGACGGAGGGGTGGAACCAGGTGTCGACGCCCAGGCGCGCCAGCCGCTCCCGATACCACCAGACCACGTCGTCGGCCGTGGTCACGCCCGGCTTGATCACCTTGGACGAGAAACCCTCGGCCAGCACGGCGTGCGCCAGCCGCACGATGCCCGGGTAGATCCTCATCTCCATGGGCGTGCGGGTCTCGAGCCAGCCGATCGACAGCCCCACGCCCGACACCAGCCGCGTCCGGAGCTCCGGCGAGAGGGCGGCCACCATCTCGGTGTGCTGGCTGAGAGTGATCCCGTCGCCGAAGGCGCTCAGCGACGAGGTGTTGACGGCGATCTTCTTCGGATCGCGCGCGGCGATCACTTCGGCCAGGGCCTTCCACTGGTCCGGCTGGGCGTCGGGATTCCACACCGGCCTGAAGAGGCCGCCGAGCCCGTAGCGGCTGACCGTCAGGCGCTCCACCGGCCTGCCGGCGCCGGGGTCGAAGAACACCAGGATGGTGCGGCGGCGGGCGCGCAGGCTCTCGCCGTCGAGCATCGTGGCGACCACCGGGTCTTCCAGATATTCGCGCGCCACCAGGACCCACATGTCGACGCCCTGCTCGCGCATCAGGCGGGGGATGACGGTCTCCAGCCGGTCGGCGAGGATGGCGTCGACCACCTTGGCCCGATCGCGCTGGGTCAGGACCTCGGGCAGGGCAGGATGCGCCTGTTCGGACGGGCTCATCGGCAGGACCGGCGGCTCGGCCGCTCGCGCCGCGGCGCACGACAGGCCCAGCGATGCGATGATCGCGGCGGCAAGCTTACACGTCATGGAGATCCCCCGTCGAAGGGCGCCATGGTTAGCAAGCCGGGCAGGCCGCGCAACGCCGCAACCGGTGCGGTGGGAACCTGAAGGACAAGCGGCACCTTAACATGGGCTAAGGAGCCACTCATGAACCGCATAATCTATATCGTCGGGCTGATCGTCGTTGTCCTCGCCGTCCTCTGGTTCTTCGGCCTGCGTTGACGCCGGGCCAGGATCCCGAGGGGGCCGTCGACGTTCCACCGGCCGATCGCTGCAAGTAGGAAGACCGTGACCGAAGAGACCGTGCGCCCTGCCGATGGCCGGCAGCCCTCCGCCGTGACCACGGCCGGGGAGGATGTGCCGTGGGCGCCAGGCGGCGGATCCGACGCCCCCGCGGTGAGCCAGACCCAGGCGACGTTCCAGGTGTTGACCGAAGCCATGCCCCAAATGGTCTGGTCGACGCGACCGGACGGCTTCCACGACTACTACAACGCCCGCTGGTACGAGTTCACGGGCGTCCCCGTCGGGTCGACGGACGGAGAAGGCTGGAACGGCATGTTCCACCCCGACGACCAGGACAAGGCCTGGGCGCGCTGGCGGCACAGCCTGGCGACGGGCGAGCCCTACGAGATCGAATACCGCCTGCGCCACCACAGCGGCGAGTACCGCTGGACGCTAGGCCGCGCCCTGCCCGTACGGGACGACGCCGGACGGATCACCCGCTGGATCGGCACCTGCACGGACATCCACCAGGCCAAGCGGGCCGCCGAGCAGAACGAGCTGCTGAGCCGCGAGCTGAGCCACCGGATCAAGAACATCTTCGCCGTGATCTCGGGGCTCATCGGCCTCACCAGCCGCCACGAACCGCAGTTGAAGCCCTGGGCGCGCGACCTGCAACATCGGATCGCCGCCCTGGGCCGCGCCCACGAGTTCGCGCGGCCCCACAGCGAGATGTCGCGCCCCGAACTGGGCAGCTCGACGCTGCGCGGCCTGCTGACGGAGATCTTCCGCCCCTACCCGGCCTTCGACGAGGGGCGGATCACGGTGGAGGGCGACGACGTGTTCGTCGACGACCGCGGCGCGACGCCGGTGGCCCTCGCCTTCCACGAGCTCGCCACCAACGCGGCCAAATACGGCGCGCTGTCGACGCCGGACGGGCGGGTCGCCGTCAGCATCGAGGCGCGAGGCCCGATGATGCGCATCGGCTGGGTCGAGCAGGACGGCCCCGCCGTGGAAGGGCCGCCGCAGCGGGAAGGCTTCGGCTCGCGGCTGGCCGAACTCAGCGTCGTCCAGCAGCTGGGCGGGACGATGACGCGGGACTGGCGGCGGGAAGGACTGGCCGTGGAGATGGACCTGCCGGCGGCGCACCTCAGCCGCGAATGGGGCGGGTGACCGGCTTCAGGCGGCCCGCAGCAGCGTCAGCCCGGCGGGCGGCGCGGGCAGCGGGATACCCCTGCGCGCGCTGAGAGCATATTCGACGGCCGCAAGCACCAGGTCCTCGTCGCAGGGCTTGGTGAGCACGCCGATGGCGGTGGCCCCGCGCTCGTCCAGCATCCTGGGATTGGCCGTGACGAAGAGGACGGCGACGTCGCGTTCGCGCAGGCGCTCGGCGATCGCCGGCCCGGTCTCGCCATCGCGCAGGTTGATGTCCACCAGCGCCAAGTCGGGACGCTCCTCGGCCAGGCGCAGGGCCGTCTCGAGATCGGGGGCGATGCCGACGGGCTCGTGCCCGCGCTCTTCCAGTATGGCTTCGAGGTTCGCTGCGACGACGAATTCGTCTTCCACGATGAGGATCTTGGCCCGGGGCATGGGCTCAATACGGATTATCAAAGGTTAGGTTCCCGACTTTTCCAGCCTTTCGCTGCGCCGCACACCGATTGCCGTCGCCGCCCGGCCACGCTAGGCCCGACAGGGCATGCTGACCGACCCATTGTTCTATGCCCTGGCGATCCCGGCCGTCGTCCTGCTGGGCCTGGCCAAGGGCGGGTTCTCAGGCGTCGGCGCCGTGGCCATGCCCCTGCTGGCCCTGGCCATTTCGCCGGTCAAGGCGGCCGCCATCCTGCTGCCGATCCTGATCGTGCAGGACGTGGTTGGCGTCTGGGCGTTCCGAAAGACCTGGGACCGCAGGACGCTGGCGATCATGCTGCCGGGCGCGGCGGTCGGCATCGTGGCCGGCTACCTGCTGGCGGCGAAGGTGTCCTCGACGGCCATCTTGGCCGTGCTGGGGGCGATCTCGATCCTCTTCGCCGTGCACCGGCTGTGGCTGGCCCGGGGCGGCCGGGCGGCCACGCCGCGCGACATCCCGCCCGCCGCCGACGCGGCGCTGGGCGTGGCCCTGGGCGCGGCCTCCGGCTTCACCAGCCAGATCGCCCACGCGGGCCAGCCGCCGTTCCAGATGTGGGTGCTGCCCAAGGCGCTGCCGCCCGCCAGCCTGGTCGGCACGACGGCGATCTATTTCGCCACCATCAACTGGATCAAGGTTCCGGCCTACTGGGCGCTGGGCCAGTTCACGGCGCAGAACCTGCTGACCGCCGCCGCCCTGCTGCCGGTCGCCATCGCCAGCACCTTCGCCGGCGTCTGGCTGGTCCGCCGCATCGACCCCGGCCGGTTCTACACCCTTATCTACGTGCTCATGATCCTGGTGGGCGGCCAGCTCCTGTGGGAGGCGTGGTCGAAAGCGTGAGGCCTCAGACCAGGGCCTCGAACTCGTCCACCAGCCGCTCCAGCTGCTTCACGCCCGCGGCCCAGAAGGCCTTTTCCCGCGGGTTCAGGCCGAAGGCGGCCAGGGCCTCGACGTAGGTCCTGGTCCCGCCGCCGGCGAGCAGCTTCTCGTACAGGGGCGCGAACGCCTTGGGGTCCTCGCGCCGCTTCTCCATGAGGCCGCGGACCAAGAGGTCGCCGAACGCATAGGCGTAGACGTAGAACGGCGCGTGGACGAAGTGGCTGACGTAGGCCCAGTAATGGCGATAGCCCTTGTCAAGCCGCACCGCCGGACCCAGGCTCTCGGCCATCACCTCCACCCACAGGCTGCCGATCTCGTCGGCCGACAGCTCGCCCTGCAGGCGGGCGGCGTGGAACCGCGTCTCGAAGCGGTGGAAGGCGATCTGGCGGATGACGGTGTTGATCCCGTCCTCGATCTTGCCGGCGAGCAGTCCGCGGCGCTCCTGCGGCGTGGCCTCGGCCAGCAGCTTCTCGAACACCAGTCCCTCGCCGAAGATCGAGGCGGTCTCGGCCAGGGTGAGCGGCGTGTCGGCCAGCAGGGTGCCGAGCGGCCTGCAAAGGGTCTGGTGCACCGCGTGGCCCAGCTCGTGGGCCAGGGTCAGCACGTCGCGCCGCTCGCCCATGTAGTTCATGAAGACGTACGGATGCCGGGTCGCCGTGACCGAGTGCGAATAGGCGCCGGACTGCTTGCCCGGCCGGGGCCGCGCGTCGATCCAGGGCTGGTTGAAGAAGGTCTGCGCCGTCTGGGCGAACTGCGGGGCCAGCGCCTCGAAGCTCTCCAGCACCACGCTCTTGGCCTCGTCCCAGGAATAGGTGCGCGGCTGGGCGGTATCGAGCGGGCAGTTGCGGTCCCAATGGTCCAGGTGCGTGCGGCCCAGCGCCTTGGCCTTCAGGGCGTAGTAGCGGTGGCTGACCGACGCGTAGCCGTCGACCACTGCCGCCTCCAGCGCCTCGACCGCGTCGGCGTCGACCTCGTTGGCCAGGTGGCGGGCGGCGGCTGGGGTGGAGAACTTGCGCCAGCGGTCCTCGACCTGCTTCTCGAAGGCCAGGGTGTTGAGGCTGAGCGCCAGCACCGGAGCCCGGTCGGCCAGGGCCTTGGACAGGGCCGCCGCGGCGGCCTTGCGCTGGGCCGGGTCCGGGCTCGACATCCGGTTCAGCAGTTCGGACAGGGTCAGGGTCTCGCCGCCCACCCGGGCGCTCAGCTTCGCGAGGGTCTCGTCGGACAGGCGGCTCCAGTTGGCGGTGGCCGGCGCCTTGTCCAGCAGCAGCTTCTCGAGGTCGGGCGACAGCTCGTGCGGACGGCCCGCCCGGACGCGCCGCAGCCAGGGCCGCCAGCGCTGGGCCGGCTTGTGCGCCTTGAGCGCGGCTTCCAGTTCGACGTCGTCGAGCTTGTTGATCTCCAGGGTGAAGAACAGGCTGAGCGAGGCGATCTGGGCGGAGCGGGCCCGCAGGTCCGCCTCGAACTTCGACCAGGCCGGGTCGTCCCGCGCTACCGAGGCCGACAGGGCGGCATAGGCGCCCACGCTCCACATGGCGTTGACGGCCTGCTCGTAGAGCTCGACGCCCCGGTCGATGATGCCGCCCAGTTCGGCGGGACGGTCCCGGGTGGCGACCAGCCGGCCCTCCAGCTTGGCCAGTTCCTGGTTCAGGCGCTCGGCCTCGGCCATGTCGGCGGCGATCCGCGGATCCTCGCGGTCGGCATAGAGGTCGTCCAGCCGCCATTCCGGCAGCGCATCGGTCTTGAAAGGGACGTTCATGGACGCCGTTCTATCATCCCTAGAGCTTCTGCGTCGCCAGCAGGATCGAGGTTTCCGTGGAGGCGATGCCCTCGATTTCCCGGATCCGGTCCAGCACCTGGCTGAAGGCGGCGAGGGTGTCGACGTCCAGCTCGGCCACCAGGTCCCAGCGTCCGTTGGTGGTGTGGACTGCCGCGACCTCGGGAAAGCCCTTCAACGCCTGGACGACGTGGCGCGAGCGCTCGCCCTCGATGGCGATGGTCATCACCGCCCGCACCCGGCTGGAGTCGGCGTCCGGGCGGGTGCGGATGGTGAACCCCTGGATCACGCCGCGGGCGACGAGCCGTTCGATCCGGTTCTGGATGGTGCCGCGCGAGACCTTCAGCGTCTTGGCCAGGCTGGCGGCGGGGGTGCGGGAATCGGCGCGCAGCAGGGCGATCAGCCGCCGGTCCAGGTCGTCCGACATTTGGTCACTCCATCCTGACGAAACGCCAAACTGATCGGCGTATTGTAGCAGGCTGGGAACTATACGCTAGCGCACGCCGGGGCGAACCTTGGCTGGACGACCCAGCAGGAGTGCGCATGGACCGCCCGACCTTCCTCATGACCGACCCGGCCTGCTTCGACGTGAGCTACCGGATCAACCCGTGGATGGACCCCAAGGTCTGGACCCCGGCCCATGCCGCGGCCGCCCTCGCCGGCTCCGCGGCCCTCCGCGCCGCCTTGCTGGCCGCAGGCGCCCACGTGGAGACGATCGCGGCGGTGAAGGGGCTGCCGGACCTCGTGTTCCCTGCCAACGCCGCCGTGGTCCTGGACGGCAAGGTGCTGCTGGCCCGCTTCCGCTATCCGGAACGCCAGGGCGAGGAGCCGATCCTGCGCTCGGTGTTCCAGCGGCTGAAGACCCGCGGCCTGGTGCGCGAGATCGTCGACCTGCCGGAGGGCCTGTTCCACGAGGGCGCGGGCGATGCGATCTGGGACGCCGACCGCCGGCTGTTCTGGTGCGGCCACGGGCCCAGGTCGAGCCGCGCCGCGATCCCGGTGATCCGCAGGACCTTCGGCCACGAGACCGTCGCCCTCGAGCTGGCCACCGAGCAGTTCTACCACCTGGACACCTGCTTCTGCCCGCTGGCCGGCGGCACGGTGCTCTACTACCCGGCCGCCTTCACCCCCGATTCCCTGGCGGCGATCCGCGCGCGGGTCCCGGAAGCCCAGCGCATCGAGGCCACCGCCGAGGAGGCCGCCGCCTTCTGCGTCAACGCCGTCAACCTCGGCGAGCGGATCGTCATGGCCCGGGCGCCGGACAGCCTGCGGGCCAAGCTGCAGGACCGCGGCTACACCCTCACCGAGGTGGACCTGTCGCCCTTCATCCTCTCGGGCGGCGCCTCCTACTGCATGACCCTGCGCCTCGACCGCGCCTCGGTCCCCGCCGCCCAACTGCACGCCGCCGAATAGGGAGCACTCCGATGAACGACATCGCCCTCAAGCGCTCGCTCGCCACCCGCTACATCGAGACCGAAGCCCAGTACGGGGCCAAGAACTACAAGCCGCTGGACGTGGTCCTGACCCGCGGCGAGGGAACCTACGTCTGGGACGTGGACGGCAACCGCTACCTGGACTGCCTGTCGGCCTATTCCGCGGTGAACCAGGGCCACTGCCACCCGAAGATCCTGGCCGCCATGACGGAACAGGCGGCGAAGCTGACCCTGACGTCGCGCGCCTTCCGCAACGACCAGCTCGCGCCGTTCTACGAAGAGCTCTGCGCCCTGACGAACAGCCACAAGGTCCTGCCCATGAACTCGGGCGCCGAGGCGGTGGAGACGGCGCTGAAGGTGGCCCGCAAGTGGGGCTATGAGGTCAAGGGCGTGCCGGACGGCCAGGCCGAGATCATCGTCGCCTCCGAGAACTTCCACGGGCGCACCGTGGCCATCGTCGGCTTCTCCACCGATCCGCAGTCCCGCGGCGGCTTCGGACCCTTCGCGCCGGGATTCAAGACCGTGCCGTTCGGTGACGCGGACGCGCTGGAGGCCGCCATCGGGCCCAACACCGTGGCCTTTCTGGTCGAGCCGATCCAGGGCGAGGCCGGGGTGATCATCCCGCCGGCCGGCTACCTGAAGCGGGTCCGCGAGCTCTGCACCCGACACAACGTCATCCTGATCCTGGACGAGATCCAGACGGGCCTGGGCCGAACAGGCAAGCTGCTGGCCGAGGAGCACGAGGGGATCGAGGCCGACCTGACCCTGATCGGCAAGGCGCTCTCCGGCGGCTTCTATCCGGTCTCGGCGGTGCTCTCGAACAGCGAGGTGATGAGCGTGCTGCACCCCGGCGAGCATGGCTCGACCTTCGGCGGCAATCCCCTGGCCTGCGCCGTGGCGCGCGCGGCGCTGAAGGTGCTGACCGAGGAAGGCATGATCGAGAACGCCGCCCGCGTCGGCGCCAGGCTGCAGGCGGGCCTCGCGGCCATCGCCACGCCGTCAGTGAAGGAGGTCCGCGGCCGCGGCCTGATGATCGCCGTGGAACTCCAGCACGACGCCGGCGGCGCCCGCCGGGTCTGCGAGACGCTGCAGGCCCGCGGCCTCCTGGCCAAGGAGACCCACGAACACACCATCCGCATCGCCCCGCCGCTGATCCTGACCGACGCGCAGGCCGACTGGATCGTCGACCAGTTCGCGGCGGCGCTCCCCTAGCGCCTGGGCGCGTCAGCGCCGGGCAGAAGATCACCGCCAAGGCGCCAAGGACGCCAAGAGACCCCGGCCGCTCCGGACACTTGGCGTCTTGGAGGTCGCCTGACTGCGCCTTCGGCTCGCTCTAACCCGCCGGCGGCGCCGTCACCTTGGCGGCGGGCGCCGGGGTGGGCGGGGCGACCGCGGTGGCGTCCGCGGCTTTGCGCGCCTCGGTGAGGACGTAGGCCCGGATATCCTCGGCCTCCTGTGCGGTCAGGAACCGCGAGAAACTGGCCATGCCGCGGCTGGCGCTGGCGCCGTCGATGACCACGCCCTTCCAGTTGTCGGCGGTCATCAGCATCGGCGAGCGCTTCAGGTCCGGCAGCCAGGCGCCCGAGGCGTTGGGGCCGTGGCAGACCTGGCAGTTCTTGTGGAACAGCGCGAAGCCGTGCTGCACGTCGCCGGTGGAGGTGATGTTCGCCACGTCGATGGGCGGCGCCTGGGCCGGCGCGGGGAAGTCCGGCGCCTTGGCCGATCCGTCCAGCTTGAAGACCAAGAGCCGGCCCGGCAGGCGCGGGCGCGTCGGCATCGAGGCCGGCGCCGAGATCTGGCCGCCGCCGCCCACGCCGACCATGACCGCCACGTACTGCTCGCCGTCCAGCGAATAGGTCATGGGCGCGGCGATCACGCCGTTGCCGGTCTTGTAGGTCCACAGCGCCTTGCCCGAGGCGGCGTCGTAGGCCGAGAACTGCCCTTCGGCCGCGCCCTGGAAGACCAGGCCGCCCGCGGTCGAGAGGACGCCGGCGTTCCAGAAATAGGGGTGGTCGACGGTCCAGACCGCCTTCTGATTCACGGGGTCCCAGGCCAGGAGCTGGCCCTTGATCAGGGACTGCAGCGCGGTCATCTGCGCCGCATCCGTGGGCAGGGAGTTGATCACGAAGTCGACGCCCACGTTCCAGGCGCCGGGCTTGTACGAGCCGCCCTTGTCGTCGGCGTAGGCGAAAGGCGTGACGTTCAGCGGGATGTAGACCAGGCCCGTTTTCGGGTTGAACGCCATCGGCTGCCAGTTATGCGCGCCCAGCGGTCCCGGCACCTGCATCACCGTGCCCGCCTGATAGCGCGCCTGCGGGTTCTCGATCGGCCGACCGGTCGCCATGTCGACGCCGCTGGCCCAGGTGATGTTGGTGTAGGGCTTGGCCGAGATCAGCTTCCCGGTCGCCCGGTCGATCACATAGAAGAAGCCGTTCTTCGGCGCCTGCATCAGCACCTTGCGCGGCTGGCCGCCCACGTTGAGGTCCGCCAGCATGATGTGCTGGGTGGCCGTGTAGTCCCAGCTTTCGGCCGGCGTGGTCTGGTAGTGCCAGACGTATTCGCCGGTGTCCGGCTTCAGCGCCAGGATCGACGACAGGAACAGGTTGTCGCCCTTGCCGCCCGACCGCTTCTGGTGGTTCCAGGGCGTGCCGTTGCCGATGCCGAAATACATGATGTCCAGCTGCGGGTCGTAGGCCATGGAATCCCAGGCCGTGCCGCCGCCGCCCGTCTGCTTCCACTCGCCGTCCGACCACGTGGCGTTCGCCTTCTCGGCCATCACCTTGTCCGAGGCCGCGCCATCGGGTTGGCCGTTGGGATTGGGGGTCGTGAAGAAACGCCAGACCAGCTTTCCGGTGGCCGCGTCGTAGGCGGAGATGTAGCCGCGCACGCCGTACTCGGCGCCGCCGTTGCCGATCAGCACCTTGTCCTTCACCACCCGCGGTGCGCCGGTGATGGTGTAGGGCTTGGAGGTGTCGGTGGTCTGCTGGCTCCAGGCGACCTTGCCGGTCTTGGCGTCCAGGGCGACCAGCCGCCCGTCGATCGTGCCGACGTAGACCCGGCCCTTCCAGACCGCGACGCCGCGGTTGACCACGTCGCAGCAGGCGTCGAAGCCCTTGGCGCCCTCCACGGCCGGATCGTACTTCCAGAGCAGCTTGCCGCTCTTGGCGTCGAAGGCGAACACCTTGGACCAGGCGGTCGAGGTGTAGAGCACCCCATCGACCATCAGAGGGGTCGCCTCCTGGCCGCGGTCGGTGTCGAACTCGGCGTACCAGGCCAGGCCCAGCTTCTGGACGTTGGATGCGTTGACCTGGTCCAGCGGGCTGAAGCGCTGTTCGTTGTAGTCCTTGCCGTAGGACAGCCATTCGGCATTCCCCGCGGCCGCTTCCAGCCGCTTGGCGTCTACATTGCCCGGCGACGACTTCTGGCAGCCCGCCAGCGCCACCGCGGCGGCCAAGGCCAAACCCAGCCCAACGATCCTCATGACGCCCTCTCCCGGCAGCCGACTTCTCAAATGATCGGCGTTCAGGCGGCACTATGCCCCGGCTGGCCTATCCCGCAAGCATGCCGCAGCGGAACCGCCGCGCAGCTGCGCGCGCCTAGACCACCGCCCCCATCTGCGCCCGCGCCGACGCAGAGCCTGGCTGGAGACGGGCATAGGCCTGGGCCAGGCGTCCGACCACTTCGGTGAGGGTGTCGGCGGGCAAGGTGTACGGCAGGCGGAGGAAGCGTTCGAAGGCGCCGTCGACGCCGAAACGGGGGCCGGCGGCCAGGCGTACTCCGAAACGCTCCGAGGTGGCGGCCATGGCGGTGGACACGGGCGCCGGCAGTTCGGCCCACAGCGACAGTCCGCCCGGCGGCGAGGCGACCTTCCAGTCCGGCAGGGTCTGGCGGACCAGGCCCAGCAGGTGGTCACGCTGCGCGCGCAGGAGAGCGCGGCGCGCGCCCAGCACCGGCGTCTCGTTGGCCATCAGGTGGACGGCGGCCAGCTGCTCCAGCACCGGCGTGCCCAGATCGAGCGACGAGCGCCGCAACGACAGCGCCTGGATCGTCTGGGCGTCGGCGCGGATCCATCCCAGCCGCAGGCCGCCCCAGAAGCTCTTGCCGGTGGAGCCCAGACGAACGAGGCCCTCGTCCGGCTCGGCGAGCCCATAGGGCTGCACCGGCGCGTCCAGCCACAGGTCCACCAGAGTCTCGTCGAAGATCACCGTGGTCCGCGCCCGCAAAGCCGCCTCCACGATGGCGGCGCGGGCCTCCGGCGTCATCCAACGTCCCGTGGGGTTCTGGAAATCGGCGATGAAATAGGCCAGCCGCGGCCCGCTCTGGCGCAAGGCGGCCGCCACGCCGTCCACGTCCCAGCCCTCGCCCGGCAGCCCCACGGGCGCAGGACGGCAGGAGGCGCGCTGGATGGCGTCGATGGCGTGCGGATAGGTCGGGTGATCGATCACCACCCGGTCGCCCGGGCCGCAGGTGAGCCGCAGCATCAGGGCCAGGGCATGCAGGGCGCCGTTGGTCACCATGATCTGGTCGGGCGAGGTCGGCAGGCCGCGGGCGGCGTAGCGGGCGGCGATCGCCTCGCGCAGCACGGGCAGGCCCAGCGGCGCATAGCCATGCTGCGGCAGGTGGGCCGGCAGGGCGCTCAGCGCCGCCGCATAGGCCTGGTGCATCACCTCGACGGCCGGCGGAGCGGCCGAGGCCATGTCCAGCAACCCCTCGCCCACGGCGCCGGCGACGATGGGCGTCATGCCCCGCTCACCGGGCCCGGCGGGGAGGCGGGTGCGCGCGCCGGCACCCTGCCGGCGGTCGAGGAAGCCGTCGTCGCGCAGCCGGCCCAGCGCCGCCGTCACGGTCGTGCGGCTGACCTCCAGCGCGGTGGCCAGTTCACGTTCGCCCGGCAACACCACGTCCAGCGGCAGCCGCCCGTCCAGGATCAGCAGGCGCAGGCCATCCGCCAGCTGGCCATAGGCGGGGCCGGTGCGCTCGCCGCGCCACGCGCCAAGCAGGCGGGTCAGGGAGGCAGGACCGATGCGGCGAGACGTCATGAAGCCACCCTCGCAGAACTGGACCTGTTTTCAAATGCCAGTTTGGACGATCTGGCCTGTCATGATGATGACCCGCCGCCTGATCCAGCTGCTCCTCGGCCTTTCGCTCTACGGCGCCTCGATGGCGCTGATGGTGCGCGCCGGCCTCGGCCTCGACCCCTGGGACGTGTTTCACCAGGGGCTGGCCGGGCGTTTGGGCCTTTCGATCGGCCTGGTGGTCAACATCGTGGGCGCCGCCGTGCTGCTGCTGTGGATCCCGCTGCGCCAGTGGCCGGGGATCGGCACGATCGCCAACGTCCTGGTGATCGGCACGGCCATGGACCTGAGCCTGCTCGTGCTTCCCGAGCTCGACGGCCTGCCGGTCCGGGGCGCCGGGTTGGCGCTGGCGGTGGTCGCGAACGGCGTGGCCGGCGCGCTCTACATCGGGGCCGGCCTGGGCCCCGGTCCGCGCGACGGCCTGATGACGGGGCTGTCCCGGCGCACGGGCTGGCCGATCCGGCGCGTCCGGACGGGCATCGAGCTCACCGTGCTGGCCGCCGGGTGGCTGTTGGGCGGGACGGTCGGCGTCGGCACGGTGCTCTACGCCTTCGCCATCGGCCCGCTGGTCCAGGCCTTCCTGCCGCTGTTCACGATCCGCGACACGCGCGCGCAGGCCGCCTGACCGTTAACCCCTGATTCGGGTCTGCGAAACGCCGCCTTTACCCTTGGCCTGTACCAAAGGGGGACAAGAAACGTGGGCTCGTCAGAAGGCGGGCGCCAAAGTTCGGTGGGTGTTTTCATATGGCCAAAACGGTCCTGGTCGTCGATGACGACCCCACGCAACGCCGTCTGATCCAGGCCGTCCTGGAACGCGACGGCTTTGCCGTGGCCCACGCCCAGAGCGGCGACGAAGCCATCCAGCACCTGAACTCCGGCGCGGTGGTCGACGTGGTCCTGCTGGATCTGGTGATGCCGGGCATCTCGGGTCAGGACACCCTGGTCGAGATGCGCGCCCGCGGCTTCGGCCAGCCGGTGATCGTGCTGACCGCCACGGGCGGGATCGACACCGTCGTCCAGGCCATGCAGTCCGGCGCCTGCGACTTCTTCGTGAAGCCGGCCAGCCCGGAACGCATCACCGTCTCCATCCGCAACGCCCTCAGCATGGGTTCGCTGAAGAGCGAGGTGGACCGGCTCAAGAAGCACGCCTCCGGGCGCACCACCTTCGACGACCTGATCGGGACCTCGCCGGCCATGCTGATGGTCAAGCGGCTGGGCGAGCGGGCGGCCAAGTCGTCGATCCCCATCCTGATCACCGGCGAAAGCGGGGTCGGCAAGGAAGTGATCGCGCGCGCCGTCCACGGCTCCTCGGACCGCGCCGGCAAGCCGTTCATCGCCGTGAACTGCGGCGCGATCCCCGAGAACCTGGTCGAGAGCATCCTGTTCGGCCACGAGAAGGGCAGCTTCACCGGCGCCAGCGACAAGCACCTGGGCAAGTTCCAGGAGGCCAATGGCGGCACCCTGTTCCTGGACGAAGTGGGCGAGCTGCCCCTGGATATCCAGGTCAAGCTGCTGCGGGCGCTGCAGGAGAGCGAGATCGACCCGATCGGCGCCAAGCGCTCGATCAAGGTGGACGTGCGCATCGTCTCGGCGACCAACCGCGACCTCAGCCAGGCGGTGGCCGAGGGCCGGTTCCGCGAGGACCTCTACTATCGCCTGAACGTCTTCCCCATCGAGGCCCCGGCCCTGCGCGAGCGCAAGGAAGACATCGCCGCCCTCGTCGACGCCTTCGTCCGCCGGTTCAACGTGGAAGAGGGCAAGTCGGTGGTCGGCGCCAGCGCGGAGACCATGGCCTACCTCTCGGCCTTCGACTGGCCGGGCAACGTCCGCCAGCTCGAGAACGCGGTCTATCGCGCCATCGTGCTCGCCGACGCGCCCTACCTGCAGCCGCACGACTTCCCGGCCATCTCGGGCGTCGCCGCTCCGCCGCCGGAATATGTGGCCTCGCCGTCGCCGGCCCCGAGCGCCGCTGCAGCGCCAGCGGGCGAGCCGGCCGTCGACCAGCCGGTGCGCATCCTGGACGCCCGCGGGCACCTGCGGACCCTGGAAGAGATCGAGCGCGACCTCATCCAGCTCGCCATCGAGGTCTATGCCGGCCACATGAGCGAGGTGGCCCGCCGCCTCGGCATCGGCCGCTCCACCCTCTATCGCAAGGTCCGCGAGAATGGGCTGGAAGGCCTGGTCAAGGGCGCCGGCGGCGAGGGCGAGGAAGAGGCCGCGGCCTAGCCGGAGCGCCGGCAGCCGCGCGGCGTGATGCGGATCGCCACCTTGTCGGGGGTGCCGGTCCCGCGCGGGCACGCGATGGGCCGGAACTTCAGGTCGTAGCAGACGCCGACCTCCAGCAGCCGGTTGCCCGGCGCCACACGCAGGTTGATCGCGTTGCGCGGCAAGCCGGGGTTCGCCGCGGCGAACGCCTGACGCAGTTGTGCGCCCGTCATCGTCGCCGCGGTCAGGCGCGGCGTCCTCAGCGACGTCCAGAGAGCGGCGGCCTGGGCGAAATAGGCCTGGGACGTCGGCCAGGCGCAGGTCCCGTGCGCCGCCCACTCATGCTGCAGAAGCTCGACCGACGGGGTCATGCACAGGCTGCGGCGGACCGTGGCCGGATCGAGCGGCGGAGCGGCGGCGCAGAACCGCGGATGCTCGCCCCGGCTGGCATTGGGCCACAGGCCGTGCAGCACGAAGCCAAAGCTGTTGTCGCGGCACTGAAGCCGTTCGGACGGGCGATCGCCCCGCTCACGGCACCACTCGGGCGACCAGGTCAGCGCCAGCATGTAGTAGCCAGTGGCGGTCCTGGAGACTTCGCCGGCCGGCGGCGGACGCTCTGGCGCGGGCTGGATCACCTCGGGAAGCCTGCACGACTGGGCCAGCGCCGGGCCGGCGGCCAGGCCCAGGATCGTCGCCGCGAGCGCCGCAACGGCGTGACTAGCCATCCGAACCGTCCTTTCGCCGAAAGCCGCGCCCGCGAGCCATGGGCTTCTTCTCGCCCTTGGCCTTGGCCGCGATCTCCTTGAGCTTCACAGCCTGCAGCATCGACAGGGCCTCGCCCGCGGCGCCCTTCTCAGGGTCGCCGAAGGCGCGGCCGTAGGTCTTCACCCGGTCGGTCACCTCGGTCAGGAATTCGCCCTCCCACTCGGAGAGCGTCACGCCGGCCTTGTCGGCCGTCCGCCGGGCGCGCTTCAGCGCGTTCAGGGCGGCGCGCTTGGCCGCCGCCTTCCTCTCCTCGAAGGGAGACTTTGGCGGCTTGCGCTTCAAATCTCTCCGATCGCCGAGAGGTAGAGGTCGAGGATGGCGTCCTCTTCCTGCCGCTTGGCCCGGTCCTGCTTGCGGATCCGGATCACCTTGCGGATGATCTTGACGTCGAAGCCGTTGCCCTTGGCCTCGGCCAGCACTTCCTTGATCTGCTCGGCGATCTCCGCCTTTTCCTGCTCGAGCCGCTCGACGCGCTCGATGATGCTCTTGAGCTGGCCCTGGGCGGTCGCGTTCAGGACGTCGGAGTGGGCGGAAGCGTCGTCGGCCATGGCCAAGCCTTTAAGCTAGAAGTCGGGGGTGCGGAAGGGCGCGGAACCTAGCGATCCGGACCCGCCCTGTCACCCGCCTCTGAACCTCTGCCGCACCCCAATCGTTGAGACGGTTGGACGCGGAGGGCGCATGACCGATCACACTCGCACGAAGCCGACAGAACAGGACGCGATGGCCGCGGTCCGCACCCTGATCGAATGGGCGGGCGACGATCCCGACCGCGAAGGCCTGCTCGACACGCCGCGACGGGTGGCGAAGGCCTATCGCGAGCTGTTCGCGGGGTACGAAAGCGACCCGCGGGAGTATCTGGCCCGCACCTTCGAGGAGGTCGGCGGCTATGACGAGCTGGTGCTGCTGCGGGACATTCGGGTCGTCAGCTTCTGCGAGCACCACATGCTGCCGTTCCTGGGCAAGGCCCACGTGGGCTACCTGCCGGACGACCGGGTGGTGGGCATCTCGAAACTGGCGCGGGTGGTCCACGGGTTCGCCCGGCGGCTGCAGATCCAGGAGAAGCTGACAGCCGAGATCGCCGAGGCGATCCAGGACATCCTGAAGCCCAAGGGCGTCGGGGTCGTCATCGTCTCGGAGCACAGCTGCATGACCATGCGCGGAGTGAACACCCCCGGCTCGCGCCTGACCACCAGCCACCTGCTGGGCGGCCTGCGCGACGATCCGCGAACCCGCCAGGAGTTCTTCGACCTGGTCCGGAATGGCGACTAGGCACGTGAAAAGACCCCCGGCCTGGCGAAGGGCCGGGGGTCCCAGTCAGCTCACCCAGTGGAGAGAGGGCTAGGCGAGCGCAGGAACGGAGCGGCGACGGCGGATCATCGCGCCGGCCGAGCCGAAGCCCATGATCATCAGGGCCCAGGTGGTCGGCTCGGGAACCGCCGTGCCGGCCAGGCTGTCGAATTCGAAGGAGTTGCCGGTCGAAGTGAACTGGATCGACTTCACGGCGTCGGCGCCGAAGTTGTAGCTGACGCGACGGCCCCAGGACTGGTTGCCGTTGTCACCCGTCACGGCGCCCCAGATTTCGGCGCCGGCGAGCGTGAAGGACGCGCCGCTGACCGTCGTGAAGGTCATGAAGTTGAAGGTGTCCGGCGAGCCCAGGTAGAAGCTGAAGTGCTGCAGGCCCTTGGTCGAGGTCAGGGTCGCCGAGCCGTTGGTCAGCACGGTGTAGTAGTTGGTGGTGTCGCCGGGCGGGGGCGCGCTCACGTTAGGATCCAGGCCCAGGGCGCCGCTGCGGACGAACGTGTTGGCGTCGCCCGTGAAGGTGAAGTCCACGCCGTCGGCGTGGATGCTGTCAAAGTCCTCGATCATCGTCTGGCCGGGCGGCAGCGGGCCGTCGGTGTTGTAGACGGTCATGGTCAGCGCCGCGGCCGGCGCGGCCATGGCCAGGGCGGCCGAGGCCGCGGCGGTCGCGAACAAGGCGCGAAGCGTGTTGCGGGTGCGCATTTTAGGGTCGTCCGTTCGTTTGCGACGAACCCCTGACGCGGAGCCCGTACTGGTTTGAAACAGGTGCTGGTGCCTGCAACGAGACCTTTGCAGGCGTCATGCCAACGGCGCCGCTTGGGGCGCAGGGGTCTCGGCGGCCGGCCCCGCCAGGCAGGCATGGCAAAGGCCCGGACGCAGGGCGGCCGGGCCGGATGGGATATCAGACGATCAGCACGCGCTTGGGCGTACGATGACCTGGCCGAGCCGCGGCTGGCGCCCGCAGGGGCGCCAGGCGGCGGCGCTTAGCCCTGCTTGGCTTTGAAGCGCGGGTCGGTCTTGTTGATGATGTACACGATGCCCTTGCGGCGCACGAGCTTGCAGTCGCGGTGACGCGTCTTGAGCGACTTGAGCGAGCTTCTGACCTTCATGGGACCGTATCTTCAAGCGGGCCGCGGACGGCCGGTTGGCGAACAAGAGCGCGCGCATATACGGGTCGGCCCCAGATGAGTCAACCTGACGCCGTTTTGATTGGGGTGCGGATCGACGCACTTTAGAGTCGGGCGGATGCGTCGTCGCGTTCTTCCCACCTTCCTCGCCCTCGCCGGCTGTGCGAGCCCCGCCGTCCCACCGCCTACCCTGGCGCTGCCCGCCGCCACGGCGGCGTTCGCGGCCACGGACCTGGCCACGCCGGTCGCCGCGCCCGCGGCCCCGCCCTCTGTCGTCCCGCCGACCGCGTCCGGCGACATGATCTTCGACGCCTGGGCGGCCGAATTCCAGGGCCGGGCCCTGGCCGCCGGCATCCGGTCGGAGGTGTTCAGCCGCGAGATGGCGGGCCTGAGCCCCGACCCGCGCATCGCCGGCCTCGACAGCCGCCAGCCCGAGTTCTCGAAGCCGATCAGCGACTACCTCAGAGGCGTCGTCTCCGCCGACCGGGTGACCATCGGCGCGCGGCGCGCCGCGGACGTGCCGATGATGGCCGACATCGAGAGCCGCTATGGGGTGCCGCGACAGGTCCTGATCGGGATCTGGGCGCTGGAGAGCGGCTTCGGCGCCATCCAGGGCGACAACGACGTCCTGCGGGCGCTCGCCACACTGGCCGCCCAGGGCCGGCGGCGCGCCTGGGCGGAGGGCGAGCTGATCGCCACGCTGCGGATCATACAGTCCGGCGAATTCCCGCGCTCGCGCCTCCGCGGCTCCTGGGCCGGGGCCATGGGCCAGACCCAGTTCATTCCCACGACCTTCCTGTCGACGGCGGTGGATGAGGACGGCGACGGCAAGCGCGACATCTGGAGCTCGCAGGCCGACGCCCTGGCGTCGGCGGCCAACCTGCTGGCCAAGGCGGGTTGGGTGCGCGGCCAGGGCTGGGCGCGCGAGGTCACCGTGCCGCCGGGCTTCGATTTCAGCCTGACCGAAGGTCCGAGCGAGGTCCCCGCCTGGTGGGCGACAAAGGGGGTCAAGCCGGCCGACGGAAAGCCGTGGTCCCGCAACGACCAGGACGCGCCGGCCCAACTCATCGCCCCGGCGGGGGCGGACGGGCCGCTCTTCCTGCTGCTGCCCAACCACTTCGCGATCCGCAAGTACAACAACAGCATCGCCTATGCCCTCGGCGTCGGACTGCTGGCCGACCGGGTGGCGGGCGGCGCGCCGCTGGTGAAGGCATGGCCGCAGGAGACGCCCCTGTCGCTGGTGGATCGCATGACCGCCCAGCGGGCCCTGGCGGCGCTGGGGTTCGATCCCGGCGGCGCCGACGGCGTGGTCGGGATGGCGACTCGGCGGGCGCTGCGCGACTGGCAGAAGGCCCGCGGCCTCACCGCGGACGGCTACCTCTCGGCGGCCATGGTGGCGCGGCTGAAGGCGGAGGCCGCAGGGCGCTAAGGCCCTCCGCCCTCGTCGCTCTTTTCGATGGTGGCCAGGGCCGTGACCTCACGGCTGGCGGGCTTGGGATCGGCGTTCTTCAGGGCCGTACTGCGGAACGCATAGACCAGCATCCCCGCCATCAGCGCCGCGTTCAGGATGAACGGCGCCGGGCCGAAGTGCTGGTAGAGGAAGACGAAGGCCGGAGCGAGGACCACGTTGATCCCGTTCACGGCCGCGATAGCGCCGGCCACCCGGGCCTGCTCGTCGACGTCCACGGCGATGGACGAGCCGGCCGTGAAGCCGGGGCGGGCGAACCCGAAGCCCAGGCTGGAGATCGCATAGCCGGCCACCACGCCGTAGTAGCCGCCCGACAGCGCCACGATCAGATTGCCCAGCGCCGCGATGGCGACGCCCCAGCGGAGCAGCTGGCGGGGCGTCATCTCGAACATCCGGATCAGGCCCCATTGGGCCAGGAGACCCGCCACCGCGCCGAACATCATGGCGATGGCGATGAAGTACTGGGCCTGCGCGGGTGACATCCCCAGCTTGTCGATGATCAGGAAGCCGAGCGTCTGGGCCTGGGCGGTCTGGCAGGTGGCGACAATGAAGCCATAGATAAGGAAGGGCGTGATCCGCGGATCGCGCCACATCGGAGTGGCCTTCGCCGCGCCGCCCACGACCGGCCGCCGCGGGCGCTGGTTCTCGGGCGACACCTTCTGGTCGGGCAGGTAACGCCAGACGATGAACAGCATGGCCAGGGCGATCAGGGCGAAGCTGAACAGCGGGCCGGCCAGGCCCACCACCGGCAGGATGAACAGGGGCGCGAGGAACGGGCCGATCACCGTGCCCAGGCCGAAGGCGCCGGCCAGGCTGGCCATGGCCTGGGTCCGGCCCTCCAGCGGCGTGCGCTCGGCCACATAGGCCTGGGTCGCCGGATTGCTGGCCGCCCCGAAGAGCCCGAACAGCGCTCGGGCCAGCAGGAACAGCAGGAAGATGATCATCGGCGGCGCCAGCTGGCGCAGCCCCGCGCTCACCACCAGGCCGCAGAGCGCCATCGAGACCATGAAGCCCGACAGGCCCACCAGCATCAGGGGCTTGCGGCCGTGACGGTCGGAGGCCCGCGCCCACGCCGGCGAGGAAAACGCCCAGAGCAGCGCCGACAGCGAGAAGATCGCCGAGACCATGGCGTCGGGAATACCGGTGGAGCGCCCGATGGCCGGCAGGACCGAGATCAGGCCTGTATTGCCCATGGCGGTCGCCGCCGAGACGGCGAAGATGATCGCGAAGGAACGCCGGGGCAGGGCGTTTGCGGCGGGGCTGGCCATGGTCCTGGCTTAGGCGGGTTGGCGGCCTGCGGCAATTCTCCGCCTCGCGAGGCGGGGCCCCGTCCACGGGGCATTAAACATTAATCGTCATGGTCGCCGCCGACGTCGCGGGGATTCCATGTTCCAGATCATTGGTCTTGTGCTGCTGTTCGGCCTCGTGTTCGGCAGCTACATCATTTCCGGCGGGAACATGGGCGTGATCATGCACGCGCTTCCCCACGAGATGATGGCGATCGGCGGCGCCGGCGTGGCCAGCTTCCTGGTCGCCAACTCCATGACCACGATCAAGGGCTGCGGCGGCGGCTTCGCGAAGGTCTTCTCGGGCCCCAAATGGAAGGCCTCGGACTATCGCGACCTGCTGGCCCTGCTGTTCCTCCTGACCAAGACCATGAAGTCCAAGGGCGTGATCGCCCTGGAAAGCCATATCGAGAACCCCAAGGAATCCACGATCTTCAACCGCTTCCCGAAGATCATGAAGGACCACTTCGCCATCGACTTCATCTGCGACACCCTGCGGATGATGACCATGAACCTGGAGGACCCGCACCAGGTCGAGGATGCGATGGAGAAGCAGCTGGAGAAGCACCACCACGAAGCGCTGATGCCCAGCCACGCCGTCCAGAACCTGGCCGACGCCCTGCCCGCCCTGGGCATCGTCGCCGCCGTGCTGGGGGTCATCAAGACCATGGGCGCGATCACCGAGCCGCCGGAAGTGCTGGGCGGCATGATCGGCGGCGCCCTGGTCGGCACCTTCCTCGGCGTGTTCCTCGCGTATGGCATCGTCGGCCCGATGGCGACGCGCATGAAGGAAGTGGTGGACGAGGAAGGTTCGTTCTATCGCATCATCCAGGCGGTGCTCGTGGCCCACCTGCACGGGAACGCCGCCCAGATCTCGGTCGAGATCGGCCGCGGCAACGTGCCCACCGGCGCGCAGCCCAGCTTCCTGGAGCTGGAAGAGGCCCTGTCGAACATTCCCGCCGAGGGCTGATCCCGCCCTCGACCCGCCGTACGGCAAAGGTTGAAAAAGTGATCACAACTCCGTGATTTTTCGCCTTGCTATGGGCGGCTGCCCAGGCGTATCTGTGCGCACGCGTCGGGGGGGCGGCCTTGCCCATTCCTTGATCGGCGGGAAAGTCCGACCGGCGCCTGACACTCGACCAGAGGAATTGGGAACATGATGAAGCAACTGCTGATCGCCAGCGCCGCCGTCGCCATGCTGGGCGTCGCCGCCTGCCAGAAGACCGAAGAAAAGGCCGCTGAAGCCCCCGCCGCCGACGCCGCCGCTCCGGCCGCCGACGCCGCCGCCGCTTCGGCTGACGCCGCCGCCACCTCGGCCGCCGCCGCTGCCGACTCGGCCGCTGCCGCCGCCCCGGCCGCCGACGCCGCGGCTCCGGCCGCCGACGCCGCTGCCCCGGCCCCGGCTCCGGAAGCGAAGTAAGCTTTCGACGCGATTTCGCGTTAGGGAAGGGCCGCCCTCCGGGGCGGCCCTTTTCGTTTCCGGACCTCGCCCATGAGCGCCGACCCGCCGGCCGCCGGCGAACGTCCCTCCCAGTCCCCGCTCGCCTGGACCGACGACGGCCAGCCCCGTTCGCGTCTGTTCGGCGACGTCTATTTCTCGGCGCAGGACGGCCTGGCCGAGTCCCGCGCCGTCTTCCTGCAGGGCTGCGGCCTGCCCGAGGCCTGGGCCGGGCGGCGCCGCTTCGTGGTGGGCGAACTGGGGTTCGGGACGGGCCTGAACATCGTGGCCCTGCTGGACCTCTGGCGGCGCACGCGACCTTCGGACGGGCGGCTCCACGTCTTCTCCATCGAAGCCTTCCCGATCACGGCGGACGAGGCCGCCCGCGCGCTCGCCCGCTGGCCGGAGCTCGCCGATATCGCCAGCCAGCTGTGCGGGCGTTGGCCGGGCCGCGCCCGGGGCCGCCACCGCGTCGAGCTGCCCGAACTCGGCGCCGTGTTCGACCTCGCCGTGATGGACGTGGCCGAGGCCCTGGCGGGCTGGACCGGCGTGGCGGACGCCTGGTTCCTGGACGGCTTCTCCCCCGCCCTGAACCCCGGGATGTGGAGTGACGAGATCCTGGGCCTGGTGGCGCAGCGTTCGGCGCCCGGCGCGCGGGCGGCCACCTTCACCGTCGCCGGCCAGGTGCGCCGGGGCCTGGCCGCCGCCGGGTTCGCCGTCGAGAAGCGGCCGGGTTTCGGCCGCAAGCGCGAGCGGCTCGAGGCGCGCCTTCCCGGCGCCGCTGCTGATCCACCCACCCGCCGGGTCGGCATCGTGGGGGCCGGGATCGCCGGCGCCGCGGCCGCGCGCGCCGTCCGCGCCCTTGGCGGCGAGCCGACCGTGATCGAGGCGGCCCATCGCGGCGCCGGCGGCTCAGGTAACCCGGCGGCGCTGGTGACGCCCCGCCTGGACGCCGGCCTCGGCGAGGCTGCGCGCCTGTTCTCCCAGGCGTTCGGCCGGGCTGCCGCGCTCTATGCCGCCATCCCGGATGCGGTGCTGTCGCAGGGGGTGCTGCAGTTGGCCGCCGACGCCCGGGACGCGGATCGGTTCGCCCGCATCGCCGCATCCGACATCTTCGAGCCCGGCGCGCTCGGCCTGCTGGATGCCCCCGACGCGGCCGCGCGCCTGGCCGAGCCCGCGCCCGTCGCCCTGGACCAGCGCACCGCCCAGGTCGTGGATCCGGCCCGCATCCTGGCCGCCTGGACCGGCGAGGTCGTCCGCGCCGAGGTCGCGACCCTCCGCCGCGACGGCAGCCTCTGGATCCTCCTGGACGCCGACGGCGGCGAAATCCTGCGCGCCGAGGCGGTGATCCTCGCCGCGGCGCTCGCTTCGCGCGACCTGGGGCCCGACCTGCCGCTCCAACCGGTTCGCGGACAGGTGAGCTGGGCCCGCGGAGCCGGCGCGCCAACCGCCGCCGCCTGGGGCGGCTATGTCGCGCCCACCCGCGACGGCCTGCTGTTCGGCGCCACCCACGATCGCGACGACGCCGGCGCCGACCTGCGCGCGGCGGACCATGCCCGCAACCTCGCGACGCTCGCCACCGCCCTGCCGGCGCTGGCCGCCAGGCTCGTCGACGTTCCTCTCGAAGGCCGCGCCTCGGTGCGGGCCGTCACGCCGGACCGGCTGCCCCTGGCCGGGCCGCTCGGGGACGGCCTCTTCGCCTTGGCCGGTTTCGGCTCGCGCGGATTCTCGCTGGCCCCCCTCCTGGCCGAGCACGTCGCCGCGCAGGCACAGGGCGCACCGTCTCCAATCAGCGCCGCGGCGGCCGAGCTGGTCGATCCTGGCCGCTTCGCCCGGCGGGCCGCGCGGCGCCGTTCCTAAGGCCTGGAAAGGCCCCTATATTGCCGCTTCCTCGGGGGACATTTGGGGCCAGAGGACCTAGACCATGACCTTCAAGACCACTCTGTCGCTCGCCGCCGCAGGCTTCGCGGCGCTCAGCCTCGCCGCCGCGGGCGCGGCCGTCGCCAAGTCACCCAAGGAACCGGACGCCGCCGCGGCGAAGCCGAAGAAGCAGTGCTTCTGGACCAACCAGGTGAACAGCTTCGCGTCCAGCGACGACCGCATCGTCAATGTCCGCGTGGGCGTGAAGGACGTCTATCAGTTCGAGATGTTCGGCCGCTGCAACGACGTGGACTGGAGCAACCAGATCGCGCTGGTCTCCCGCGGCGGCTCGTACATCTGCTCCGGCCTGGACGCCGAGATCATCTCGCCCTCCCCCATCGGCCCGCAGCGCTGCCCGGTGCGCAACATCCACAAGCTGACGGCGGAGGAGGTCAAGGCGCTGCCCAAGCACGCCCGGCCGTAAGGGACCCGCGGACAAAAAGGGGGGCGCCGTCGCCGGCGCCCGACGATGAAAGGAGGGGCGCCGTCGCCGGCGCCCCCAGGCGACCTTCCCGGGAGGAGGCCTAGAACGACTTCTTCACGCCGAGTTCGAACACCCGGCCCAGCGGATTGCCCTGGGTGATGTCGTAGTTGTAGGGCGACGGCACGTACGGCGGGTCCTTGTCGAATAGATTCTGGACGCTGAACGTGATCACCGAATCCCACGGCGCTTCCCAGCGCACGATCACGTCGTGCTGCCAGTAATCGTTGGACTTGCCGACCGCCACCAGGTCCGCGCCCGAGGTTGAGCTCGGGTTCGGAACCGTGATGAAGAAGGGCGAGCCGAAGGCGGGCGAGGTGCCCTCCGCATAGCGGATCTGCCAGCGCAGGCTGAACGGCCCCTTGTTGAACGCCGCGAAGGCGTTCCCCTTCAGCTCGGGATACGAGAAGAAGTCGTTGAGCACGTCGCTGAGCCCCGCCCGGTCTTCGGCAGGGGCGATGCTGATCGTCGAATTGCGGAGCGCGATGGCGCTGCGCTTGTATTCGATCAGGTAGGTCAGCTCGCCGCCCACGGCCCAGGAGCCGCCGAACCAGCCGTCCCAATCGTATTGCGCCCGGGCCTCGATGCCCGAGGTGTCGGTGTTGGGGCCGTTGATCGTGAAGCTGCGCAGGCGGGCCACATTGGCCGCCCCGCAAGCCCCGGCGAAGGTGAAGCGCGCCTGCAGCTCGGCGAAGGCCGGGTTGCCGCAGTTCACGTTCGTGCCGCCCGGGAACATGGTCGCGTAGAGGCGCGAGCCGCTTTCCTCGACGATCTCGTCCTTGAACTTGAAGTTGAAGTAGTCGACCGTCGCCGAGAACCCTCCCATCTCGAAGATGACGCCGACGTTGAAGGTGTCGGCCTTCTCGGGCTTCAGGTCCGGGTTGCCGCAGGTCTGGAAGGCGCGATAGGCGCTGCCCAGGACCCGGACGCCGTTGTTGCAGCCGTTCGTCGTCAGGCCGGGGCCCGGCGCGCGGAAGGTCGTGCTGGCGCTGCCGCGGAAGGCCAGCCAGTCGGTGGCCTGCCACTTCACGGCGATCTTCGGATTGGTCGTCGAGCCGATGTTGCCCTGGTAGGCCTCGTGCCGGATCGCGGCGTTGATGTTCAGGTTGTCCAGGATCGGGATCTGGATTTCCCCGAACACCGCCTTGACGTTGGCGTCGTCGTCCCGGTCGACGGCGGAGCCGAAGAACTGCAGCGGTCCGCTCTCGTCGGCGCAGGACGGGCGGTCCGGGCACGGGTTCTCGTCGGCATTGAAGTTGGCGCCGTACTTCCGGATCTCCCGCGTGTAGCGATACTGCGCGCCCAGGGCCCAGGCCACCGCGCCGCCCGCAAGCTCGATCCCCGTCTCGCCCGAGAACACGGCGTCGGCCACCACGATCTGGTTGGTCAGGACATTGGTGTAGTTGCCGAACAGCCCCGCCACCACCCGCGGGTCATTGGCCACGGCGGGATTGAAATAGGGGTTGGCCGCCCCGTTCACGAGGCTGGTCTGCACCGCGTTGCTGAAGGGATTGAAGAAGTAGCAGCCCAGGGCCGCATTGCCCGCGCCCGTGGTGTAGTTCGCCGTCTCCGCGGCCGTGCAGGCGTTCTCGGCACCGTCCTGACTGCCGAAGCCGCGCAGCGCGAGCTGCAGGTTCTTGACCAGGATGTCGTTGGTGTTGGTGGTGTTCTTCTGCTCCATGAAGGTCAGCGAGGTGTCGTAGTTGATCCCGCCGAAGATCTTGCCCTTGAAGCCGCCCGAGATCCGGTAGGCGTCGTTGACGATCGACTGGTGGTCGGCCCCGTCCTTGAACCGCGGGTTGCCGCCGAAGGCGAGGGCGCGCCAGCCCAGCTGGACGATGTCGACCCCGCGCGCGCCGCCCGGCGCGCCGGCCTGGGCGCCCGTGGTGCTGAACGCGCCGGCCCGGATGGCGGCGCATTCGGTGGCGGTGAGGGGCGCGCGGCAGTCGTTGACCAGGGCCAGGAAGCCCGGGTTGTTCACCGGCACGTTGAAGGGCACCGACAGGTTGGGACCGTTCGGCGCGCCCGGCGAGAACGAGGTGCCGCCATCGATCACCCGCGAGGGGTACTGGGCCGTCAGGTTGGCGGGTGAGAGCCGCTGGACCGGCGTGTCGTTCTTGGTCCAGGCCACCTCGGCGTGGAACGACATATTCTCGGAGAGGTCGAAGTTCACCTCGCCGTAGAGCTGGTAGTGATCTTCGCGGTTCACGAGGTCGTTGAAGTTCGAGAACTGGAACCGGCAGCCCGTCGCCGTCCCCGAGGTGGCCGGCAGGTTTGCGTTGACCGGCACGGCGAAGGTGACGGTCGGCGCCTGGTTCGGCTGGCCGGCCAGAGGGTTGGCGAAGCTGACGTTCCGCGTCAGCGTGCCGCCCAGTTCCTGGCACCCGTTGTCGCGGAACGCGGTCGCGCCGGCCACGTAGAAGCCGGGGTTCGAAGCCCCGGTGAAGCCCGCCGCGCCCGACGAGCCGGCGAAGTCGAAGGGCCGCAGGGCGAAGTCGCGCTCATGGATGTCCAGGCGCGAGCGGTGGCGATAGCCGGCGGTGAACAGGACATTGCCGTTGTCGAACTGCTTTCCCCAGGCGGCATTGGCGTTGTAGTCGCCGTTCGAACCGTCGATCAGCGCGTACTCGCCGTCGATCTCGAGGCCGTCGAGGTCCTTGCGGGTGATGAAGTTGACCACGCCGCCGATGGCGTCCGAGCCGTAGGTCGCCGCCGCGCCGTCCTTGAGGATCTCGATCCGGCCGACCGCGGCGGTGGGGATGAAGTTCAGGTTGGCGCCGCCGCCCTGGAACGCCGCGGCCGGGCTGTCGGCCAGCCGCCGCCCGTTCATCAGGGTCAGGGTCCGCGCCGCGCCGAAGCCGCGCAGGTTGATGGTCGCCGTGCCCGCGCCGCCGTTGTAGCGGTTGCTCTCGCCCAGCGACGACTGGGACGAGGTGATGGTCTTCACCAGCTGGACCACCGTGGGCGAGCCCTGCTTCTCGAGGTCGGCGGTGGAGAGCACATCCACCGGGCTGGCGGAGTCCTCGGGCGTCCCGGCGATGAAGGAGCCGGTGACGACCACCTCCTCGACTTCCGACGGCGCCGCCTGGCCGGCCTGGGCCGCGGCCGGGCCCGTCAGGCCGAGCGAGAACACGGCAGCCAGCATCGAGCCGCCGCAGAGATAACTGCGTCTGTTCATGATTTTCCTCCCGCAAGGTCCGACCCGCTTCTGTCGTGCGGATTGCGGAGCCTTGATGGAGCGATGATCACCCGAGACTCAGCGGCGCGCCACTGGATTCCGGCACGGAAACATACCGCAACCCTGAATCGTCGCCCAGCGGAGATTCACTTTTCCGGCTAAGATAATCTAATATATTCAATATATTATAGTCCTCACCGCGGCATACAATGATCGGAATCGGGGTACGCTGGAGCGTTGCAAGAAGGTTACAGGCCAGATCGATTTTTCGAAATCATGGTCTGCTCGGATAGCGGGGCGCCAAAGAAGAACGCCGCCGGCAGAGCCGGCGGCGTTCCAGAAGCGGCCGTGAGGCGTGGTTGGTCTAGAAGCGCTTCTTGACGCTCACCTTGTAGGTGCGGCCGATCGCGCTGCCGGTGAACGGATCGTAGTTGAGGTCGAGCCGGGCGAACGCCGGGTCCTGGTCGAACAGGTTGTCCACCGACAGCGTCATCGTGGTGTCCCACGGCAGCTGCACCCGATAGTCCAACTCGGCCAGGATCGTGGACTTGATGGTCTGGCCTTTGGTCTGCACCGCTCCATTCACCGGGTTCGGCGCCAGGATCGAGGTCCTCTGGTCCTTGTAGGAGTCGATGTAGTTCAGCGTGAAGCGCAGATTGTGCGGCCCACGGCTGTACTCGGCGAACACCTGGCCCTTCCACTCGGGCAGGGAGGTGGCGATGAGCTGGTAGTTCAGGAAGCCGGCCGCATCGAACGCCCGTTCCACCGTCACGCCCTCGACCACGAAGTCGCCGATCTTGTACTCGATCGTATAGGTCGCCGAACCGCCGATGCGGATGTCGCCGCCCAGCACGTCGTCGAAGTCGTACTGGCCCATGAAGTCGATGCCGGAGGTCTTGATCTTCGGCCCATTCACGACCTGGGTCCGCACGCGCGAGATGGTCGCGGTCGAGCAGGCGCCTTGGAACGTGAACCGCGACTGCAGGCCTGCGAACGCGGCCTGGCCGCAGTTGGCGGTCGAGCCGCCCGGGAACATGGTGTTCACGATGGAGGCCGAGGGCTCACCCACGATCGGGTCCTTGAAGTCGAAGCCCCAGTAGTCGATCGAACCCTTGAAGTTGCCGATGTCGAAGATGCCGCCGACGCTGTAGGTGGTCGCCTCTTCGGGCTTGAGGTCCGGATTGCCGAAGAAGTCGATGGCCCGGAACGCGCCGGCGATGAAGCTCAGCGCCGTGACGCTGCCGGGCGCCAGGTTGGTCAGCGCCGGGCCGCGGAAGGTGGTGCCGATCGAGCCGCGCAGCGCGAACCAGTCCGCCATCTGCCAGCGCGCCGAGATCTTCGGATTGGTGGTCGTGCCCACCGCCTCGTAGTCCTCGTGCCGGATGGCCGCCATGATCTGGATGTCGTCGGTGACGGGAATGCTCAGCTCGCCGAACACGGCCCAGACGTTGCGGTCCAGGTCTGCCTCTTCGCCCGTTCCCAGGAACATCAGCGGGCCGTTGCGCACCGCGCAGGAACCGGTTCCGTTGATCGGGGTGTCGATGCAGGGCGTGGCGTCGATGTCGCTGAGGTCGTTGTACTCGGACTCGAAGCCGTCCCGGCGGAACTGGACGCCGGCCGCCCAGGCGACGTCGCCGCCGGCCAGCTCGATCCCGGTCTTGCCGTTCAGGACCGCGTCCCAGACGAAGGTGCGCTGGGTCTGTTTGGTCGACACCTGCTGGAAGAACCAGCGGATCACGTCGGGGTTGTTGGCCGCGCTAGCCACGAAGCCGGGGTTCGCCTGGCCGGTGACCGCGTTGGAGGCGATCGCGTTGGCGAAGGGGTTGAAGTAGTAGCAACCCAGCGCCGTGTTGCCGGCGCCCGTCGTGAAGTTGGCCGTTTCGGCCGCGGTGCACCCACCGGCCGAGTCGCCGTTCAGGCTGCCGAAGCCGCGGAGCGCGAGCTGGAAGCGGGAGACGACGGTGTCGTAGCCCGTCCGGCGGCCGGTCTCCTGGCCGTAGGTCAGGGCGACGTCATAGCCGATGCCCATCCACGGCAGGTCGCCGCGCAGGCTGCCGGAAACCCGGAACGCCTCGAACTGCCGCAGTCCTTCGGAAGCGCCCTCGTTGCCGTCGAAGGCCGGGTTGCCCCCGAAGGCCAGCGGACGATAGCGCACGCCGGGCATGTGCAAGCCGACCGCCCCCGCTGGGATCAGGCCCGGATTGGCGGCCGCCAGCGCCTGGAAGCCCGGATTGCTGGCCGGGACGAAATAGCCCGCAAGCAGCGAGGCCGGCAGCGTCGAGAAAGGATTGGTGAGCGCCGTCGGCGTCTGCAGCGACAGGTAGGACGGCGAGGTCTTCCAGTTCGGCACGTCGGTCTTGGCGTACAGCGCCTCGATGTGCAGGCGGTGGCCTTCGGCCAGGTCGGCATTCACCTCGCCATAGAGTTGGAGGCGGTCCTCGCGCTCGATCAGGTTGTCGTAGTCCACGTAGTGGAACAGGCAGGCCGGCAAGGCGCCGGGCTGGACGATGCCGCCCAGGGCGTTACAGCTCGCGTTGTCCGCCCGGAAACCGGTCGCGGCGGGCGTCCC
>NZ_LSJI01000267.1 GCF_001557235.1 Phenylobacterium sp. CCH9-H3 | reverse complement strand
ATTCAGATCGCCGCCGTACCAGATCTCGCCGTCCCAGGCGTAGCCGCCGCCATTCCCTTCGACGAACTCAGCTTGATCCAAGAGGAAGAGGGAGACGCGGCTGCCGCCATGCTCGGCGCGCAGTTCCTCCCGCGCCCCCTCCATGCGGGCAGGGCTGAAGAAGCGGTCCGCCAGATGGTCTCCAGGCGGCGGCGGCGGCGACGTGGCGGGCGATCGCTCCATGCTGACC
>NZ_LSJI01000266.1 GCF_001557235.1 Phenylobacterium sp. CCH9-H3 | reverse complement strand
CAGCAGCTCTGGCACTCGTACTTGGCGCTGACGTGACCGCGGGCCAGGAAGTCCTGTTGCTTGGTCTTGTCGATGCCGGTGGAGATGTGCCCGAGCGTATGGGTGTCGGCGTCGGTGAAGCGATGGCAGGGCGAGATGTCGCCGCCGGGGCTGACGCCCACCAGGCCGATCGCCGCGCCGCAGGGATGCGACTTGTTCACCCCCTTGACCAGCTCGCCGATCGTCTCGCTGACGTTCGAGAAGCCGTGCATGCGGCCCTGTAGCGCATATTCCAGCCACTCGCGGGCGAGGGCCTGAAATTGCGCGAGGACGCTCTCCATGTCCTCGGCCTTCACCGAATAGTCCTGATCGCCCGAGCTGGTCACAGGCGCGAAGCCCACTTCGTGGAAGCCCAGGTCGTCCTTCAGGTGGCGGTAGATCCGCAGCACGTCGGTGACGCCGTCGGTGAGGGTGACCCGCGCGGTGATCGCCCGCGTGCGGTGGCCGGCGATCAGGGCCCTGAGGCGCGGTTCGATCCGCGCGTAGCTGCCGCGGCCGTTCTTGTAGACCCTTCGCCTGTCCTGGAGGTCCGCCGGCCCGTCCATGCTGACGGTGACGCCGATGGCGTTGTCCGACAGGAAGGCGATGATCTCGGCCGTCAGCAGGGTGGCGTTGGTGGTCAGGCTGAAGTCGACCGTCCGCCCCTCCGCGGCGGCCTGCTCGCGGGCGTAGCTCACCACCTCTCGCAGCAGCTTGAAGTTCATCAGCGTTTCGCCGCCGAAGAAGGTGATGTGCACCGCCCGACGGCCCCGGGACTCGCGCAGCAGGAAGTCCACCGAGGCGCGGGCGGTCTCCAGGTCCATGTACTTCGGCTTGCCCTGGGGCGTGGCGATCTTGTCCGCGCCGAACTCGTAGCAGTAGGTGCAGGACAGGTTGCATTGGTTGGTGATGTTCATCACCAGCGACGCCAGGGGGAAGTCGGCCGGCGGCGGCGAGACGACCGGGGCCGCGATCTCGCCGGCGACGATCACCTGGGCCAGGTAGAGTTCGCGCACCAGCCCCTCGGCGTCGTCCTGGCCGTAACCCCTGGCCGCCAGGTTCTCGATCAGCTCGTGGCGATGCATGCGCCGCTGGCCGAGCTCGGCCAGCAGTTCGCTCGCGGCCTGGTCCAGCTCGAACACCGCCCCAGACGAGACCAGGTAGATGAACTTCCGTCCCGCGGAGTCGAAGGCGTGGAACTCGCCGGGACCATAGGCGTGCGCCGTCATTGCGGTCATTGGCTGACCTCCGGTTGATCCCAGCGCTGGTAGGTCGGGATGGTGACGACCAGGTAGGCGCGGCCGGTCAGCGGTTTGCCGAACTTGTCCTTGTCGCTCTTGGCGGTCGCCTCGACCCAGACTTCGCCGTAGTTGTTGCGGCTGAACTTGCGGGCCGGGTTCGGGCCTTCCAAGGCCGGTGTGAACAGCGCGTTCGGGCCGAGAGCGCCGACGAACTTCTTGTCGTCGTCGTAGGTGACCGAGGCGAACTCCTCGATGTTCCAGGTCACGTCGGCGGGGCCCACGCGCACGTCGTCGGCGGTGTTCGGCTTGCCGTCGAGGCCGTTGGTGAAGCCGATCGCCTCGAACTGCTGATAGCCCTTGGCGAACTTGATGCCGCCCAGGCGGGCGAGGGCGGTCTCCGGGGTCACTTTCAGGTAGTCCAGCTTCTGGAAGACCGGGAACGCGTTCTCGAGGATCGCCCCGGCCACCTGCACATCGCGATTGCCGACCGCCGCGTCGGGGGCGACGTCCACCTCGGCCACCACCTCGTCCGGCGTCGTCGAGACGATGCGGGTGACGGTCACCCCGGCGCCGAGGCTCACGGCGGAGGGCGCGACCGCAGGGGGAAGATTGCCGCCGTGGAGCGTCACGCGCACCCCCTTGGCGCCGGCCTTCAGGGCGAAGGGCGTCACGGCCACCAGGGCAGGGGCCGCCGAGGCCCGCGTGAGTTTCACGTCGAACCCGAACTCCTGGTACTCGCCCCAATACCAGCGGCCCTCGGCCGACTGCTGGCCGGGGGCGATCCAGAGGGCCTCCCGGGCGTCGCTGGCCGGATCGTCCGGCGTGCGGCCCTTGGCGCCGGAGCCCGCCGAGCGGCCGCGCCAAGAGTAGCCGGCGTACACGAGGCCCGAGCCGGACCGCGTGATCGTGGTTCCATCCTTGAGCGACTTCAACGTGACCTGGGTGGCGAACTCGTCCTTCGTCGCGCCGGGCGTGATGACCATCGCGCCGACGAACTTTCCCTTGCCGGGCAGGGTGGCCGAAACGAGCCACTTGCCGGCGATGCCAGGGTCCCGGATCCGGGATTGCCAGGCCGCCCACTCGGCGGAGTGCAGGCCGGCGTTCTTGGCCAGGTATTCGAGGGCGACCTGGCCGGCGGTGACCTTCGGCGCGCCTTCGGGGAGCGGCGGCGTGCGATCCACGGTGCGCCGGAACTGCGCGTCGGCCTGGGAGAACATCCCCACGTGCAGGTTCTGGAGGAGCTGCCATTCGGCCTTGGAGCGGCGCCAGGACATCGGCTGGGCGAAGGCGTGGCAGGCGGCGCAGGCCTGGCGGATGTCGTCGTTCGGGATCGCCTCGTCGACGATGCGCTTCTCCACAAGGTACATGACCGGCCTGGCTTCCTCGGGCGCCAGTCCGTGGCGGGTGCCAAGGTACTTAACGATCGCCCGGGCGTCCGCGCCTGAGAGCTGCAGCCCGTTCAGGCGCACCATTCGCTTGATCGACTGCGACCAGCCCTCGGGCGTCGTGCGGGACCAGGAAATGCGGGAGAGGTTGCCCTTGTCGTCGCGGGCGTGGCAGCCGCCGCATTTCTCGATGGTCAGCGGGTCGGTGACGGGGATGCCGGCTTCCGTCTCTTCGACGGCGCCGCTGGCGGCGCCGGACCCCGAGGCCTGCGCCAGCACGACCGGCCCGGAGCAGAGGACGAGCACCGCCGCCGTCCAAGCCGCTGCCACTTTCTTCACCGCAGGACTCCTCGAGTACGGGCGCGCGGGCGCCGCGCAGTTTCCGGCTGAGGCGAACGGCTCAGTCTCCCCAGGGCGAGGGTAGGCGAACGCCGTGCTGCGGCTGTATGGGGCGTTTGACGTAGACGTGCCCGCATTGCGCCTAAGGAAGATTATGCGCAATTGTTCGGCGGGTGGTTCTGAGCTGCGGCGTGGATTCAGCGGGCTGCGGCGTCACGGGCCTTGCGGCCCCTCGGCGCCGATGACTCGGCCGCGGACTCTGGAACGACGAGCACATCGCACCGCACCGCCATCAGCAGTCGGCCGGCGACATCGACGCTGAGTGCTCCCAGGATGCCGCCCTGGTCGTGCGCGCCGATGACGACGAGGTCAGCGGGATTGCTGCCTACGAAGTCGACCACAAGCTCTTCGGAGCCCCCATACTCCACCAGTCCGACAAACCGGCCCCGCTGGCCGGTCGCCGCCTCGACCCGTGAGATGAAGTCGGACTGTTCCTCCAGCGCCAGCGCCTTGAACTCGGGCTGGTCGGTCCCCTCGTCGAGAAACCCGGCGAAGGGAACGCGATATCCGTGAAGGAGTATGAATTGCGCCTCGGGAAACATCGCGGCGGCGCGAATCAGAGCCAGCTCGGCCGCCTGCGAGTAGTCGGTAGGCAGCAGAACTTGGCGATAGGCGATGACAGAGCGCCGCCGCACCACGAGCACCGGCGCCGGGGCTTCGCGGATGAGCGTCTCCACCGTCTTGCCGGGGCTTGCCCGGCCCAGCAATTCATTCCGCGCGACGCCGACCACGATCAGTCCAGCGCCGATTCGTCGGGCGGTCTCGACGATCACCTCGCGGGATCGGCCCGGTGCGACGACGGGCTCCCAGGACAGCGAACGGCTCCCGAGCGCCTCTGTGACATCCGCGCGCATCTTCGCCAGGGCCTGTCGCTCGCTCGACCGCCACGAAGGCTGGTGGAAGTCGCCCTCGACCGCCGTGACCACATGGAGCGTGACGCCTCGCGCCGCGGCGAGCGCGCATGCGCGCTCGAAGGCCCGGTCACACCGGCTGCTGAGGTCGGTCGCCAGCAGGACAGGCCGCGCCTCAACGGTCGTCTCGGAGCTCGTCATATTTCCGGACCTCCGGCGATACGTCGTTGCATCCAAGACCACGGGGCGGTCCTGGGCTTTGACGGAACGCAAGGTCACGCCCTCAACACCGCCGCAGAAGGCGGCTCGCCCCCGGAGCACACGAATGTTGACCGTATGGACCACGTTCCTGCTGCTCGCCGCCGTCATCGCTTTCGCCGGCTACTGGCTGTCGCGTTTCGGCGATGTCATCGCGGAGCGGACCGGCCTCTCGGGTAGCTGGATTGGCCTCATCCTGCTTGCGACGGTCACGTCGTTGCCTGAACTGGTCACCGGGATCAGCGCGGTGCGGCTCGAAAATGCGCCCGACCTCGCCGTCGGGGATGCGCTGGGAAGCTGCGTCTTCAACCTGCTCCTGCTGAGCGTTGTCGACTTCTTCCATAGGCCGGGTTGCCTGTTCGCCCGCGCCGCGGAAGGCCATGCACTTTCAACGGGCTACAGCGCAGTCATGCTGGCGATCGTGGGACTCAACCTGTCGGCGCCGGCCGCCATCGCCGGCCTGCCCCTGAGTCCCGCGACACTGGCGATCGTCCCGATCTACGTGCTGGCCCTGCGCAACATCTTTACCTACGAGCGCCGTCGCCTGCTCGAGCCACCAGAACCCGCCGCCCTGCGGTATCCGGGCGTTACGCTGGCCCGCGCTGTGACCGGCTACGTGGCCGCGGCGACGGCCGTCGTGGCCGCGGGGGTCATGCTGCCCGGCGCGGCCCTGGACCTAGCGACGGCTATGGGTTGGACAACCACCTTCGTCGGCACGCTGTTCCTGGCCGCGGCGACGTCCCTGCCCGAGTTGGTGGTCACCCTGTCCGCCGTTCGCATCGGGGCTCTGGATATGGCGGTCGCCAATCTGTTCGGCAGCAATCTCTTCAACATGGTGGTGCTGGCCGTCGACGATGCCGCCTATCCTGGCGGCCCCCTGCTCTCTCAGGTTTCGGCCGCCCATGGCGTCACCGTGCTGACGGCGCTGCTGATGACGGGGGCCGCCACGATCGGCCTGATCTATCGCCCGACCGCAAGGCCGGCGCGCGCGGTGAGCTGGGTGAGCCTGGCTCTCGTCGCGGCCTACGCGCTCAATGCCGCGCTGCTGATCGACGGCCTGGGCCGCCAGGGCTTCTCAGGCGGATGACCTGGGCGCTTTGGGCGCGCGCGGCGGCGGCGCGCGAGCCATCGCTCAAGGCGTCCACACGACGGCGATCATCACCATGACGAGGCCCGCCGTCGCGGCGTTCCAGCTCAGGGTCCGCAGCCATGGAATCCCCGCGGCGTAGAGCGGCAGGAAGAGCGATCGCCCCGCAACGTAGGTCACCGCGCCGGACACGCTCAACCAGCCGCCGGCCCGGTCGAGCGCGTCCAGCATGAGAACGGCGGCGGCGAAGATGGCGAACGTTTCGAGGAAATTGCGCTGCGCGCGGCCGAGACGGCCCGCCACGCCCTTGGGCCTCAGGTCTTCGTCGCGCGCCCCGACGGTGTAGGCGTTGCCCACCTGCGCCTTGAAGCTGAAGGACGCGGCGGTCAGATGGACCAGCGCAAGGCCCATCGCGGCGTACAGGCACCAGAACTCGATCGACATGGCCGTCCTCCCTCGGTGCGGCGACACGGCTCCACTATAGCGGCCTTAGGCGGCCTGAGGCGCCGTTCGCGCGCTTGCCGCCCATATGACTTCGTTTACAAGACGGACTCGGCGCGGCTGGAGCGGTTCCATGTCTGTCTACATCTTCGACGCCGTGCGGACGCCGCGCGGCAAGGGTCGGCCGGACGGAGCCCTGGCCGCCGTGGCGCCGGCCAGGCTGGTCGGTCAGCTGGTCCAGGCGCTGGCCGCGCGCAACGGCCCTGAATCCGTGGCTTCCGTGAATCACCTGACGCTCGGATGCGTCACCCAGGTGGGCGTCCAGGGGGGGCATATGGCGCTTTCCGCCCGAACCCAGGCCGGCCTTCCCGATGAAGTCGCGGCGCTAACAATCAATAATTTCTGCGTTTCTGGTCTCAGCGCCATCGCCGACGCCGCCCGACGGGTGGCGGCAGGCCAGGTGGACCTAGCGCTGGCGGGCGGCGTGGAGAGCATGTCGCAGACCCCATTCCTGGCGGACGCGGCCGACTTTTACAGCGACATGGATCTGGCCGCGGCGATGGGGTGGTCGCCCGTGGGCCTCGCCGCGGACCTGCTGGCGACCGTCGAGAACATTCCGCGCCAGGCGTTGGATGCGGCGACGCTGCGGTCGCATCGGCGCGCGGCGACGGCTTGGGCGGACGGCCGCTACGCCGGACGGGTGATTCCGGTCAGCGGCGCGGACGGCGCCGTGGCGCTGGACCGTGACGAGAACATCAGGGACTTCGGCGACGGCGCCAGCCTGGCGCGCCATGGCCCCGTGTTCGCCGCCGCAGGGGCCCAGGGCTACGACGAAATCCTGCTGGCCCATCGTCCGGACCTGACGCGGGTGGAGCATGTGCACACCGTCGCGCACTGTCCGCCGATCGCCGACGGCGCCGCCCTGCTCCTGCTGGGAACGCTGGAGGCGGGGCAGGCCCTGGGCCTCACCCCCCTCGCCCGCATCCGATCGGTCGGGGAGACCGCAGGAGACCGGGTGCTGCAACTCACCGCGGGGTTCAGCGCGATGGAGCGCGCGCTGGACCGCGCCGGGCTCGCGCTCCGCGACGTGGGCGCGGTCGAGTTCATGGAGGCATTCGCCGCCATCCCGGTGCTGTTCGAGCGACGGTTCGAACCGGATATGGAGCGGGTCAATCCCAATGGCGGCCACTTGGCCATGGGTCACCCCATGGGCGCCACCGGCGCGGTCCTCACCACCACCCTGCTCGACGACATGGTCCAGCTCGACGCCGAGACGGGTCTCGTCGTGGCCACCGGCGGCGTCGGGGTCGGCGCCGCCATGGTCCTGGAACGGGTGGGCTGAGGCCTACTTCTCCCCAAGCGCCTTCAGCAGCTCGGCGCGGTCGTAGTACTCACGCCACTCCTGCACCTTGCCGTCGCGGATATCGAGCACGCCGACGACCGGCACCTCGCCGGGCTTGCCGTTGTAGACGAAGCGGTCGACCCGCTCCATGAACACCAGGCCGTCGATCACACCCATGTGCGAGACGTCGAGGACAACGCCGTCCGGCGCGCCTTTGCCGAGCGCGGCGATGCGCTGATAGATCGCCTCGCGGCCCACCACAGGCTCGATCATCATCGAGCGCAGGACGCCCTTCTCGGCGAACAGATCGCCGACCTTGCGCCAGTCGGCCGCCTTCCACGCGGCGATCATCTCCCGGGCGACGGCGATCCGGCTGGCGTCCGTGTCTGCGGCCGACGCCGGCAGAGGCGCCGCCACGGCGAAGGCGAGCGCGGCCAGGCTGAGCAGGGTCTTCATGCGTGTTTCCATCCCTCGTTCCGGGCCGCCGATGCGATCGGTCACGCATCCGGCCCATGTCACTTGCACAACAAGACCATGTTGCTAGACTTGGTTCAAGGGCGCCCGCGACGGGCGCGCCGACACGCTCGGAGAGCCGTTATGAAGATGGAGCGACTGCCGCCGGTGCAGGTCTCGCTGCGGCCCAGCAACCATCCGTATCTCAACGGCGCCTGGACGCCGCTGCACGAGGAGGTGGACGCCACGGACCTCGACGTGATCGAGGGCGCGATCCCGCGCGACATCGACGGCGTCTATGTCCGCAACACCGAGAACCCCGTGCAGCAGCCGCTGGGCCGCCACCATCCGTTCGACGGCGACGGCATGGTGCACATGATCAGCTTCAAGGACGGCCGGGCCGACTATCGCAACCGCTTCGTCCGGACGCGTGGCTTCCAGGCCGAACAGGAAGCCGGCCAGGCCCTCTGGGGCGGGCTGATGGACGGTCCCGGCGTCTCGCTGCGGCCCGGCTTCGGCGCCCATGGCGGGCTGAAGGATTCATCCTCCACCGACGTGGTCGTCCATGGCGGGCGCATCGTCTCGACCTTCTACCAGTGCGGCGAAGCCTATTGGCTGGATCCGGAGACGCTGGAGCAGGGCGGCGTGGCCAGCTGGGGTCCGCTGGACGGCGTCTCGGCCCACACCAAGGTCGACGAGGCCACGGGCGAGCTCTTGTTCTTCAACTACTCCAAGCATGCGCCCTACATGCACTACGGCGTGGTCGACCGGCACGGGAAGCTGGCGCACTACGTGCCGGTCCCCCTGCCCGGCCCGCGCCTGCCGCACGACATGACGTTCACGACGAACTTCTCGATCCTCAACGACCTGCCGGTGTTCTGGGACGAGGAGCTCCTGAAACGCGACATCCACGCCGTGCGGATGCACCCGGGCCTCCCGTCGCGCTTCGGCATCATCCCGCGGTACGGCCAGCCGTCAGACGTCCGCTGGTTCGAGGCCGAGCCCACCTACATCCTGCACTTCCTCAACGCCTACGAGGACGGCGACGAGGTGGTCATGGACGGCTACTTCCAGGAGAACCCGACCCCGCGGCCGCTGCCCGACGCGCCCGATGGCTACGGGCACATGATGTCGTTCCTGGACGAGCACAGCTTCCGTCCCAAGCTGCACCGCTGGCGGTTCAACCTGAAGACCGGCGAGACGCACGAGCGCCACCTGGACGACCGGATCCTCGAGTTCGGCATGTTCAACCAGCGCTACGCCGGCAAGCCCTACCGCTACGCCTATTCCACGACGTCGAGGCCCGGCTGGTTCCTGTTCACCGGCTTCGTGAAGCACGACCTGGAGACCGGAGAGTCGTGGGAGGTCAGCCTGCCCGATGGCCGCTACGCCAGCGAGGCCCCCTTCGTGCCGCGCATCGACGCCAAGGACGAGGACGATGGCTATCTCGTCAGCTTCATCATCGACGAGACCAGCGGCACGTCCGAGTGCGTGCTGATCGACTGCAAGCGCTTCGACGAGGGGCCGGTCGTCCGCATCGCCCTGCCCCACAAGATCTGCAGCGGCACGCACAGCGTCTGGGCGGACCGGGCGTTCATCCGCGACGGCTTCGTGGCGGCCTAAGACCAGAGGCTCAAGGGATGGAAATCAAGGACAGCGTCGCCCTGGTCACGGGCGGCAACCGCGGGATCGGCGAAGCCTTCGTGCGCGCCTTCCTCGCCGCCGGCGCGCGGAAGGTCTACGTGGCCGCCCGCGACCCGGCCAACGCCCGCCATCTCGTGGACGAGGATCCGGCGCGGGTCGTCGCGGTGCAGCTCGACGTGAGCAAGCCGGAGCAGATCGAGGCCGCCGCGGCCCAGTGCCAGGACGTCAGCATCCTGGTGAACAACGCCGGCCAGTTCTCCATGCAGACCCTGCTGAAGGCGCCGGACCTGTCGGCCGCGCGCGCGGAGATGGAGACCAACTACTTCGGCCCCCTGGCCATGTGCCGGGCGTTCGCGCCGATCCTGGCGCGGCACAAGGAGAGCGCCATCGCCAACGTCCTGTCCGCGGGCGGCATCGTGGCCGTGCCCGGCATGGGGGGCTACAGCCCCTCCAAGTTCGCCGGCCGGGCCATGTCCACCTGCCTGCGGGCCGAGCTTGCGCCGCAGAACACCTCGGTGACCGCCCTGATCGTCGGCTCGGTGGACACGCGGATGGCCAGTCACGTCGAGGGCTTCAAGGAGACGCCGGCGACGATCGCGGAAGCGGGCCTGAAGGCGATCCGAAAGGGCGCCGACGAGGTGGACACCGACTTCATGGCCGTGGACGTCCGGGCCAACCTGGCGCGCGACCCCAAGGGCTTCGAACTGCAGATGCGCCGCTCGCTCTCCGGCGAGCGCGTGACGACCGGCCGCTGAGGGAGCGCGCGACATGACCCCCCAGGACTACCTCGCCTTCGCCGAACGCTTCGTGGGCGCGATCCAGGCGGGCGACACTGCCGCCGTCCGCGCCTGCTATGCGCCGGACGCCAAGCTCTGGCACAACAGCGACGGGATCGAACAGACGGTCGACCAGAACATGAAGGTGCTGGACTGGTTCATCCGCACCCTCCCCGACCGCAACTATCGTGTGGTGCGTCGCGAGCCCCTACCGGACGGCTTCCTTCAGCAGCATGTGCTGGAGGCGACCCTGCCCGACGGGAAAAAGTGGGCCATGGACGCCTGCGTGGTGGTCAGGATGGAGGACGGGGTGATCACCCGCCTTGACGAGTACCTGGACTCCGCCCGCTCGGCCGAACTGCGGCCGTACGGGCGCTAGGTCCTAGTCAGCGGGTCTTCTGGTCGAAGTCTTCGACCAGGCCCATGGCTTTCAGGAGGTGGGCGCGGTCGTAGTATTCGCGCCAGACCCTGATCAGTCGGCCGTCGAATTCCAGGACGCCCACCACCGGCGCCGAGCCGACCTTGCCGCGGATCACGAACTCGTCCGTGCGCTCCATGTAGAGCACCCCGTCGATGACGCCCATGTGGTGGATGTTGAGGGTGATCTGCTCCAGCCCGTCGCCCAGGCCCGACACACGCTTGTAGATCGCCTCGCGCCCCACGATGGGCTCGACCATCATGGAATGCAGCACGCCATCGGGCGTGAACATGTCGGCGACCTTGCGCCAGTCGAGCGCTCGCCACGCCTCGGCCATCTCACGCCCGGCCGCGGTCTTCTGCTCGTCCGTCAGCGCTGCGGCCATCTCGCCGTCCTCCCTGGATCCCGTTCCGAAAATCAACTTGCATAACGGTACGGACTATTGGCAAGCTCTTTCTCGGGAGTCGCCACCAGCCATACGAGGGGGTGACTTGCTTGACGAGATGTAAGCGCTTCCCGGAGCGCTTGCCCAGATAGGAATAAGAGAAGTCGGGAGGGCTTGATCGGGGAGATCCAGGCGCAATGACGTCGGCGATCCGCTTCCGCGCGACCGCCTGGATGACGTTATGCAAGCCGGCGCAACCTTCGGCGCCGGGGCCAGACGCTCTGCCCGCCTCGCCCCACCCTTCCAAGCGGACGTCTTCCGCCTCGCGCGGACAACACAACGGGGGATCTCGGCGCTCGAACGCCGCGGCCCGGGGGAGAAACGCCATGAAGCTGCAGCACACCACATCCGTGATCGCCCTCCTGACCGGCCTGGGGCTCGCCGCCCCCGCCATGGCCGCGGAGCCGGGGACCCAGCTGGAGGAGCTGATCGTCACCGCCCAGAAGCGCGAGGAAAACGTCCAGACCGCGCCGCTGGCCATCACCGCCATCACCGGCGCCAACCTCGCCAAGGACCGGGTCCTGACGCTCGAGGACCTGGCCCACAACATGACGGGCATCTCGTTCACCGCGAACTCGCCGCAGTCCAACGAGATCAACATCCGGGGCGTCGTGAACACGCGCCTGAGCTCGCCCACCGCCGACCAGTCGGTGGCGACCTTCGTGGACGACGTCTACGTCAGCCGTTCGGGCAACCTGAACTCGGCCTTCTACGACGTGGCGCGGGTCGAGGTGGTGCGCGGGCCCCAAGGCGTGCTGCTGGGCAAGAACGTCGCTGGCGGCGCGGTGAACATCATCTCGAACGCGCCCAGCTTCGAGGCCTCGGGGCGCATGACCGTCACGCTGGGCAACTACGACCTGAAGCAGACCAACGGCTACATCACCGGCCCGATCACCGAGAGCCTGGCCGGCCGGGTCTCGTTCCAGACGATCAACCGCGGCGGCTACTACAAGGACATCCTGCACAACGTCGAGCTGGAGAACCTGGATTCCACCCAGGCGCGGGTGCAGCTGGCCTATGCGCCCGAGGGCTCCGACCTGCGCGCCAGCATCAACGTCGACTACGCCAAGGACAGCAACGACGGCATCCATCGCGTTGGCCTGAAGAGCAAGACCCTGCCGGCCAGCTTCACCCCGTGGTCCGGCACCCGCGCGCTGATCGCTGCCCTGCGGCCCGGCGGTCTCAGCCGCAAGGAAAGCCTGCCGATCTGGCCGCTGTTCAAGGGCGACACCGCGCCGACCCCGCAGGGCGCGCGGCACGAGACCTACGACATCATCATCAAGGTCGAGAAGGACGTGGCCGAGAACGTCCGCCTGTCCAGCATCAGCGGCTACCGGCACAACCACTCGTTCACGCTGTACGACCAGACCGGCCTCGGCCCGGCCAATGGCTTCAACGTGGCCGCCCCCCTGCTCTTCGCCGAACCGGTGAACTTCATCGAGGGGATGAACCAGGTCTCGCAGGAGCTGCGGCTGGCCTCGACCAACACCGAGAGCCGCTTCGACTGGATCGTCGGCGCCTACTACCAGAAGACCAACGTGCACCAGTATAACCGCTACTGGGGTGAATCGACCGTGCTGCCGACCCTGTCGGGCGAGAGCCACTGGGACGACCACGGCCACAACCGGGACATGGCGGTCTTCGCCCAGGTCGGCTTCAAGATCACCGAGACCCTGAAGCTGGACGTCGGCGCCCGCTACACCAAGGACAAGAAGTACGGCTTCCAGCGGGGCATCATCGTCGCCACCGGCGACCGGCTAAATCCCAATGATCCGGCGCCGTTGACGCCGCTGACCACCAACTTCGCCACGCCCTACGGCGACTCCTGGAAGGAACTGACGCCACAAGCGACCCTGCGCTGGACGCCAGACGAGCGGAACATGGCCTATCTGACCGTCTCGCGGGGCTTCAAGGGCGGCGGCTTCCAGAACAGCGCCTCGAACGCCTTCGCCGCCGCGACGCCGTACGATCCCGAGACCGTCACGAACTACGAGGCCGGCTACAAGACCGAGATGTTCGACCGCCGGCTGCGGTGGAACACGGCGGTGTTCTACATGAAGTACAAGGACCTGCAGGTGCAGCAGACCCTTGCGTCCTGCCTCTGCAACGTGATCAGCAACGCGCCCGGCGCCACGATCAAGGGCGTGGAGACCGACCTGCAGCTGGCTCCGACCCGTTGGCTGCGCGCCTGGGCCAGCGGCAGCTATGTGCACGCCGAGTACGACACCTTCATCTTCGCCGGGGTGAACAACTCCGGGAACCGGATGCAGCGCACGCCGCGCTGGCAGGGCGCGATCGGGGCCGAGGTGACCACCAGCGTCGGATCGTGGGAAGACGCCCTGTCCGCGCGCCTGAGCTACCGTTACCAGGGGCGGATGCCGTGGGCTCCGGAGAATACCACCTGGGAGGACGGCTACGGCACCCTCGACGGCCGGGTGACCCTGACCCTGCCGGACAAGCCCTGGAGCGTCTCGGTCTACGGCAAGAACCTGGGCGATACGGTCTACCGCACCAACATCATCCCCTTCTTCCAGGAGGAGATGTCCTCGTTCGGCGCGCCGCGGACCTACGGCATCGAGCTGTCCGCCGCGTTCTAGATCCCGTCGCCGGGCGGCCAGCCGCCCGGCGCTTCCCTTTCTGAGTCCGGAGTCCGGATGAGCCGCCTCTACGCCATCCTCCAGCAGGTGATCCACGCCTGGCAGGCCAAGGACGTCGATCGCGTCCTGGGCTTCATGGCCGACGACATCGTCTGGCACTACGCCGTGGCGGTCATGCCGCCGGTTCGGGGCAAGGCCGCGGCGCGCAAGCTGCTGGAGCGCTTCCAGGCCGACATGCACCGGATCGAATGGCGCATCTTCGCCCATGCGGAGGCGGGCGACCGCCTGTTCGTCGAGGGCGTCGACGACTATCGCACGACGGAGGGGCGCCGGGTCGCCACGCCCTATGCGGGGATCCTCGACTTCCGCGGCGACCTGATCGCGGGCTGGCGCGACTACGTCGATCTCAGCGTCATGGCGGAGCAGAAGGCCGGCGCGCCTTTGACGCGTCAGGTTCTGGAACTCCTGGACCGGGAGGTCGCGCGATGAGCGGGCCGCCCCATCACCTCCTGCGTCGCACCGTCATGGCCGCCGCGGGCGCCCTGATCGCCGCCCCCGCCCTCGCCAAGGAGACCGCCGCCATGCCGCGCCTCTATCCCGTGCTGGAAGCGATCATCGCCGCCTGGAAACGGCAGGACGTGGACGGCGTGCTGGCCCACGTCACGGACGACATCGTCTGGCGCAACTCGTCCGGCTACGCGCCCGCGATCCGGGGCAAGGCGGCCATGCGGACCGCGCTGCAGAACATGAAGTCCGTGATCGCGCCGGGCAGCAACAGCTGGCGCATCTTCGACTATGCCGAGTCCGCCGACCGCCTGTTCATGGAGGGCGTGGACGAGTTCACCCTGACCACAGGCCAGCATGTGGCCATCCCCTACGCCGGCAGCCTGCAGTTCCGCGGGCTGCTGGTCAGCGAGTGGCGGGAGTATTTCGACGGCCGGATCAGCGCGGACATGAAGGCCGGCAAACCCATGACCGATGAAGTGCGCGAGATGATCTCGCGGCCCGTCGCCAAGTAGGCGTCAGCCGCCGGGCGGCGTCACGTCCTGCGCAGCGACCTCGGCGCGGCAGTGGTCGCAGGTGACCTTCCCCTCCAGGACGTGGCCGCAGGGGCGGTGGTGGGTGATGAGCGGCGGGCCCTTCCCCCCGTCCAGCCAGCGGTCGCCCCAGCGGTTGAGCTCGGCGATCAGGGGATAGAGGTCGCGCCCTTCCTCCGTCAGGCGGTACTCCCAGCGCTCGGGCCGCTGCTGGTAGAGCTCCTTGCGCAGCACGCCCAGGTCCACCAGTCGGGACAGGCGGTCCGCCAGGATGTTGGGCGCCACCCCCAGCGACTGCTGGAAGTCGTTGAACCGCCGCCGCCCCAGGAAGGCCGAAGCGATCACGTGGCTGGTCCAGCGGTCGCCCAGCACCTGGAAGGCGCGGTCCAGCATCGGGTTGCCCTGGTTCAGGCTGTCGGCCGGCACGATGGACCGGCGCTGCACCCGGGGCGGCGGCGAGGGCTCGAACCCTGCGCCCGGCCCCTCCGCCACATAGACGTCGCGGGGCGTCACGAGCTCGCCGCAGCCGCGACAGCGGAACTCGGGTGTGAATTCGTGGCCGCAGCTGTGGACCAGCCGGTGCGCAGGGTTGGCCGGATCGTAGAACCAGCGCTTCTCCCAGCGGATGATCATCAGGGCCAGGCTGTAGAGGTCGAGTCCCATGGGCGACAGGTGGTATTCCTCCCGCACCGGCCGCTCCTGATAGCGCACCTTCTCCAGCAGCCCCGCCTTCTGCAGCCGTCGGAGGCGGTCGATCAGCAGGCTGCGAGCCAGGCCGATGCGCCCCTGGAACTCGTCGAACCGCCGCACGCGCTGGAAGGCCAGGTAGAGGATCATCAGCGTCCAGCGGTCGCCGAGGATGTTCAGGGCCCGGGTCGCGGAGTTGGCCTGGACGAGCTGGGTCGGAGCCGGCGGGACGTCGTTCGGTTGGGGATCGGCCATATCGCCTCGGGCTGCGCCTGCCGACCCTTCGAAAATGGCCGCCCCGTTGTCAAGGCGCGGCTCAGCCGGCCGCTTGCGCGTACTCCGCCGCCAGCTTGTCGATGATCGCGGCCAGCGGCTCGACGGCCTTCACCTGCCCGGCCCCGTGGCCGGCGGACCAGACGTCGCGCCAGCGCTTGGCGGCGTCCTCCGGCCGGCCCAGGTTGATCTCGGCCTTGGTCTTCAGGCCCTCGGCGTCGTAGCCGGCGGCCAGGAGGCTGGCCTTCAGCCAGTTGGCCGGCATGCCGGTCAGGGCGGCGGAGGTGACGATATCCTCGGCCGAGGCTTCCACCAGCATCTGCTTGTAGCCGGGGACGGCCAGGCTCTCCTCGCAGGCGATGAGCCGCGTGCCCAGGTAGGCCAGATCGGCGCCGAGCATCCGCGCAGCGCGGATGGCCTGGCCCGAACCGATGCCGCCGCCCAGCGCGATCGTGCCCTCGAACCACTCGCGCACCGCCGGGGCGAAGGCGAATCCCGAGATGGGGCCGGTGTGGCCGCCCGCTCCGGCCGCCACGAGGATCAGCCCGTCCACGCCGGTGGCCGCCGCCTTGTGCGCGAAGGTCAGGGAGTTGACGTCGGCATAGACCAGGCCGCCATAGCCGTGGATCGCGTCGACGACCGCCGACGGGCTGCCCAGGGCCGTGATGACGATGGGCGGGCGGTGCTTCAGCACCAGTTCCAGCTCATCCTCCCAGCGGGCGTAGGAGCGGTGGACCATGATGTTCATGGCCCAGGGCGGGGCGTCGGCCGGCAGGGTGGCGACGATCGTCGCCATCCAGGCGTCCAGCTCCTCCAGCGAGCGGGCGTTGTTGGCCGGGAACGAGCCGATGATCCCGGCCCTGCAGGCGGCCAGGACCATGTCGACACCGGAGACCAGGAACATCGGGGCGGCGATGGCCGGCAGGCGGAGCCGGTCGGCGATATGGGCAGGCAGGGACAAGGGCGCGACCTCAGGCGGCTTCGGGGGGCTTGGGCGGCCAGGGGACGAAGGCCGAGGTGCGGCGCATATAGTCTTCATAGGCCGGCTTTCGGCGGCGCATGCGCCCCTCGACCGTGGGCATGCCGCTCCAGCGGGTCAGGGTGTAGACGAGGTAGAGCGGCCCGATCACCGAGAACAGGCCCAGCGTCGTCTCCGCCGCCACCAGCCACAGGCCCCACCAGACGCAAGCGTCGCCGAAGTAGTTGGGATGCCGGGTGTAGCGCCACAGGCCCAGGTCCATCACCTGGCCGGCGTTGGCGGGATCCTTCTTGAAGCGAACGAGCTGCCAGTCGGCGAGGCTCTCGAAGATCAGGCCGAACACCGCCAGCACGACGCCCGTGACGCCGAGCGCGCCCAGCTCCGCCGGCTGGTCCGGAACCTGTCCCAGCTGCACCGGAAGGCAGACCAGCCAGAGCAGCGGCATCTGCAGCAGGAACACCAGGCGGAAGGCGGCGTAGCCATAGCCCCAGCCCCGCTCGGCCTTGGCCTTGTCCAGCATCCGCACATAGCGGCCATCCGGCCCATGGTCGCGCCAGCGCCACAGCATGTAGCCGCCCAGCCGCACCGCCCAGGCGACGCAGAGGCCGGTCAGGATCATTCGCCGCGACGTGCCGCCGCCGGTCTGCAGGAAGGTGGAGATGGCCACCACGCCCATGCCGAGACCCCAGAGGCTGTCCACCGGCGTCACATCGCGCTGGGCCACGCAGATCGCCCAGGCCAGGACGAACAGGCCCAGGATCACGACGGCGTTCACCGCCAGGACCACTACGAATTCCGGCATGCCGCACCCCCAGGTTCCGCCCTCGATGTGTGGGGCGGTTTGACAGTCTTTCTATGCAAGTTAATGTCCGCCCACAAGGCGCGGCAAGCGAAAACGGAGGCGGCGAGATGGTCGACTACAGTGGACGCACGGTCCTCGTCACGGGCGCGGCGGGCGACATTGGCGCGGCCGGGGCGGCCGCCTTCGCGGCGCGCGGGGCCGACCTCGTGGTCACCGACCGGCGGGCGGACGCGCTGGAAGAGGTCGCCAGGGCGCTGGGCGCGGCGGGCCGGGGCGTGCTGGCCCACGCCTGCGATCAATCCGATCCGGACGCGGTCGCAGGGCTGTTCTCGGCGATCCGGGACCGCTTCGGCCGCCTCGACGCCGCCTTCCTCAACGCGGGCTATGGCCGCTATGGCGCGCTTATCGACACGCCGTTCGACCAGTGGCGCAAGCACGTGGACGTCAACCTGAACGGCGGCTTCCTCATGGCTCAGGCCGCCGCGCGCCTCATGCGCGACGGAGGCCGGGGCGGCGCGATCCTGTTCACCGCATCGACCGCCGCCACCCATATCTGCGACCTGCTGGGCGCCTATGCCGCGTCAAAGGCGGGCGTGCGGATGCTGGCCAAGTCGCTGGCGTCCGAGCTGGGGGTCTGGCGGATCCGGGTGAACCTGGTCCTCCCGGGCGTGATCGAGACCGCGATGACCAGGTCGCTGATCGACGATCCGGCGGTGCGGGCGGACGCGATCTCCAACACGCCGGTGGGCCGCCTGGGGCGGCCGGAGGATATCGCGCGCCTGGCCGCCTTCCTGTGCAGCGACGAGGCAGGCTACGTCACCGGCGCCGAGGTGCTGGCCGACGGCGGCCAGACCCTGCACGGCTATCCTCGCTGGTTCAGCGCCGACTATGCGCAGGTCGGCGCCGAGTGGACGCCGCACACGCAGCGTTAGCCCTCAGCCAAGGACGATCACCTCCTCATCAGGGATTTCCGCGTAGAGCCGTTCCACCTCCCCTGCCCGGCGGTCGATCACGGCCCGGCGGTTGATGGTGCCCTTGTCCGAGATCTCGTGGGCGTTGGCGCTGGGCGGCTCGGTGAGCAGCAGCGCCCGCTTCACGCGCCCCGCGCTGCCGTGCTGCCCGCCGTTGAACGCCGCCAGGCGCTTGGCGATCTCCGCCGGGTCGGCATCGGGCTTGGGCCACAGCATCACGCCCAGCCAGGGGCGGCCGTCGTCGCAGAGCACCAGGTCCGTCACCAGCGGCGACAGCGCCTTGATCAGCCCGTCGCGCACGGCGCCGCCATAGACCCAGGCGCCGCTGGAGAGCTTGAACTCCTCGGCGGCCCGCCCCGAGAACGCCAGCCCCTTGGTCGGGTCCTGCGCATCGTGGAACACCACGAGGTCCCCCGTCCGGTAGAATCCCTCCTCGTCGAACGCCGCCGCCGTCTTCTCCGGCTCGTCGAGGTAGCCCGTCGTGACGTTGGGCCCGCGAGCGCGCAGTTCGTAGCGGTCACCGCTCGGCGACAGCTTGATCGTCGTGCCCGGCGCCGGCAGGCCGATGCCCACCCGGTCGGTCTCGAAGTGGATGACCATGAAGGCCGAAACGGTTTCGGTCATGCCGTAGCCGCTGGTCATCATGATCCGGTGGCCGGTCTCGGCGACGGCGGCGGCCTGCAGGCGGTCCATGACGGTCTGCGGCAGGCCCGCGCCGCCATAGAGCATCAGGCGCATCTTCTTGAAGAAGGTCGCCCGCAGGACCGCGTCCTGCTCCAGGGCGTCCACCAGCATGGCGTAGCCCAGCGGCACATTGTTGAAGTAGCTGACCGGGATCTCGCGCAGGTTCTGGATCGACGTCTCGAACAGGCCGGGCGCCGGCTTGCCGTCGTCGATGTAGAGCGTGCCGCCCTCCAGCAGGGTCGTCCGCAGCACGAAGGCGCCGGCCGCATGATGCCAGGGCAGCCAGTCCAGCATCACGTCATGCCAACCCGCCGCCTCCCCGATGGTCTGCTGGCACTGGGTGGAATTGGCCATCAGGTTGTCGAAGGTGATGGGCACGACCTTGGGCAGGCCGGTCGATCCCGACGTCAGCATCAGGGCGGCCCGGTCCTGCGGCTTCAATCCAGCGATGGAGGCGGCGACCGCGGCCGTGATCGGCGTCGCCAGGACGTCCGCATAGGCTGTGGCGGACTTGGACAGGGCGGCGGGCGTCGCCGTCACGATGTGCGCGCCGTGTAGGTCCAGGCTGTCCAGCGCGCCCTTGGCCATGGCGGTGTCTTCGGCGAACACCACGCCCGGTTTCACCTTGTCGACCACATGCGCCAGGCGGCCATAGTCGCCGCCGAGCGCCGCATAGGTGACGCTGACTGGGCAGGCCGCGCGACCCGCGGCCTGGGCGGCGAAGCTCATCACCGCGAAGGCGGGCGTGTTCCCGGCCAGGATCAGCACCGGGCCCGCGGGGGCCTCGCTGAGCAGCCACTGGGTGGCGGCGTCCATGTCCCGCTTGAGCTGGGCGTACGAGGTGTAGGCCCATTCACCGTCGGCGCCTCGCTGGGCCAATGCTGGTTTCTCGGCAGACACCTCGGCCCGGCGGGCGAAGGCGGCCGGGATGTTGGCCTCGTACGGCCGCAGCGGGATCCTGGAGGCGATGAGGACCGTGCCGTCCGGGCGACGCTCAATCTCCAGGTCCACGGGCATCAGGTGCGCCTCGCGAAACGGCGCCTTCACGGGGGCCTCGGCGCTGTCGGCCATCCTCAGACGCCGACGACGAGGCTGACCGTGGTGGTGGTCGAGCCGCCGATGTTCAGCGTCTGGACGGTCTTGGCCCCCTCGACCTGGTAGTCGCCCGCTTGGCCGGTCACCTGCTTGAAGGCGTCCAGCGTCATCCGCACGCCGGTGGCGCCCACCGGGTGGCCGAGGCCGATCAGGCCGCCGGACGGGTTGATCGGCAGGCGCCCGCTGATCTCGATGGAGCCGTCCTCCACGGCCTTCCAGGCTTCGCCGGGGGCGGTCAGGCCGAGATGCTCGATGGCCATGTATTCCGTGGTGGTGAAGCAGTCGTGGGTCTCGACGGCGTCCAGCTCCGAGATGTCCGTCACCCCGGCGCGGCCGCGCGCCGCGTCGATCGCCTGTTTGACCCGCGGGAAGACGTAGGGCTGGCCCTCGCTGGCGCGCACCTTGCGGTCGTAGCTGATCGGCGCCGAGGTATGCCCCCAGCCCTTGATCCGCGGCAGGCTCTCCAGCGGCACGCCGCGCTTGTCGGCATATTCGCGGGCGGCCTTCTCCGAGGCGAGGAACACGACCGCTGCGCCATCGGTGACCTGGCCGCAGTCGTTCTTGCGGATCATGCCCTCGATGACCGGATTGGCCTCGTCGTCGGCGGTGAAGCTCTTGTCGTTGAACGCCCACTGCCGGGTCTGGGCGTTGGGGTTCTTCTTGGCGTTGGCGAAGTTGATCTCCGCGATCCGCATCAGGTGCTCGTACTTCAGGCCCCACCGGCGGTCGTACTCCTCGCCCAGGTCCGAGAAGGCGCGCGGCCAGAGATAGGTCGCGTCCTGCAGTTCGTGGCCGGTCCAGGCCGCCGCGCCCAGGTTCTGCGCCGCCTGCTGGCCCGAGACATTGCGCATCATCTCCAGGCCGACGACGCAGGCAGTGTCGTAGCGGCCGGCCTCGATCTCGGCGGTGGCGGCGAGGATCGCCACGCTGCCCGAGGCGCAGGCCGCCTCGTGCCGGGCGGTCGGCATGCCGTCGAAGTCGGGATGCACGAGGCCGAAGAAACCGCCCAGCAGACCCTGGCCGGCGAACAGCTCACCCACGAAGTTGCCCACGTGGCCGGTGTCGATGTCCTTGGGCTCCAGGTCGACGGCGGCGAGCCCCTCGCCCACCACCTCGGCGAAGGCGTCGGCGAAGTCCATCTGCCGACGGGCCCAGTTCTGGGAGAAGTCCGACTGCCAGCCGCCTAGAATATAGACCATCTGTTCCTCGTCCGATTATGCGGGGGTGGCGGCCAGCGCGGGGCGGCCGTCCATGAAGGCCGCGAAGGCCGCGTGGGAGTCGGGATAGGCCTCGCGCGGTTCGGCGCGGATGGCGGCGTGGACCGCCGCGCCGATCGGTCCGTCCAGTCGGACCGGCGCGCCCTCGACGGCCGTGGCGATGCGCAGCCGCCCGCCGCCGGAGACCAGCGTCTGGCCGGTGATGTCGCAGGCCTCGCTCACCAGCCAGGAGACCAGCGGCGCCACGGCGGCGGGATCCATCCGCTCCGCCTGGCCCGGGGCGAGGTACGGCTCGGTCATGGCGGTGACCGCATAGGGTGCGATGGCGTTGATCAGGACGTTCCGCGGCCGGCCTTCGGTCGCCAATCCCCGTACCAGGCCGATCAGCGCCGCCTTGGATGAGGCATAGGCCGCCATGCCGTCGCCGCCGTGCAGGCCAGCGGCCGAGGCGCTGACCACGATGCGGCCGCCGTTCCGGGACAACTCCGGCCAGGCGGCATGGACGAGATCGAAGGCGCCGAAGAAGTTGATGTCAAAGACCCGGCGGAAACCTTCCGCCGTCTGCCGGTGGAGGCGCAGGGTTTCTGGAACGCCGGCGTTGGACACCACGCCATCGAGGCGGCCGAACGTGTCCAGCGCCTGTTCGACCAGACGCCGGCCGGTGGCCGGGGCCTCGGCGGGATCCAGGTTCGCGATCGCCCGGCCGCCGCGGGCCACGATCTCGGCGACGACGGTTTCGGCGCTGGGCGGCTGGGTCCGGTCGCTCCAGCGATTGTTGACCACCACGCAGGCGCCGCGGGCGGCGAGATCGAGGGCGTAGGCCCGGCCCAGGCCCTTGCCGGCTCCGGTGACGATGACGACGCGGCCGGTCAGGTCGGTCTCTCCTGCGGTCATCGCACGCTCCTCCTCATCGGGATCATCCACACCACGTATCGTTATGCAAGTAACTTGCGCCGCGAGATGCGATCAAGCGTCCGCGAGCTGTCCGGAAAAGGGCGTCGCGAGGGGACGGGTCACGAGTCCCGGCCGGGCCGCCACGACGCGGGGAACGGCGTTGATCACCGCGCCGGCCACGGCGATCTGCTCGGCTGAGGTGGCGGTCGCATCCCCTTCCCGCTTCTCCAGGTCCAGGCTCAGGCGGACGCCCGGGTGGCCCTTGATCCGAACGCGCCAGAGGGGCGGATCGGGCTCGTCGAGATGGGCCTCTTCCATCCACCAGTGGATCGACATGGCGAGCCGCGCTTCGCCGCCGACGATACCATTCCAGCGCCAGTTCACATGCGCGATCCGCCCGGCCGGGATCGTCCCCGCTGCGACGGTCAGGTCCTCCGTCGCACCGTAGACGCGATGGTCGGTCCGCACGGCGTCCAGGGCCATGCCCAGGTGCTCTGCCATGGCGGCGAGCACTTCCTCGTACATGCCGTTCAGGGAACTGGCGGGGCCCCACGCCGCGTCGTTGGCGTCGACGGCCGCAGGATTCGAGCCGAACCCCAGGATCCTGAAGACGTAGGCGGGATTGCGTACAGCCCGGCAGTCGACGCTCTCGACCACCTCCACATGGTCCATGGCCTGGCAGACGCCGCTGGCGACCACGGCCAACTGCTCGCCTGCGAACCCTGGATTGAGGCCCGCCGCCATCAGGCTGGTTCCGCCCTCCGCGCAGGCGGCCTCCAGAGCCTTGCGCCGCGCCGCCGGCCAGTGCTGCGGCCGGCTGTAGCCGTTGATGCTGATGACGTTCTTGCCCGAGGCCAACAGCCGGATAATCTCGGCGTCGTGCGAGCCGTAGGGCGGCGCCAGACGCGCGCAATGGATCACCACGTCAGCGTCCAGGGCCAGGATCTCGTCGACGTCCCGCGTCGCGATCACGCCGGTCGGATCGCGGCGGGCGATGTCGCCGGCGTCGCGTCCGACCTTGTCGTCGCCGTAGACGTAGAGGCCCGCCAGCTGCATGGCCGGGTGGTCGATCACCGCCCGCAGGCAGGCCTTGCCCATGGCGCCGGTCGCCCACTGGATCACCCGATAGGTCATGCGCGCGCGTCCTCCCCCGCGACGCATAGCGCATCGAGTATCGTTATGAAAGTGACAGCGCGGACGTCAGGCGGGTTCGAGCGCCTTCGGGCTCTCCGCCTCGATCACCTCATAGGCCACAGCATGCGGCTCCACCGGCTGGCCGCAGCAGGAGCAGGTCACCGCCGGCTCCAGGTCGTGGCCGTCCGACTTGTGCCGCAGCAGCAGCGGCGGCCCCTCGGGCGAGACGTAGTACTTGTCGCCCCAGCGCAACAGCATCAGCAGGACGGGATAGTAGTCGACGCCCTTTTCGGTCAGCCGATATTCGAAGCGCCGCCCGCCGAGGTCATGGGGTCGGATCACGCCCTGCGCCGCCAGCCACGAGAGGCGTTCGGAAAGGATGTTCGTGGCCATGGCCGTATCGCGGTGGATCTCGTCGAAGCGCCGGAGGCCGGTGAAGATGGACCGCAGGACCAGGCTGGCCCAGCGGTCGCCGGTGATCTGGGCCACATCCACCATCAACCCCTGGGCGCCGGTCGCGGCGTGCCGCTGCTGCCGGCGGCGGCTGTAGCGCGCGGCCATCCAGCCGACCCCGGGGCCTTCCGCCCAGTCGACGTCGCGGGCGCTGATCTCGTCGCCGCACTTCAGGCATGTGGGCGTCGGCTCGAACACATGGCCGCACGTCTTGTGACGCAGGCGCAGCTGCAGGCGCCCCGCCGTGGGCGTCCAACGCCGCTCCCAGCGCAGCATCATCAGGGCCGGCCAGTAGAGGTCGCGGCCCTTCTCGGTCATCCGGTACTCGTAGCGGGGCGGAGCCTCGCTATAGAGCACCTTTTCCAGGACGTTCGCGGCCACCAGACGCTTGAGCCGATCGCTGAGCAGGGTCTGGAGCAGGCCCGTTCGCGTGCGGAACTCGTCGAAGCGGCGGGCGCCGATCCAGCTCGCCTCGAGGATCAGCAGGATCGAGGTGTCGCCCACGACCTCGAGCGCCCGCCAGATCGAGCAGGTGCGAATGAATTTGGGCGGGCCCATCGTTCCGTTGCGCGCTTTCATAACCGTCGTTCACAAAGGTCGCGGAACGGGTGCGACTATGCAAGTCGCTTTCGGCCGGCAAGTCCTTGATCCGGCAGGGTGCTCCCGGAAGGTCAGGTGGCCGCGACCGGCGCCAGCTCCCGGCGCAGGACCTTGTTCAGCGGGTTGCGCGGCAGGGCTTCGACGATGCGCAGCTTCTCCGGCAGCTTGTAGGTCGCGATCTCGTGGGCGCGAAGATGGTCGTTCAGCTCGTCGAGGGTCAGGCTCTCGCCCGGCTTCACCGCCACCACGGCGCAGACGCGCTCGCCCAGCCGCTCGTCGGGATAGGCGGCGCAGGCGCCTTCCCGCACCTTGGGGTGGCTCTCGATCAGGACATCCAGCTCGGCGGGCGAGATGTTCTGGCCGCCGCGGATGATGATCTCCTTGCAGCGACCGACGAAGCGGTAGCAGCGGCCGCCCGCTTCCGGCGCGATCTCGAACAGGTCGCCGGTCCGGAAGAAGCCCTGTTCGTCGAAGGCCGAACGGGTCAGGTCCGGCGCCTGGAAATAGCCGTCGAAAGTCATGGCGCCGGCGATCCGCAGCTCCCCTTCCCGGCCGGGTTCGGTGATGTCCGCGCCCGTCGCGAGATCGACGAGCCGGGTTCGGATCTTGGCCGGGAAGGCGGCGGGCCAGTCCACGCCGTCCGCCCCGAACCGGGGAAAGAATCGCGCCCGCTGCTCCGGATCCGGGATGGCCTCGCCCGTCGAGAACAGCGAGGCGCCTTCGTTGGAGCCGAACACGTTCATCACCGTCACGCCGTGCCGCTCCTGCCAACCCTTCACCATCCATGGCGCCAGGGGGGCGGACCCCGAGCCCAGGCAACGCAGGTTGGAGAGGTCAGCCTCGGCCAGCAGCGCCTCGTTCTGGAGCAGCATGTTGAGGACCGCCGGCGGCGCCACGGTGTAAGCCACTTTCTCCGCCTGCATCTGGCGCAGGAAGACGCCCAGGTCGAAGGGATGGTGCTGGACGAGGCGGCCCTGGCAAACGAGCCAGGTCATCACCATGCCGCCGATCGCGGCGATGTTGATCAGCGGGAACGGGTTCAGCACCGTGTCGCCCGGATGCAGGCCTGCGGCTTCCACCAGCGCCTCGCCGTTGACCACCCAGTGGTCGTGGTGGCGCGGCACGCCCTTGGGCATGGCCTCCGTGCCCGACGTCCAGCAGATGGTCAGCGCCTCGGCGGCGTCGAGATCGGCCGGCGTAGCGTAGGGCGTCGGCGGCGCGGCCGCGAGGCGCTCGGCCAGCACATGGCCGCCCGCGGGCGCTTCGGCGTCCAGGCTCACCACCTCGGCGTCCGTCACCCCTTCCCGCTTCAGCTCGACCAGCATGGCCGCGTGGTCGCAGCCGTGGAACGCGCCGAGGGTGAGGTAGAGGCGCGGTTGCACGACCGGCAGGATCTGGCGCAGCTCATGGGCGCGGTAGGCCACCGCCACCGGGCTCAGGATCGCGCCCATCCGGGCGCAGGCCAGGAACGCCAGGACGCCTTCCACCAGGTTCGGAAGCTGCATGGCCACCACGTCGCCGCGGCGGACGCCGAGAGCGGCGAAGGCGTGGGCCAGGGCGTCGACGCGGGCGTCCGCCTCGGTCCAGGTCAGCCGCTGCGGCGCCGAGCCGACTAGGGCCTCGCGATTGGGCGCGTCGGCCAGGGCCTCGTCATCCGGCCGAGCGGCGACCGCCACACGAAACAGGTCATCGACCGTCTGGCCGCGCCACCAACCCCTGCGGCGGTACTCGGCAACCCGCTCCGGCGGACTGGGACGCACGGCTCACCTCCTGCCTCTCGACCGGGCCAGAGCTCGCATAGTGAGTATCGTATTGCAAGTAACTAGGGCTTGCTTAGCCCGAAGCCGCCGACGGGCTGGGTCTCGAAGCGCTCGCCGAAGCCGGCGATCAGGGGGCGCGCCAAGGCGATCATGGCCTGCACCGCGGGTAGCTTCAGGGAGGCCTGGTGACTGGCCTGGCTGTCCCAGACTTCCGTGATCCAGATGGCGTCGGGGTTCGTCGGATCCAGCGCCACCACATAGCTGAGGCAGCCCGGCATGGCGTCGACGCCGCCCACCATGTGCCGGATCAATTCGGCCCGCCGCCCCGGCTGGGCCAGCATCTTGCCGATCAAACCGTACATCTCGCCGCCTCCCGCGTTGGCGCCAGAGCCCGTGGCCGCCAGGGCGGCGGCGCCTGCAAGGACGGCGCGGCGTTCAACCGGCATGGGGAAGCTCCAGCCGCCCCGCGGCGATCTCCTGCAGCGTCTCCACGAAGAACCGGGGTTCCAGCGCCTTCACGCGCGCCTCCAGGCTGTCCGGCGTGTCGCCGGTCACGATGGGCACGGACCGGCGGGCAAGTTCCGGCCCGTGGTCATACACCTCGTCCACGGCGTGGATCACAATGGCGCTCTGCGGCACACCCGACGCGATCACCGCCGCGTGCACCCGCGCGCCGTACATGCCTTCGCCCCCGAAACGGGGCAGCGGTCCGGGGTGGATATTGAGGATCCGGCCCGCGTACCGTGCCAGCGTCTTCGGGCCCAGGCGGCGCAGGTATCCCGACATCACGATCAGCTCGACCCCACGGGCCGTCATCGCCTGGGCGAGCGCCGCATCGGCGGCGTCGGGATCCGCCAGAGTCGGGATTGCCAGCACCGGCACCCCGCGCGCCTGCGCCCACTCGAGGGCCGGCGCGCCCTTCTTGTTGCTGACCAGCAGGCGGGGTTCGGCGGCCAGTTCGCCAGCTGCGATGGCGTCGACGACCGCTTCGGCGCTGGATCCGTTCCCCGACGCCAGAAATCCAAGTTTCAGCGGGGAATTCAAATCGATATAGCCTTCAATTCGTGTTCGAAGACCATGCCGTCGTAGGCCGGCTCGACGCCATCGGGCAGCTCCGCGCGCAGCCGCTGGAAATCCATATCGATGTGCATGTTGGTCAGGATCGCGCGCCTTGGCTTGACCCGCGCGATCCACTCCAGCGCCAGGTCCAGGTGCGCATGGGTGGGGTGGGGCCGGCGGCGCAGGGCGTCGACGACCCAGACATCCAGGCCGGCCAGGGCCTCGAACGCGGTCTCGTCCAACCCGACCACATCGCTGGAATAGGCAATATCGCCAAAGCGATAGCCGACAGACCTCACACCGCCATGGTCCTGGTCGAAGGTGACGACCGGGATGGCGCCCGACGGCCCGTCGACCTCCCAGGGCACGCCGTGGGACGGGATCAGGCGGCGGTCGCAAATCGCGGGATAGCCGCCCTCGCCCTCGAAGATGTAGCCGAACCGCCGCATCATGGTGGCCTCGGTGGCCGCGTCCATCCAGCAGGGGATTCGCGCCTGCTGGCGCAGGTAGAAGGCGCGGATATCGTCGAGGCCATGCACCTGGTCGGCATGGTCGTGGGTCAGCAGCACTGCGTCGCAGCGCTTCACGCTGGCGCGGGCGCTCTGGATGCGGAACTCCGGCGAGGTGTCCACGAAGAGTGTCGTCTGCTCGCCCTCGCCCCGCCGCCGGACGAGCATGGAGCACCGCGTGCGAAAGTTCTTCGGCTCCGCCGGGTCGCAGATCCCCCAGTCGCCATCCGCCCGCGGCACGCCGCCCGACGAGCCGCAGCCCAGGATCGTGATCTCCAGCGTCCCGCTCATGGTCGCGGGATCCGGTCGAACAGGTCGAAGAAGGCGTCCGTCGTCCGCTGCTCGGCCTCGTCAAGGCTCCAGCCCCGCACCTCCGCCAGCTTGGCCAGCACGTGCGGGATATAGGCCGGCTCGTTGCGGCGCCCCCGGTGCGGGACCGGCGCCAGGTAGGGGCAATCCGTCTCGACGATGATCCGTTGGGCGGGCATGTCCCGGATCACAGCGCGGACGTCCTCGGCGGCCTTGAAGGTCGCGATGCCCGAGACCGAGAACCAGGCGCCCAGGGCCGCGGCGCGGCGCGCCAGCTCCGCGCCCGAGGTGTAGCAGTGCATGAGGAGGCGGAAGGGGCCGGCGGCGTATTCCTCCTCCAGGATCTCCCCCATCACCTGGTCGGCCTCGCGGGTGTGCACCACCAGCGGCAACCCCGTCTGGCGCGCCGCCGCCACATGCGCGCGGAACACCTTGGCCTGGATGTCGCGGGGGCTGAGGTCGTAGTGGAAGTCGAGCCCGCACTCGCCGATCCCGACCACCCGCGGGTCCGCCGCGAGCTCGACGAGGCGGGCCGTCGCGAGCTCGGGGTCTTCCTTGGCCTCGTGCGGGTGGGTGCCCACCGTGCACCAGATGTCCGGCTGATCGGCCAGGGCGCGGACGGCCGGGAAATTCGACACGCGGTCGCATATGTTGACCATCAGCCGCACCCCGGCGGCGCGGGCGCGGTCGATGACGGCGTCCCGATCCTCGTCGAATTGCGGGGCGTGTAGGTTGACGTGGCTGTCGATCAGCATGGGCGGCTTCAGGCCTGGGCGGCCTGGCGGAGCTCCGTCAGCGCGGTGAACAGGGCGTCGGCGCGGTCGAGGTTCAGGGCCTCGACCTCGCGCGGCAGGCGCTGGAGCGTCTCCCACGCCTGGGCCCAGCGATCAAGCCGCCCGATCCCCTGGGAAGCCCGGTCGGTGGTCAGCTTGTGGACGCGGTCGGCCAGGCGTTCGAACAGCAGGGCGAACTGGGCCGAACCCTCTCCGCCCCGGAACTTCTCCGAGAGGGACAGGGCGCGCGTCTCGTCGATGCGTGGCAGCTCCGCCAGTAGGTCGCGGGCCGCGTCGTCCATGGCCAGGGCGCCGGCGGCGGCCAGGGACAGCGCATGGCCCGGCGCCCCATCGGCCATGTGCGCCAGGCGAAGCGCCTCCTCAGGGTTCACGTCGGCGCGCGCGCTGACGAAATCGGCTGTCGCCTCGATGCCCAGGGCGTGGAACGCCAGCCGGCGGCAGCGGGAGCGTATGGTCGGCAGGAGGCGGCCCGGCGAATGCGAGACCATCAGGAGCACACCCCTGGGCGGCGGCTCCTCCAGTGTCTTCAGGATGGCGTTGGCGGCGTTGACGTTCAGATCGTCGGCTGCATCGACGATGGCCACCCGATGCGGCGCGCTGGCCGGGGACTTCGAGAAGAACTCGGCCAGCCGCCGCGCGTCGTCGACCGGGATGACCTTGCGCGCCTTGCCATCGGGCCCCTCGCGCTCCAGCACCAGGAGGTCGGGATGGCTGCGGGCGCTCACCTGACGGGCCACGGGATGCTCGGGGTCCGCGCCCAGCAGGCCGTTGGCGGGATAGGCCGGAGCGCCCAGCAGGCGGCGGGCGGCGCGGTAGGCGAAGGTCGCCTTGCCGACGCCCTCCGGGCCGGTCAGCAGCCAGGCATGGTGAAGACGCGCGCGCGCGCGGGCCGCCTCGAAGGCGGCTTCGGCGGCCTCCTGGCCCTGCAGCTGGTGAATGTCGCGCGGATGCGGAACCTCGAGGTCAGCCATGGACCGCCAGCCTGGCCTCGACCGCGGCCCAGACCGCGGCCTCGACCTCCTCGATCGAGCCCGTAGCGTCGATCAGGGCGCACCGTTCGGGCTCGGACGCGGCGATGGCGCGGAAGCCGTCACGCAGGCGCTGGTGAAAGGCCATGCCCTTGGACTCGAACCGCATCTCGGCCCCGGCCCGGGCATGGGCGCGCTCCAGCCCGACCTCGGCGGGCAGGTCGAACACCAGGGTCAGGTCGGGCCGCGTGTCCTCCAGGATGAAGGTCTCCAGCGCCGTGATGAACCGCGGGTCCACGCCACCAGCCGCGCCCTGGTAGGCGCGCGTGGAATCGGCGAACCGGTCGCAGATCACCCAGGCGTCCCGGGCCAGCGCCGGCCGGATCACCCGCTCGATATGGTCGCGGCGGGCGGCATACATCAGAAGGGTCTCGGTCGTCGGGCTCCAGCGGTCGGCCTCGCCGCGGAGCACGATGTCGCGGATGCTCTCGGCGCCGGGCGAACCGCCCGGCTCTCGGGTGGTCACGACCTCCCGGCCGCCATGCCTAAGCCGCGCGGCGAGGCGCTGCACCTGGGTGGACTTGCCGGCGCCCTCGCCGCCCTCGAAGCTGATGAACCGACCGCGTGTCACGCGGCCAAATTGGCGCGTTCGAGCGCTTTGTCTAGAAGGCGCTGACCACGCGGGCGTCGCTGAAGCCGATCTCCGCCACCCGGTCCCGCAATGCATAGGCCGCGGCCTCGTCGGCCGGCGCCGGCAGCACCACCCGGTACAGCGTCATGCCTTCGCGCTGGAGCGGCTCGATCGAGGCCATCCCGGCAGACGAAAGCTGAGCCACCGCGCGCTGGGCGTTCGCCTGGCTGGAGAATGCGCCCGCCTGGATCCTCAGGCCCGTGCCGGCGGAGGGCGCCGAGGCCATCAGGGTCGGGCCCGCGATCGGCGTATCCGAGATGGCCGAGCCAGTGACCGGCGGCAGGGACGAGACGGCGACGTCGTCGGCCGGCCCCGACAGGGCGGACATGGCTCGCGGCGAGGAAGAGCCAGCCGCCATCTCCATCACGTCGTCCGACGTCGCCGCCGCCGCCATCGGCGCCGCAGCGGTCGCGACCCGGGTGGGCAGCGGCTTGGCCTGGGCGTACCGCAGGCCCGCGCCAGGCCCCAGGAGGGGCGCCGGGCCAAGGTAGCGGACGCGCACATTGGCGAGGCCCGCGCGATCGTAGCCGAGCTGGCGCGCAGCCTCGCGGGACAGGTCGATGATCCGGTTGTTCGCGAACGGCCCGCGGTCGTTGACGCGCACCACCAGCTTGCGGCCATTGTCGAGGTTGGTGACCTCCACCATGGACGGCAGCGGCAGGGTCGTGTGGGCCGCCGAGATGTTGTTCATGTCGAACGTCTCGCCGTTGGCGGTGGCCTTCATGTGGAACTGGGGCCCGTACCAGGACGCGACGCCCCGCTGGTCGTAGTCCGGCTGTTCCCGCGGCACGTACCAGACGCCGTTCACCTGGTAGGGCTTGCCGACCTTGTACTCGCCCTGCCCCGTCGGCGGCGCCTTGCCCACGCCATCGGCGCGGCTGGGATAGCGCGGCGTCACGCAGGCGGTCACCGACGCGCCGGCCAACAGGATCAGCGCGATCCGGATCGACCGTCCGCAGTTCGTGGATTTCGTCATGTCCGCCTCCGACTCACCGGAATCGTCGGCCCGGAAGCTTGCGACAGGGTTAACCGGAGATTGCCGCGGGGCGTGGCGGACAGGGTGGGATTCGAACCCACGGTAGGCTCTCACCTACGGCGGTTTTCAAGACCGCTGCCTTAAACCACTCGGCCACCTGTCCGGGAGGCGGCTTCTAGCAGGGGATCGGCGCGGGCTCTACCGGCTCTCGAAGGTCAGCTCACCTTCTCGACCTTGCTGGACAGGCGCGGCCGCACATAGGCGTGGCGCGTGAAGCGGATCGTATCCGGCAGGAACAGGCCGAACGTCGGCTGGTAGTCGTAGATCACGTCGGTGACGATGACGCTCTCGTTGGGCTGCAGATATCCGGACGGGACGCTCGGTGAGCTGGAATCGGTAAAGTCCTTGCTGGAGGTCCAGTCCCGGCTGACCGCGCCGCCGTTGTCGGAGCTCATGCTCGACACCCGTCGCTGCAGGCGGATGTTGGGGAACGGATGCATCATCGAGGTGCTGGCGAGCAGGATGTCGTTCAGTTCCGCCTCGGTGACCGTCCGGCTGCGCGCCGTGACGTCGGCGATGGCCGAGGCGATGTGAGCCACGTTCCGCTGGGCGATATAGGCCTGCAGCGCCTCTGCGGCGCCGATGTGCAGCACGAAGAGGATGGGAAACAGCAGGGCGAACTCGATGGCCGAGGCGCCCGACCGGTCCGCCGCCAGGCGGCGCAGGAGCTTGATCGTCATTCGAAGGGCTCGTTCTTGAACGCCGTCCGGGCGCTGATGGTCACCTCCAGCGGGCCGCTACGGTTGAAGGCCGTGGCGACGAAGGGACTCATCAGCGGCCACCGGTAGTCGGCCTTGACCAGGATGATGTCGTTCGGGCCGCCCTTGTTGAACTGGCCGGCCGGAGGCGCGCTGGCGGCGGCGCCTGCGTTGGAAAACGCCGAGAACGACTGCACGCTCACCACCAGGCGCTCCTGGCAGCTGCCCATCACGGAGGCGACGTTCGCGCAGATCTGATCCTCGAAGCTGGCCGCCGAGGTGGCCGCCGTCGGCTGTCCGGTCCGGATCAGGCGCGCGGCCTGGACCATCGAATTGTCGAGCCCGACGGTCAGCATGCCGAGCACGCCCAGCTCCACCAGCGACAGCAGCGTGAAGAACAGCAGGGGCGCGACGAGCGCGAACTCGATCGCCGCCGCGCCGCTCTCGTCGCGGCGAAAGACCCGTCTTGGGGCCGCATGCGCCTTGATCTTGAACATGCCGGCAGCCTGACCGGGTTGCACCAACATCCGGTTGCGAATGACGGTGAACGGAACTTAACGGTCCTGCCTAAGGAGCGATTAGCCGTCCTGCGATATCCAGCAAGGCCAATAGAAATCGATCGCAGGATAGAACATGCGCAGGTCACGTTTCGCCGGCATGGGGCGACTGGTCCCCCGCCTCGACGACCGCGGCAACGTCGCGATTGTGGTCGCCATCGCCATCGCCCCGCTCACGGTCGCCGGCCTCGGCGCCGCGGATCTCGCCCGAGCCACGAGCGCGAAGTCCCAGTTGCAGGACGCGCTGGACGCCGCCGCCCTTGGCGCGGCGCGCTCCACGGCCCAATCGGACTCCGAACTGAAGGCCACCGGCGACCGCATCCTGTCCCAGAACCTGGAGTTGGACGACGGCCTCGAACTGGCGTCCAGCTCGTTCGCGGCCGGCGAAGGCGGCACGGTCGTCGCAAGCGCGAAGCTGAACGTGCGGCCCTTCATCGCCGGCCTCCTGAGCGACGGGGTGATGTCCATCGAGGCCAGCACCGAGGTAGTGCGCACTAGCGTCAAGGTCGAGATCGCCCTGGTCCTGGATACGACCGGCTCGATGAACGAGGGCACCAAGCTCAAGGACATGAAGGCGGCCGCCTCGGACTTCGTCACCAAGATGGAGGACGCGGCGAAGAAGAGCGTCGAGCCCGACGCGGTCAAGATCGCCCTGGTGCCCTTCTCCAATACCGTGCGCGTCGACGAAACGGCCTATCGCAACGCGACGTGGGTGGACCAGAACGGCGTCTCGCCGATCAACAACGAGATCTTCACGACCTCGTCCGGCACCCAGCAGGCCAACCGCTTCACGCTCTTCTCGAACCTGAACGCCACTTGGCGTGGTTGCCTCGAGATGCGCAAGGCACCGCACGACGTCGAGGATACCCCGCCGGCCGTCGGCACGCCGGCGACGCTTTACACGCCCTACTTCGCCGTGGACGAGCCGGACGTGCAGACCAGCGGCTACGCCCGCGACTACCAGAACGACTATGTGCCGGACAACACGAACAGCAACGACTGGCGCGTCCGCCAGGGCATGATCAACAAGTACACCGGCAAGAAGAAGGCGTCGCTGACCACCTCGTTCGGCCCCAACCGCGGCTGCGGCCTGGCCCGGATGCGGCGGCTGACGACCGACTTCCAGGGCCTGCGGAACGACATCTCCGGGCTCGTCGCCGACGGCAACACCAACATTCCCATCGGCATGTCCTGGGGCTGGAACATGGTTTCGCCCTGGGGACCGTTCGCCGACGGCGTCGCCTATGGGACGCCGAAGTACCGCAAGATCGTGATCCTGATGACGGACGGCGAGAACACCATCGCCCAGCGCGACACGCCGAACGACGGCACCTATTCAGGCGCCGGGTACATCTGGCAGGGCCGCGTCATCAAGTCGAACGGCCAGCCGCTGGGCATCGGCTCCTCCGACTCCACCCGAACGGCGGCGCTCGACTATCGCCTGAAGCTGCTGTGCGAGAACATGAAGAAGAAGGACATCGAGATCTACACGATCCGGGTCGTGGAGGGCTCCAGCAGCCTGCTCGAGGCCTGCGCCAGCAGCCGCGACCACTACTACAACGTCGAGGACTCGACGACCCTGACCTCGGTGTTCCAGAGCATCGCGGGCCAGATCTCGGCCCTGCGCCTCTCGAAGTAGACACCCGGCGCGAAGAACTTGGCCGGCGGGCATCGGTGTCCGCCGGCCAAGTCGCGTCCTACTGCTGGACAGCCGGACTCGCGGCGCTTGGGCCAAGCCGCCCGCCGGTGTATGCGCCGGCGATGGCTTCCGAAGAGATCCTGGTCGACGCGCGCGGGCATCGCTGCCCGGTTCCGACCCTGCGGCTCCGGCGCGCCCTGGAGGCGGCGCCTGCCGGTGCTCAGGTGAGGCTGCTGGCCGACGATCCCCTCGCCCGGATCGACGTGCCCCACTTCGCCGCCCAGATCGGCGCCCAGGTGCTGGAACAGTCCGAAGCCGACGGGACCTTGAGCTTCCTGCTCTCGAAAGCTTAGCCGCGCAGACCGCCCATCTCCGAGGCCAGGGGCACGCGCCGCCGATGCAGCGCAAGCTCCACCTCCGTGGCCAGGGCGCCGCCGAAGAAGACCGCGTTCACGTTCCACGACAGCCAGATCAGGAAGATGACCACTGTGGCGACCGAGCCGTAGGTCACGCCGAGCGCAGCGATGTCCTCCACATAGAAGCCCAGCGCCCATGAGGCGAAGATGCACAGCGCCGCCGCCGCCGCTCCGCCCAGCAGCGAGGCCCGCCAGTCCACCGGGTCGCGCGACATGGCCCAGCGGTAGATCAGCGCCATGCCCAGCGTCATGCCGGCGCTCGCCCACGTCCACTCGCTGTAAAGCCAGAGCGCGCCGCGCAGCGGTCGCAGGCCGAACGTCTCGCCCACGATGCGGAAGGCGAAGAACACAGTCGACAGGACGCCCAGCGCGCCGAGCGCCGCGATCAGGACCGCCAACGCCAGCAGGTTGAATCCCACGAAGCCGCGAGGCCGATCCTCGTCATGGATGAACGAAAGCCCGGCCAGCAGGGCCTTGAACCCCCGATGCGAGGCATAGCCGCCGATCACCAGCGCCACCATGCTCTGGACCGAGACGGTCTCGGGCGGCGCCCGGGACAGGCGGACGAGCTCGCTCTGGAAGATCAGCCGGGCCGCGTCGGGCATCACCTTCGCCATGGCCTCGCCCTGCGCGGCGACCTGGGCGGGATCCGACAGCAGGCTGTAAAGCCCCATGACGATCGCCAGCGCGGGGAAGATGGCGAGCATGACGAAGAACGAGACCCCGCCATTGTAGAGCATGACGTCGCGGCCCCAGAGTCGGGCCAGCGCCTTGCCCAGCACGGTGAGGCCCAGCCGCAGGCCGTGGACGGGATCCCAGTCCCCCTGGCGAACGCGCCGGATCATCTCGGAAAGGGTCATGCGCGCGGCGGTGAAGGCTCGACTCAAGGTCCGGTAAGCCTTGGCCCAAATGATAACGGCGCGCCACCCGGGTTAGTAGGTGGCGCGCCGCCGATGGGCGTGTCTTTCCATCCGGGCCGGCCGCCGCTTCGAGGGACGGGAGAGCGCGACGTCCGATCCGGGGGGCAATCTGGGCCCCGCCGGCTGAACCGCGCCTGAACGGCGCTTTCAGATAACGTGTTGCCGAATTCGGAAGCTAGGCGAGCGCCCCCGCGCTCTGCAAAGCGCCGATTTCGCCGTCCGAGAAGCCCCAGTCGGACAGCGCTTCGCGGTCGTGGGCGCCGATGGCCGGCGGCGGTCCCTGGATCTTGCCCGGCGTCGCCGAGAACCGCGGCGCGGGCGCTGGCTGGACGACACCACCCAGGGTCACGAACGTTTCGCGCGCGGCGTTGTGCGGGTGCTTCGGGGCCTCGTCCAGGTCGAGGACCGGGGCGAAGCAGACGTCCGTGCCGCCCATGATCTCGGTCCACTCGTCGCGGGTCTTCTGGGCGATGACGTCGGCCAGCTTCTCACGCAGGGCGGGCCACACACTCCGGTCGTTCTGCTTCTGGAACTCCGGATCGTCGATCCCGGTCTTCTCCAGCAACAGGGCGTAGAACTGCGGCTCGATGGAGCCGATCGACACCCATTTGCCGTCCCGGCACTGGTAGGTGTCGTAGAAGTGGGCCCCGCCATCCAGCATGTTCGAGCGTCGCTGCTCCTTCCACATGCCGGCGGCTTTGAAGCCGTAGAACATGGCCATCAGCGAGGCCGCGCCGTCGCTCATGGCGCAGTCGATCACCTGCCCCCTGCCCGTCTCGCGCGCCTGGATCACGCCGGCCAACAGGCCAAAGGCGAGGTAGAGCGCCCCGCCCCCGAAATCCCCCACCAGGTTCAGCGGCGGCACCGGCTTGTCGTCGGTGCCGATGGCGTGCAGCGCGCCGGTGATGGCGATGTAGTTCATGTCGTGGCCGGCGGCGTGGGCGTAGGGACCCGTCTGGCCCCAGCCGGTCATCCGCCCGAACACCAGCTTCGGATTGCGCTTCAGCGCCACGTCCGGCCCCAGGCCCAGGCGCTCCATGACGCCCGGCCGGAAGCCCTCGATGATCGCGTCGGCGCCGTCCATCAGCTTCAGGCAGGCCTCGACCGCCTCCGGCTTCTTCAGGTCCAGCGCCACCGAGCGGCGGCCGCGCGAGGTGATGTCGGACGGCGCGCCCCGGCCCTGCCCTTTGCGGTCGATGCGCACCACGTCGGCGCCCAGGTCGGACAACAGCATGCCGCAGAAGGGGCCGGGGCCGATCCCTGCGAATTCGACGATCTTCAGGCCGGTTAGCGGACCCTGACGCATGCTGTCCTCCCAGTTTTCGCGCGATCTAAGCCTCTTGCCCTTCGGTCAGCCAAGCCTAGCCGCCGCCGGGCAGCGACTGTCCGTCGTCCACGGTGATCAGCGCGCCCGTGATGGCGCGGGCCGCCGGCCCGGCCAGCAGCAGGAACGCCGCGTCCAGGTCGCTCGCGTCCATCAGCCGACGGCGCGGGAAGCCCTTGAGCTGCTTCTGGCCGCCTTCCGTCGGCCACCAGGCGTCGTTGATCGCGGTCTCGATGTAGCCCGGCGCCAGGGCGTTCACGGCGATCCCCCGGCGGGCCCATTCCCGCGCCAGGCTCTTGGTCAGCATTGCGACGGCCGCCTTGGACCCGCAGTAGGCCGAAAGGCCCGGCAGGACGGTGTGGCTGGCGATCGAGGCGATGTTGACGATCCGCCCCTCGACCTGGGCGGCGATCATCCGCCTAGCCGCTTCGCGGGCCGCAAAGAACGTCCCGCGCACGTTCACCGCGAAGGTCTGGTCGAAATCCTCGACCGAGATGTCGAGGGCCAGCCCCTCCCCGCCGATGCCCGCGTTGTTGACCAGGATGTCGAGGCCGCCCAGTTCCTCCTGGACGCGGTCCAGCGCGGGGCCGATCGCCTCGGCGTCGCCCACGTCCAGCGCGAGGGCCACGGCCTTGCCGCCGCCGGCGTTGATCTCGTCGGCGATGGCCTGGATCCTGTCCACGCGCCGCGCCGTCACGGCGACGGCCGCGCCATTCGCGGCCAGCAGCTTCGCGAAATGCGCGCCCAGGCCCCCGCTCGCACCGGTGACCGCGGCCACCTTCCCCGTCAGTTCGACCCCCACGACCTTAGACCTCCTGCGACAATGAAACTCTTCTGCAACCCGCGGGCGGGTATGGGACAACTCTTCCGGCCCTGTGCGATTCCGTGCTTAGGACAGATCAGGGCGCGATTGGATGGGGATATGGCCGCAGGGCTTCAGGCGCGAGTGCTTATCGTCGCTCGCGACGATTCCACAGCCGGCCCGTTGGCCGAGGGGCTGGACAAGCTCGGCTGGCGCACGGTCACCGCCCGCAGCGAAGCGGCCGCCGCGGCCGCGCTCTCCGACCTCCAGATCCAGGCCGCGATCGTCGACCTGGCCGAAATGGACCACGGCGCCGCCGAGGGCCTGGCCGACCGCCTGCGCGCCGCCTGCGCGCCGCGTCGCCTCCCGATCATGGCCATGGGCGCGCCCGACCCCTTCCAGAAGGATCACGGCTACGACCTGACCCTGGCTGCGCCCCTGCACCCCGCCCAGGCCGCCATGCGCCTGGAGAGCCTGGTCCGCACGGCGGTGGCCGAAGAGGAGTTCGAGGTCCGGGTCGAGACCTTCTCCGAACGCGGTCATGTGCTGGACGCGCCCGAGCTGGATCCGACACCTTTCCGCGTCCTGGCCATTGGAGAGCCCGCGCCGCAGTTCCTGGCGCTCTCCAATGCCCTGCAGCGCAACGGCGCCGAGGTGGTGGGCGCCTTCACCGCCTTCACCGCGTTCGACTATCTGCACGAGCGGCCGTTCGACGCGGTAGTCCTATGGGCCGGCGACAACCCGCACGAGGCGTTGTCGATCGCCGCGGGACTGCGGCGGAACACGCGGCTCTACCACACGCCCGCCCTACTCTACATGCGCGCCGAATCGGCGGTCACCGCGGCGGAGGCCTATCATCGCGGAATCTCCGACGTCGCCTCGCCCGAAACGCCGGAGACCGAGACCGCGCTTCGGGTTGTCGAGCTGGCCCGGTCCTTCCGCCGACAGAAATCGGTGCGCGCCGCGCTGGAGCGGGCCCGCGGTTCGGGCCTGATGGACGCGGCCACGGGTCTCTTCACCCGCGACCTGTTCGCCGGCCACCTGATGCGCCTGGCCCGGAGCGCCCGCGAGCGGAACCGCCCCTTGAGCATCTGCATGCTGAAGGTGGCCGAGAAGCCGGACCTCAAAGCGCCGCGCACCGGCGGCTGGGTCGCCCGCGCCGTTCCCCAGATCGGCTCCATGATCGGCCGCCTGGTCCGTGTGGAAGACACCGCCGCACGCCTCGCGCCCGAGGTGTTCGCTCTCGCCCTGCCCGCCACGAGCCTGCACGCGGCCCGCTCGGCCGGGGAGCGCATCGCCGCGGTGATCGGCTGCACGGCCTTCGAGGCGGGACAGGGCGCCACGCCCTTCGTCGTCGAGTTCGATCTTGGCGTCGCCGAGGTCGCCTCGCCGGACAGCGTCGGCTACGCCCTCGAACAGGCCGCCGCCATGGCCCAGAGCCTCAAGGCGGGCTGAGGCCTATTTCTTGGCTGGCGGCGCGAACTGCTTCTGCAGCCGCTGATTGATCGCCTGCAGCTCGCCCGTCCGCTGATTGAGCTCGGCGCCGCAGCGGGTGAGCTCCGCCTGCACCGCAGCCGGGGCGTTCATCTTCCGGCCCTCGGCCAGCATGGAGGCTTCCAGGCGCGCCATGGGGCCGCGGGCCGACAGCCGGCCGAGGTAGTAGTAGACGCCGCGCGCCGCGGCGTCCCGCTGCTTCGGGTCGTTGCCCACCGCCTGCAGCACCATCAGGCAGCGCACGTCGGCGACGTCGGCAGCCGGGGTCTGCGCGAAGGCGGAGGACGCGAGGCCGGCCGCGAGGGCGCCGGCGGCAAGGGCGAGTGCAAAGGGGCGCATCGGCATGTCTCCTCGGATCGCGCGCACCGTGCGCCCGAGCCGTTCCAAATTCGCTAAGCCTCGCGGGCGAGCTTCGCCAGTTCGGCCAGAACCTTCTCGGCGGCGTCGAGGCGCTGCTTCGGCGTCTCCCACTCGCCCTTCACCACGACCTTGTGGTCGGGCCGGACCCTCCAGGCGACCTGGTTCTTCCCCACGAACTGGATCAGGCCCATCGGGTTCCTGAAGTCGTCGTTCCGGAACGTGACCACGGCGCCCTTCGGCCCCACGTCGATCTTCGCGACGTTGGCCTCGCGGCACAGCCCCTTGATCGCGACCACCTTCAACAACTGGTCGGCCTCGGGCGGCAGCGGGCCGAAGCGGTCGATCAGCTCGGCCGCCAGCGCTTCGCGGTCCTGCGCCTTCTCCGCCTCGGAGATCCGCCGATAAAGCGCCAGCCGTACGTTCAGGTCGGGCACATATTCGTCCGGGATCAGGACGGCGGCGCCGGTGTTGATCTGCGGCGACCAGCCCCGGTCGGCCACTTCCTCGGCGCCGGCGCGGGCGCGCAGCTCGGCGACCGCATCCTCCAGCATCTGCTGGTAGAGCTCGACCCCGATCTCCTTGATATGGCCCGACTGCTCGTCGCCCAGCAGGTTGCCCCCGCCCCGGATGTCCAGGTCGTGGCTGGCCAGCTGGAAGCCGGCGCCCAGGCTGTCCAGCGACTGCAGCACCTTCAGCCGCTTCTCCGCCGACAGCGTGATCTGCTTCTCGGCCGGCGTGGTCAGGTAGGCGTAGGCTCGAGCCTTCGAGCGCCCCACCCGGCCCCGCAGCTGGTACATCTGGGCCAGGCCGAACATGTCGGCGCGGTGGATGATCATGGTGTTGGCGGTGGGGATATCCAGGCCGCTCTCCACGATCGTGGTCGACAGCAGCACGTCGTACTGGCCGTCGTAGAAGGCGGTCATCACCTCCTCGAGCTGGGTCGGGGCCATCTGGCCGTGGCCGACCACAAACTTAATCTCGGGCACCTGCTCGCGCAGGAACCGCTCCAATTGCGGCAGGTCCGAGATGCGTGGAGCCACGAAATAAGCTTGGCCGCCGCGGTACTTCTCGCGCAGCAGGCTTTCGCGGATGACCACGGGGTCCCAGGGCGTGATGTAGGTGCGCACGGCCAGTCGGTCGACCGGCGGCGTCGCGATGATCGACATTTCCCGGATGCCGCTCAGCGACATCTGCAGCGTCCGCGGGATCGGCGTGGCGGTCAGGGTCAGCATGTGCACGTCGGCGCGAAGCTCCTTGAGCTTCTCCTTGTGCTTCACCCCGAAGTGCTGTTCCTCGTCGACGACCACCAGACCCAGGTTCTTGAAGCTGACCTGCTTGGACAGCACCGCGTGGGTGCCCACGACGATCTCGATCTCACCGCTCGCCAGGCCGTCGCGCGTCTCGGCGGCTTCCTTGGCCGGGACCAGGCGCGAGAGGCGGCGGACCTTGACCGGCCACCCCTCGAACCGCTCCGAGAAGGTCTTGAAGTGCTGCCGGGCCAGCAGGGTCGTGGGCGCCACGACCGCCACCTGCTGGCCGCTCATGGCCACGACGAAGGCCGCGCGCAGCGCCACTTCGGTCTTGCCGAAGCCCACGTCGCCGCAAATGAGCCGGTCCATGGGTCGGCCGGCGCCCAGGTCCTCCAGCACATCGCCGATGGCGCCCAGCTGATCGTCGGTCTCCTCGTACGGGAAGCGGGCGCAGAACTCGTCGAACAGGCCCTGCGGCGGCTCCACCGCATCCGTCTGCTTGGTCGCCCGCTCGGCGGCGATGCGGATGAGGCCGTCGGCCATCTCGCGCAGCCGTTCCTTGGCCTTGGCCTTGCGCGCCTGCCACGCCGCCCCGCCCAGGCGGTCGAGCTGCACGCCCTCGCTGTCGGCGCCGTAGCGGGTCAGAAGGTCGATGTTCTCGACCGGCAGGTACAGCTTGGCCTCGCCGCCGTACTGCAGCTCGAGCGTGTCGTGCGGCGCGCCCTGGACGTCGAGGGTCTTCAGACCCTCGTAGCGGGCAATGCCGTGGTCGATGTGGACGACGAGGTCGCCCGGCGTCAGGGCCGAGGCCTCGGCCAGGAAGTTCGCAGCGCGGCGGCGCTTGCGCGGCCGGGCCAGCCGGTCGCCCAGGATGTCGGTCTCGGAGATGACCGCCAGGCTGTCGGTCTCGAAGCCCGCATCCAGGGGCAGCACCACCCGTTGCGGCTTCTTCGGATCTGCGGCCTTCGCGGCGTCCCAATAGGGCGCGAGCGGCAGGCTCTTCAGGCCGTGATCGGCCAGCATGTGCATCAGCCGGTCCGACGAGCCGTCCGACCAAGACGCGAACAGCACGCGCTTGCCGCCGGCGCTCAGCTTGTTGGCGTGGTCGACCGTCGCCTCGAACAGGTTGACGCTGTCCAGCTTGCGCTCGGCCGAGAAGTTGCGCCCGGCCCGCGCGCCCATGTCGATGACGGCCTCGCCCTCGGCCTCGTTGAAGGCTGAAAAGCGGCGGTTTGGCCGCACCTTGAGCTGCTCGTCCCACTCGGCCTCGTCCAGGTAGAGGCGCGTGGGCTCCAGCGGGTGGTAGTGGCTCTTGCGCTCGGTCGAGGTGCGCGCGTCGTAGGCGTCCCGCACCATGGCCAGCCGCTGGTCCCGGCTGTCCTTCGCCAGGTGATCCAGGGCCACCGCCGTGTCGGCGGGCAGGTAGTCGAACAGGGTGGCCAGGTTCGGATAGAACAGCGGCAGATAGTGCTCCATCCCCGCGCGGCGACCGCCCTCCGAGATGGTGGCGTACAGCGGATCGTCTCCGGGAGCCCCGAAGGTCTCCAGATAGCCCGTGCGGAAACGGCTGACCGCCTCCTTGTCGAGCAGGGCCTCGCTGACCGGCAGCAGCGAGACGTCCTTCAGCTGTTTCGTAGACCGCTGCGTCTCGGGGTCGAAAGCGCGGATGCTCTCCAGAGTGTCGCCGAACAGGTCCAGGCGCACCGGCTCCTCGGCGCTGGAGGGATAGACGTCGATGACGCCGCCGCGGATGGCGAACTCACCCTTTTCCGAAACCGTGGAGGCGCGGCTGTAGCCGTTCACCGCGAAATAGGCTTCCAGATCGGCGATCTCGACCACGTTGCCGACCCGGGCGGAGTAGCTGGCCCGCTTCACCGAGGAGATGGGAGGCACGCGCTGCAGCAGCGCCGGCACGGTCGTCACCAGCAGGCGGGGCTTTGCATCCAGCCCCTCGGCCAGGCGAGACAGCGTCGCCATCCGCTGAGCCGCCACGCCCGCGGAAGGGCCGACCCGGTCGTACGGCAGGCAGTCCCAGGCGGGGAAGGTGAGCACCTCGATCCCCTGGGCGAAGAAGGCGAAGGCGTCCACGAAGGCCGACAGGCGCGCGGCGTCGCGGGCCACGAACACCGACAGGCCCTTCCGCGCCTTGGCCAAGTCGGCCATGACGAGGGCGTCGAAGCCTTCCGGCGCGCCGACGAGGTCGAGACGCCCGGGATCGTCGGCCACGCGGCGCAGCTGGGCCGGGCCGATGGGACGCGCGTCGTCAGCCATTGCCGATCGCCTTGTGAGCTTCGTCGCGGAAAGCTTTGAGTTTACTCATCAAGGGGCCGTCGAATTCAGCCGGCGTCGGCTCGCGCTCCAGGATCCAGCCGTAGAGATCCTGGTCGGGGATCTCGAGCAGGGCCTCGAACCAGTCGAGCTCGGCCTCATCGAACGTGGCGACGTGCTGGTCCGCGAACGGCCCCAGGATGAGGTCCGCTTCCTTGAAGCCCCGCCGCCAGGCGCGCAGCTTCAGTTTTTTGAGCCGTGCATCATCCGTGTTCATCGAGAGGCGCCGGATATAGAGCGGCGCGGCCCTGCGCGCCAGTCGGGTATGCTCCAAGCATGCGGCCGGAGATTCTGTTCCCGCTCTTTGCATCGATCACGTCGCTGAAAGGCGTCGGCCCCCGCGTGGCTCCATTGCTGGAGCGCGTGGCGGGTCCGCTCGTGCGCGACGTGCTGTGGCTGCAGCCGCACTCGGTCATCCGCCGCACCCCGGCGGCGGTGGCGAACGCCATCGACGGCCAGGTCATGACCTTCGACGTGGTGATCAACGACTACCAGCGTCCGCGGGTGAAGACCCATCCCTGGCGAGTGCGGGTGGCGGACGCCACGGGGATGCTGACCCTGGTCTTCTTCGGACGGTTCGGCGACGACCTGGAGAAGCGCCATCCGGTGGGCGCGCGCCGGATCGTCTCGGGAAAGGTCGAGGAGACGCAGTACGGCCGCCAGATGGTCCATCCGGACTACATGGCCGACCCAGAGCGGCCGGTCGACATTCCCGAGATCGAACCGGTCTATCCCGCGACCGACGGCCTGCCGCCGCGCCGTGTGCGCCAGTTCGTGCTGGAAGCCCTGGAAAAAGCGCCCGAGCTGCCGGAGTGGCAGGATCCCGCCTGGCTGGCGCGCGAGAAGCTGCCGGGCTGGCGCGAGGCGCTCGTTCGGCTGCATGGCCCCACGGGCGAAGCCGACCTCTCCCCCCTCAGCCGTCACCGCCGCAGGCTGGCCTACGACGAACTGCTGGCCCACCAGCTCGCCATGGCCCAGCGCAAGGCCGACCGCCGGCGCGAGGCGGCGGCGAAGATCCCGGCGGGGCCGCTGTCGGACCGGTTGAGAGCCGACCTGCCCTTCGCCTTCACCGGGGCCCAGGAGCGCGCCCTGGCCGACATCCGGGGCGACTTCCAGGCGGGCGAGCGCATGAGCCGGCTGGTCCAGGGCGACGTGGGCTCGGGCAAGACGGTGGTCGCCATGTGCGCCATGGCCGACGTGGCCGACGCCGGCGGCCAGTCCGCCCTGATGGCCCCGACCGAGATCCTGGCCCGCCAGCACTACGAGACCATCTCCGGCCCCCTCGCCGCCCATGGCGTCGGCGTGGTGCTGCTGACCGGGCGCGACAAGGGCGCCGCGCGGGCCGAGAAGCTGCGGGCGATCGCCTCCGGCGCCGCCCAGGTGGCCGTGGGCACCCATGCGCTGTTCCAGGACGAGGTGGCGTTCCATCGGCTGCAGCTGGTGGTCATCGACGAGCAGCATCGCTTCGGCGTGGCCGAGCGCCAGCGCCTGCAGGCCAAGGGCCAGGCCGTCCACCTGATCGCCATGTCGGCCACGCCGATCCCGCGGACGCTGGAGCTGACGATGTACGGCGACCTCGACGTCAGCCGCATCGACGAGAAGCCGCCAGGCCGCACGCCCGTGGCCACCCGCGCCGTGCCGATGCCGCGCCTGGACGAGATCGTCGGCCGCCTGAAGGATGCGGTGGCCGGCGGGGCGCAGGCGTTCTGGATCTGCCCCCTGGTCTCTGAGTCCGAGGTCAGCGACCTGGCGGCCGCGGAGATGCGCGCCATCGCCCTTCGCAAGGTCATCGGACCGGGCGTGGGCCTCGTCCACGGCAAGCTCTCGGGCGCGGAGAAGGACGCGGTGATGGCGGACTTCGCCGACAACCGCCTGTCGGTCCTGGTGGCGACGACCGTCGTAGAGGTCGGCGTCAACGTGCCCAACGCCACGATCATGGTCATCGAGCAGGCCGAGCGATTCGGCCTGGCGCAGTTGCACCAGCTTCGCGGCCGGGTGGGTCGCGGCGCGCGGGAGAGCGCCTGCGTCCTCCTCTACGATCCGCCGCTCAGCGAGACGGCCCAGCAGCGGCTCGACATCCTGCGGCGGACCGACGACGGCTTCGTGATCGCCGAGAAGGACCTGGAGCTGCGCGGCGGCGGGGATGCGCTGGGCCTACGCCAGTCGGGGCTGCCCGACTATGTCTTCGCCGACCCCTTCGTCCATCGCGACCTCATCGCCGTTGCGGGTGACGATGCGCGGCTGATCGTAAACCGCGATCCCGAGCTCACGTCCGAGCGCGGCAAGGCGCTGCAGGTGCTGTCCGAATTGTTCGACTGGAAGGCGGGTCTCGCCCTCCGCGACGCCGGCTGACGAAAATGTCGGGTTCGGCGCGCGCCGTTCGACCTTGGGCGGAAGCTGCCGAAAGGAACCCGCCATGAAGTACATCTGCCTGGTTTATGCCGAGCCCGACGCGCTTTCGGCCCTGGGGCCGGAGGAGAAGACCGCCCTCGACCGCGACTCCCTCGCCTACGACGCCAAGCTGACCCGGGACGGCCACTTCCTGGCCGCTTCAGCGCTGCAGAGCGTCAAGACCGCCAGGACGGTTCGGGTGCGGCGCGGCAAGCCGCTGGTGACCGACGGCCCGTTCGCCGAGACCAAGGAGGTGCTCTGCGGCTTCATCTTCATCGAGGCCGCGGACGCGGACGAGGCCCTTCGGATCGCCGAAGGCATCCCGATGGCCCGCTACGGGACCATCGAGGTGCGGCCGGAACTCGACATCGGCTAGACCCGCACCATCCGCTTTCCGCGGTTCTCGCCGGCCAGCAGGCCGATCAGCGCCGTCGGCAGGTTCTCCAGGCCGTCGATCACGTCCTCCTGCACCTTGAGCTGGCCGGACGCGACCCAGGCCTGGAGATCGGCCAGGGCCCGGTCGTTCTGGTCGGCGAAATCCATGACGACAAACCCTCGCAGGGTCAGGCGCTTGGTGACGATCAGACCCGGCACCCCGCGCGGCCCGTGCGGCGGGGTCGCGCCGTCGTACTGGGAGACGGCCCCGCAGCAGGCGATGCGCCCATGGTTGCGCATGGCGAACAGGCAGGCCTCGAAGATGTCGCCGCCGGTGTTGTCGAAATAGACATCGATCCCGTCGGGGACCGCGGCCCGCAGCTGGCGCTTGAACTCCGGCGACTTGTAATCGACCGCCGCATCGAACCCCAGTTCGTCCACCAGCCACTGGCCCTTCTCGGCCCCGCCGGCGATCCCGACGACGCGGCATCCCTTGATCTTGGCGATCTGGCCGACGATCGAGCCCACGGACCCTGCGGCGGCCGACACGACGACGGTCTCGCCGGCTTTGGGCTGGCCGCATTCCAGCAGCCCGAAATAGGCTGTCAGGCCCGCCACGCCATAGACGCTCAGCAGATGCGTCTGGGGCTTCAGGTCCGGCAGGGCCGTGAGATGCTTCCCCGGCAGGGCCGCATACTCCTGCCAGCCCGTGTCGGCGAAAACGAGGTCGCCGGGCTTGAGGTGCGGGACGCGGCTCTCCACCACCTCGGCCAGCCCACCGCCGGCCATCACCTGTCCGGGCGCCAGGGCGGCGCGATAGGTGGCGCCCTGCATCCAGGCCCGGTTGGCGGCGTCCAGCGAGATGTAGCGGGTTTTCAGCAGCACCTGGCCCTCGCCGGCCGTCGGCCGCTCGCCGGCGCTGAGCGCGAAGTGGTCGGGCGCCAGCCTCTCGCTCTGCGGCAGCCGGTCCAGCACGATCTGGCGATTGGTCATGGCGTCCTCCCTGTTCGTTGGGAGGACCTTACTCACCGCGCGAGCCACCCCGCCAGCCGCTGTTTCGCGTCGGCCTCGAGGTCGGCATAGAAGAGGTTGAAGCCCGGGACCTTGCGCCGGTCCGCCCAGTCCCCCCGCTGCTTCAGCGACGAGGACTTGGGACGGCTGACCAGAAGTACGCCGCGCTCGCAGCGCGCCGATACCTGCCGGGCCATAAAGGCCGGCCTTGCGCCCCATTCCAGGCCGGTCGCGTTCGCCGCGCCCAGGTGCAGCCGGGCCGGCGCAGCCTGGTCGGTCACCGCACCCAGCAGCGGGTTGAAGCAGAGGGCGGGCCGGGGCGTCAGGTTCTCGAGTTCTCCCTGCGCGTTCCACACCAGGGCTCGGTCCAGCAGCCGCTGGGCGGCGTCGAAGTCGCCTTCGTAGACCCGCGCCCAGGCGGCCAGGCAGCCGGCCTGGCCCTTCTGCACGCAGGGCGCGATGGGCGGGGCGTCGGCCGGGACGACGGTGTCGATCAGATAGGCTGCCACCAGGCGGCTCTGCAGCACCGGATCGCGCGCCACCTCGTCACGCAGCAAGCGGCTGGCCAGGGTGCCGCCCTGTTCCACCCCGACGATGATGAAGGGCCGCCCCCCGTTGTCCTGGTCGATGTACCAGCGGAAGGCGTCCCGGACGTCGCCATAGGCGAACTGGCGCGCCTCCCGGGCGTCCTCGCGCAGGGTCGTCAGGCTATAGAGGCTGGCCTGGCGGTAGCGGGGCGCGAAGACGCGACCGACGCTGACGAAGGGGCCGACGTAGTTGGGCGCCATGACCGTCTCGAATTGGCGGTTGGCCTTGCGCGCGTTCAACCGGGCGTTCCAGTTGCGGCCGCCGTCGTAGGTGGTCGGCGCCACGAAGAAGACGTCGGCCTTCAGTCCGTTTCCGGGCTGGGGGCGCAGATACCATGAGCCTGAGGCGGAGTAGTCCGGCCCCGGCGGAGGCTCATAGGTCTGGAACGGCACCTTGGGGTCCAAGGCTGTCGAGACCAGGTCTCCCCAGAAGGCCAGCACGCCGATGGACAGCACCAGGGCCGCGGCGAGCAGGGCCGCCAGCCACCAGCGCGTGCGCTTCCGGACCGGCGGTTCCGACATGCTAGCGGTAGGGGTCCGGCTGGCTGAGGTAACGGCCCACGTACTCGCCGATCCCCTCCTCCAGCGTGGTCAGCGGCTGGGCGTATCCGGCCTCGGCCAGGCGCTCCATCTTGGCTTCGGTGAAGTACTGGTACTTGTCGCGGATCGCCGGCGGCATCGGGGTGTATTCGATCTGGGCGTTCTTGCCCGCGGCGGCGAAGACCTGGCGGGCCATGTCCTCGAAGGTGCGCGCCTGGCCCGAGCCCAGGTTGTAGACGCCGTTGACCTGCGGATTGTCCAGCAGCCAGCGGGTCACGTCGGCGGCGTCCCGCACATAGACGAAGTCCCGCTTCTGCCCGCCGTCCGGCACGTCCTGGCGGTAGCTCTTGAACAGCTGCACCGCGTGGCCCTCGCGCACCTTCGGCCAGATCTGCGACGCCACCGACTTCATCGAGTGCTTGTGCTCCTCGTTCGGCCCGTAGACGTTGAAGAACTTCAGCCCCACCCACTGCGGCGGCGCATAGTCGCGGTCCGCCTGGCGCACGGCGAACAGGTCGAACAGCGCCTTGGACCAGCCGTAGGTGTTGAGCGGCCGCAGGGCCGCCAGGGCCTCGTAGTCGTTGTTGTCGTCGAAGCCGCCCTCGCCCGCGCCATAGGTGGCCGCCGACGAGGCGTAGATCAGTCGCCGCTGCCGGTCCGCGCACCAGCGGAACAGGTCCCGGCTGAGGGTGAAGTTCGAGTGGATGATCTTGTCGGCGTCAGGCTCCGTCGTCGACGACACGGCCGCCATGTGGACCACCATCTCGACGTCGCGCCAGCGCTTCTCCAGCCAATCGAACATTTGCTCCGGGGCCACGAAGTCGCCGATCGGGGTCTTGGCGATGTTGCGCCACTTGCCCAGTTCGGCCTCGTGCAGGCGATCGCAGACGACAACGTCCAGGCTGCGGTCCTCGGCCAGCTTCGCCGCGATGTTCGAGCCGATGAAGCCGGCCCCGCCGGTGACGAAGACGATGCGTCGGGTCATCCGTTGGCTTCCTTCTTCGCGATGCGGGCGATGGCGGCCGAGGTGGAATAGCCGTCGACGATCTCGGCCAGCTTCACCTCGCCGCCCCACGACTTGACCAGGTCGCCGCCGACCACTTCGTCCTCTGTGTAGTCCGCCCCCTTGATCAGGACGTCGGGCCGGGCCGCCTCGATCAGCCGCAGCGGTGTCGGCTCCTCGAACGGCGCCACGAGATCGACGCTCCGCAGGCTGGCCAGCACCAGGGCGCGGCTCTCCAGGTCGTTGACGGGACGCCCCTCGCCCTTCAGCTCGCGAACCGAGGCGTCGGAATTCACGCCCACGATCAGGCGGTCGCACCAGGTGCGGGCCTGGGCCAGATAGGCCACGTGTCCCTTGTGCAGGATGTCGAAGCAGCCGTTGGTGAAACCCACTTTCAGCCCCTGGGCCCGCCAGCGCGCCACTTCCTCGCCCAGGCGCTGGATGGTCGCGACCTTCCCCTCGACCACGGCGGTGTGGGCCGACAGCACCGCCTCGACCAGTTCGTCCGGGCTGACGGTGGCCGTGCCGGCCTTGCCCACGGCCACGCCGGAGGCGAGCTGTGCGAAGCCGATGGCGGTGTCCAGGTCGGCGCCCGCGGCCATGGCCAGGCCCAGGGCCGCAAGGGCAGTGTCGCCGGCGCCCGAGGCGTCGAACACCTCCCGCGCCACCGTGCGGAAGTGTCGGACCGGCTGGCCGCGCAGGCCCAGGGACACCCCCTTGGCCGCCCGGGTCACCAGCACGCCCCTGGTCGACCACAGCTCCAGCGCGCGCGCGATGGCCACCTCCAGCTCCGCGTCGGTCTCGGTCGGCATGTCGGTGGCGTAGGCGAGCTCCGAGGCGTTCGGCTTGACCAGGTCGATGTCGCCGTAGCGAGCGAACGAGCGAGCCTTGGAATCGACGATGACCTTAGCGCCAGTCTCTGCGGCCACCTCGTGCGCGGCGGCGATCACCGCATCGGTGACCACGCCCTTGCCGTAGTCCGAGATCAGCACCACGCCGGCCCCGCGCGCGGCGTCGCGGATCGTGCGGATCAGGCGCTGTTCGACCTCGCCGGTGACCGGCCGGCTCTCTTCCAGGTCGACGCGGAGGAGCTGCTGGCCGCCCGAGATGAAACGGGTCTTCAGGGTCGTCGGACGGTCGGCGTCGGTGACCAGATAGCCCTCGATCGCCGGCTCTTCCTCGCCGACCAGGCGCGAGGCGTCGTGGCCCTCAGCGTCTCCGCCGACCAGACCCACCAGGGCGACCGAGCCGCCCAGGGCGGCGATGTTGCGGGCCACATTGCCGGCCCCGCCCAGCATCTTCAGCTCGTGCGACCGCGCCAGGACGGGAATGGGCGCCTCGGGCGAGACGCGGCTCACCCCGCCGTAGACGAAGCGGTCCACCATCAGGTCGCCTACGCAGGCGACGCGCTTGCCGGGAAGCTCTCCGAGCAGGTGCTGCAGGGCGGCCAGATCCATGGCGCTAGCGTGTGCGGCGCGTTGGCGGGTCGGTCAAGCCGCGCGGACGGCCGCGTGGATGGCCTTGAGTTGCTTCAGGAGCCCTTCGGCGGCGCTGAGCGGCAGCGCGCTGGGGCCGTCGCAGAGGGCCCGGTCGGGGTCGGGGTGGAACTCCAGGAACACCCCGTCCGCGCCGGCGGCCACGGCCGCGCGGGCGATGACCGGCACCCCCTCGCGCCGCCCGCCCGTGGCCACGCTGTTACTCCGCGGGTCGGCGCCGGGGAGCTGGACGGCGTGGGTGGCGTCGATGGTGACCGGCACGCCCAGCTCCTTCATCCGCTCCAACCCCAGCATGTCCACCACCAGGTTGTTATAGCCGAAGGAGACCCCGCGCTCGCACAGGATGGTGAGCTCCCGGCCCGGCGTCGCCTCGCGGATCTTGTCGACGATGGCGCGCGCGTCCCAGGGCGCCAGGAACTGGCCCTTCTTCACGTGCAGCAATCCGCCCGCTGCGGCCGTCGCCCGGGCCGTCGCCACCACGAGGTCGGTCTGGCGGCACAGGAAGGCGGGGATCTGGACCAGGTCGGCCACCGCCGCCACCGGCTCGGCCTGCTCGGCCTCGTGCAGATCGGTGCAGATCGGGACGTCCAGCTCCGCCTTCACGGCGGCCAGCATCCTCAGCCCCTCAGCCAGGCCCGGGCCGCGGTAGCTTCGGATCGAGGAGCGGTTCGCCTTGTCGAAGCTGGCCTTGAACACATAGGGCAGACCCAGCGTGGCGCAGGTCGCCTTGAGCCGGCCGCCCACGTCCAGGGCCATGTCCAGGTCCTCGAACACGTTCAGGCCTGCGATCACGACCAGCGGCTGGCCGTCGCCGATCGACAGGTTCCAGCGATTGAGCGTCAGCGTGGCCATGGTGCTCCTTTGGGGGCGTTCGCGCCTCTAGTCGCCCGACCCGCCGCCCATCTCAAGCCCAATCCGGCGCGTCCCGACCGGCGTCTTGACCGTACATCCCGCACGCCCGATAGCGCAGGACGCCGTCGGTGCTATCCTCGGCATGGGTAAAGGGGCGTGAGAATGGTCGGAGGTTCGCCGGTGACGGACCTGTCGGGAACACCGCTGGTGTTCAGGGCGGCGGCGCGGACGATCATCCGGAACTGGAACACGGGGGTCATGACCTTCGTGCTGCCGGACGGCCGCGAGATCCGCCTGGAGGGGCGCGAGCCCGGCCCGGAGGCGCGGCTGGTCGTGCGCGACTACGACTTCATCAAGCGCACCATCTCGAACGGCACCATCGGCTTTGGCGAAGGCTACATGGCCGGCGAATGGGACACGCCCGACCTGTCGGTGCTTCTTGAGGTGCTGGCGCAGAACTACGCGCGCTTCGAGAAGGTGTCGTTCGGCTCGCGGTTCATGGCCGCGCTGAACGTCCTGGAGCACGCCCTGGGCCGCAACAACAGCCGGGCGGGCTCGAAGAAGAACATCCAGGCTCACTACGACCTGGGTAACGCGTTCTATTCCCGCTGGCTCGACGCCACGATGACCTATTCGGCGGCGCGGTTCGAACGCCCGGGCGAGGCCCTGTCCGACGCCCAGAAGCGCAAGTACCGGACCCTGTGCGAGAGCATGGGCCTGGCGCCGGACCACCATGTTCTCGAGATCGGCTGCGGCTGGGGCGGCTTCGCCGAATTCGCCGCGAAGGACGTGGGCGCCAAGGTCACCGCCATCACCATCTCCGAGGAACAGTTCAAGTTCGCCAAGGAGCGGATGTTCCGCCAGGGCCTCAACGAGAAGGCCGACATCCAGCTGATCGACTACCGCGACGTGGCGGGCCGGTTCGACCGCGTGGCGTCCATCGAGATGTTCGAAGCCGTCGGCGAGCGGTACTGGCCCACCTATTTCGACAAGGTGCGCGACAGTCTGAAGCCGGGCGGCCAGGCGGGGCTGCAGATCATCACCATCCGCGACGAGTATTTCGAGCACTACAGGCGGACGCCCGACTTCATCCAGAAATACATCTTCCCGGGCGGCATGCTGCCGTCTGAGGAGCGGCTCAAGGCGGCCACCGACCGGGCTGGCCTGGCCTGGGGGCCGATCTCCCGCTTCGGAGTCTGCTACGCCGACACCCTCGCCGAGTGGGGCCGGCGGTTCGAGGCGGCCTGGGACGAGATCACCCGCCTGGGTTTCGACGAGCGCTTCCGCAAGCTCTGGCGCTTCTACCTCAGCTATTGCGAGGCCGGATTCCGGACCGAGCGCACCGACGTGGTGCAGCTCAGCCTCATCAAAGCTTGAGCAGGCCCCTGTTCTGCGCCGCTGCGCTTCCTTAAGTAGGCGGCCATGACCGTCGCGCCTTCCGTCCTCGACCTCATCGGCAACACGCCGCTCCTGCGGCTGCGCCGCGCCAGCGAGATGACGGGGTGCGAGATCCTCGCCAAGGCGGAGTTCATGAACCCCGGCCAGTCGGTGAAGGACCGGGCGGCGCTCTACATCGTGCGCGACGCCGAGCAGAAGGGGCTGCTGCGGCCCGGCGGCCGGATCGTCGAAGGCACGGCGGGCAATACCGGCATCGGCCTGGCCATGGTCGGCAAGGCGCTGGGCTATAGATGCACCATCGTCATCCCCCGCACCCAGAGCCAGGAGAAGAAGGACGCCATCCGGCTCTATGGCGCCGAACTGGTCGAGGTGGACGCCGTCCCCTACGCCAACGAGATGAATTACGTGAAATATTCCGGACGTCTGGCCGCAGAACTTGACGCAAAGGAGCCGAACGGCGCGGTCTGGGCCAACCAGTTCGACAATGTCGCCAATCGCGAAGCGCACATCCGGGGCACCGGCCCGGAAATCTGGGCGCAGACCGAGGGCAAGGTCGACGCCTTCATCAGCGCCGTCGGCTCGGGCGGCACGCTGGCCGGCGTGGCGCAGGCCCTGCGTGAACGAAACCCCAAGGTGAAGATCGGCCTGGCCGATCCCCACGGCGCCGCGCTCTACAAATATTACACCGACGGCGAGCTGAAGGCCGAGGGCAGTTCGATCAGCGAGGGCATCGGGCAGGGCCGGATCACCGCCAACCTCACCGACCTTGCGGTCGACCACGCCTATCGCATCTCCGACGAGGAGATGCTGCTGGCCATTTTCGACCTGATGGAATTCGAGGGCCTGGTCATGGGCGGTTCGACCGGAATCAACGTCGCCGGCGCCATCCGGATGGCCCAGGACCTGGGCCCGGGCCACACCATCGTCACCGTGCTCTGCGACCACGGCCAGCGGTATCAATCCAAGATCTACAACCCGCCGTTCCTGCGGGAGAAGGGCCTGCCGGTTCCCTCATGGCTGGAATAGACCCCCTCGTCTCCACCGCCTGGCTGGCCGAGCGGCTGGGAGACCCGGGCCTTCGGATCGTCGACGCCACCCTGCCCCTCGTGGGCCAGCCAGGCCACGGGCGCGACAGCTACTTGGCCGGCCACATCCCCGGCGCGGTGTTCTTCGACATCAACGCCATCGCCGACCCGACCACAGACCTTCCGCACATGCTGCCGACGCCCGAGGCGTTCGCCGACGCGGCCGGAGCGTTGGAGCTGGGGCGGGACTCCACCATCGTCGTCTACGACGCCCACGGCATCTACTCGGCGCCGCGCGTGTGGTGGACCCTGCGCGCCATGGGCTATGCGGACGTCTTCGTTCTCGACGGCGGGCTGAAGGCGTGGCGCGCCGAGGGGCGTCCCGTGGCGACGGCTGTCCCGAACCCCTCGCCCGTCGCCGTCGCCCCCCGCGCGGACGCCAGCCTCGTGAAGGACCTGGACGCCGTCGCGGGCGTGCTGGCCGACAACTCGGCCCAGGTGGTCGACGCCCGGTCGGCCGGCCGCTTCCGCGGCGAGGCGCCGGAGCCCCGCGCCAGCCTCCGCTCCGGCCATATGCCCGGCGCGCTGAACCTGCCCTTCGACCAGGTCGTGAACCCCGACGGCACACTAAAGTCCGCGGCCGAGCTGCGGCCGGTCTTTGCGCACATCGATCTGGCCCGCCCCATCGTCACCACCTGCGGTTCCGGAGTCACCGCCTCGGTGCTGGCCCTGGCTCTGGCGCGGCTGGGGCGGTTCGACGTGGCGGTCTACGATGGCTCGTGGACCGAGTGGGGCGGCCGACCCGACACCGCCGTGGTCACAGGAGCCTGACCCATCCAGATCCGCCTGGCCCGAGAGAGCGACCTGCCGCACCTGCCCCAGATCGAACGCTCGGCCGCCGCCGCGTTCGAGGGGCGTGATGTCCCCGCCTGGCTGTTCTCCGACGCCTCCCCGGTCGACGCCTGGCGCCCCCACCTGGCCGCGGGCACGCTCTGGGTCGCCGAGATCGAGGACGGCCCCGTTGGCTACCTGGCCGGCCGCGTCGATGGCCAGCGCCTGCACATCGACGAGGTGGACGTCCTTCGCGAGCACCAGGGCAAGGGTGTAGGCCGCCAGTTGCTCGAGACCGCAGCCGCCTACGGCCGGGCGCACGGGCTCACCGCCCTCAGCCTGACCACCTTCCGCAACGTGCCCTGGAACGCCCCCTTCTACGCCTCGTTCGGCTTCCGCGAATGGGACCCGCAGGACGCGCCCGCCAGCCTCCGCCAGGCGCTCGCCTACGAGGCCGCCAAGGGACTCCACGACCGCTGCGCCATGCTGATGGAGCTTTAGCGGCCCCTCACCGCATGGGCGGCGCGTACATGAGCCCGGGGGCCGGCGCGTTCCACAGAGCGTTCAGGCCGCGGTCCAGGCGCAGGGCCGAGTCCTGACCCAGGTCGCGGCGGAAGATCTCGTGATAGGCGCCCACCTGCCGGATCACCTGGAACGCCCAATCGGCCTTCAGCCCCAGCAGGGCGCCGAGGTCGCCCTCCACGCCCAACAGCCGACGCGTCTCGGGGTCGGTGGCGGTCTCACGGGCCTGTTCCACCGTGCGCGCGCTCAGGCCCAGTTCCTCGCCCAGCAGCGTCGCATAGACTGTCCAGCGCACGATATCGGCCCATACGGGATCGTCCTGGCGCACCACGGGCCCGAGCGGCTCCTTCGAGATCACATCGGGCAGGATCACATGGCCGTTGGGGTTGCTCAGCAGCGAGCGCGAGGCCGCCAGCGCCGAGATGTCCGCGGTGAAGACGTCGCAGCTCTCGGCCTCGTACAGCTGGCGCGCCTTCTCCTCGGTGGCGGCCATCACGGGGCGATACTTCAGCCCGCGGACGCGAAAATAGTCCTCGACGTTGCCCGCGCTGGCCGTGCCCTCCTGCACGCAGACCCGGGCGCCGTTCAACTCCTCGGCGCTGGTCAGGCTCATCGACCGTGGCGCGAGGAATCCTTGGCCGTCGTAGTAGGTCACGACCGGAAAGGTCACCCCCAGCCCGACCTCGCGCGCGAAGGTCTGGGAGGTGTTGCGCGACAGCAGATCCAACTGGCCCTTCTGCAGGGCGCCGAAGCGATCCTGGGCGCCGACGACGGTGAACCGCACCTTGGTCGCGTCGCCCAGCGTCGCGGCCGCCACGGCGCGGCAGATGTCGACGTCGAAGCCCCGCCAAGCGCCGCGGGCGTCCCGAAGGGCGAAGCCCGGCAGGCCCTCATGAACGCCGCAAGCCACATAGCCGCGCGCCTTCACCGCCTTCAGCGTCGGGCTTTCCGCCGGCTCGTATCCGGCCTGCGCCGAGCGGATCTTGGCCACCGGCTCAGCCTCCGGCGCCTTTGCCTCCGGGGTGGGCGGCCGGCTGCACGCGCTCAGGAACGCTATCGCCGCCGCGATCGCCGTGAGGCGCCGGATCATCGCTGCTCCCTTGAAACGCTGAAGGGCTTGGGGCTCTAAGTGCCTTGGCACTTTCGCCAGCGTCGCCCGGACCCGCAACCCCGCATGTCGGATGAGACCCGCCTGATCCACGCCGGCAAGACCGGCGGCGCGCTGGCCAAGACCGTCGGGCCGCCGATCCAGAAGGGTTCGACCGTCCTCTTGCCCAATGCGGAGGCGCTGTACGACGACGCCAACCACCTGACCTATGGCCGCGGTGGCCTGGCGGCCCAGGCCTGCCTGCAGGAGGCCTTGGCCGTCCTGGAAGGCGCGGTGGGCGTTTCGCTCTATCCGTCGGGCATCGCGGCGATCTCGGGCGCGCTCATGGCGCTGCTGAAGGCCGGCGACGAGATCCTGGTCGTCGACAACGTCTACAAGCCGGTCCGCCGGTTCTGCGACCACGTGCTGAAGCGGTTCGGCGTGACGGTAAGCTACTTCGATCCGCACACGCCGCCGCAAACCCTCGTCGCCACGGCTTCCGATGCGGTGCGGCTGATCCTTTTGGAAAGTCCCGGGTCGCTCTCATTCGAGATGCAGGACGTCCCCCGCATCGCAGAACTGGCGCGCGAGCGGGGCATCCTGACCGCCATCGACAACACTTGGGCGGCGGGCCTCCTGTTCAAGCCGCTCGCCCACGGCGTCGACCTGTCGATCCAGGCGCTGACGAAATACGTGGGAGGTCATTCGGACGTGTTCATGGGGTCCGTGGCCGCCCGCGACCCCGCCCTGGTGCGCAAGCTGGCCGATGGGGTCCATCACATGGGCTGGGCCGTCTCCGGCGAGGAGGCCTACGCCATCCTCCGCGGCCTTCGCACCCTGCCCACCCGCATGGCCCGCCACGGCGAGAGCGGCCTTGCGGTCGCCCGCTGGCTGGGCGACCAGCCCGAGGTCCGCCAAGTCCTGCACCCAGCTCTGCCGAACTTTCCCGACCATGGGCTGTGGGCCCGCGACTTCACGGGCGCCTGCGGCCTGTTCGGCTTCGTCTTGCGCCCTGCGCCCGAGGCGGCGGTCAACGCCTTCCTCGACGCGCTCAAGCTGTTCGGACTGGGCTTCTCCTGGGGCGGGTTCGAGAGTCTGGCCATATCCTGCGACCCGCAGCTGCACGTCCGGCGGTTCGCAACGGACTATGGCGGCCCCCTGATGCGCCTGCACGTCGGCCTTGAGGCGCCCGAAGACCTGATCGCCGACCTACGCCGCGGCCTGGACGCCTACGGCAAACTCGCCGACTGAGCGGAACCTGCCGGGCCCTCCCGCGCTTGCTGGCCAAGCAAGGAAGGAGAGCGTCATGTCCGGCGTCCAGCAAGGCTTCGAGGACCGCGCCGAGCGCGTGGCCGACGACGAGCGGAAGATCCAGAAGGAGGTCGAGGCGAAGGAGAAGCGGTCCTTCGACGACGGCGACGAAGCCCCGCCCCAGACGGGCGCCCGCGCCTATCCCGTCCCACCGCTCCCTCAGAAGCACCTCGAGAAGCCGGGCGTAGAGGCCAACCTCACCCTGAAGCCGATGTGGGAGGCCCCGTTCTACAAGGGCTCCGAAAAGCTCAAGGACAAGGTCGCGCTGATCACCGGCGGCGACTCCGGCATCGGCCGGGCTGTGGCCGTCCTGTTCGCCCGGGAAGGCTGCGACGTGGCGATCGCCTATCTCGAGGAGACCGAGGACGCCGAGGCCACGAAGGCGGCCGTGGAGAAGGAGGGCCGCAAGGCGATCCTCATCCCCGGAGATGTAGCCGATCCCAAGTACGCGGAGGCCGCCGTCGCACGGACGATCGAAGCCCTGGGCGGTCTCGACATCCTGGTGAACAACGCCGCCTTCCAGGAGCATGCCCAGTCCATCGAGGACCTGACGTACGAGCACTTCGACCGCACGCTGAAAACCAACCTCTACGGCTATTTCAACATGGCCAAGGCCGCCACGCCCCACCTGAAACCCGGCTCGGCGATCATCAACACCGGCTCGGTCACCGGGCTCGAGGGCTCGAAGGACCTGCTCGACTATTCGATGACCAAGGGCGGGATTCACGCCTTCACACGATCGCTCGCCGGTTCGCTGATCAAGAAGGGCGTGCGGGTCAACGCCGTGGCTCCCGGCCCCGTCTGGACGCCGCTCAACCCTGCGGACAAGGCGGGGAAGGAGCTTCAGCAGTTCGGCGCCAAGACGCCTATGGGCCGCCCGGCCCAACCGGAGGAGATCGCGCCGGCCTTCGTGTTCCTGGCGTCGCCGCAGACCTCCAGCTACATCACCGGCGAGATTCTGCCGATCGTCGGCGGGTACTAAGGCGCGCTGGGGAACGCTTGGACGACTGGCTGGCGGATTTCATCGCCGAGGAACGCCTGCCGGAAACGTTCCAGCTGACGTTCGACGAGGTTTGTCGCCCGTTGGCCGATCGCTGCGTCGACTGGCGCGCGGACTTCGGTCGCACGGCGGTCGTCGGCCTCTGCGGCGCGCAGGGGTCGGGCAAGTCGACCGTGGCGGCCGCGACCGAGCGCTACCTCAATCGCAACGGCCTGAAGGCGGTCACGATTTCCCTGGACGACTTCTACCTCGGACGGGAGGCGCGCGCCTGGCTCGCGGCCAAGGTCCACCGCCTGCTCCAGGTCCGCGGGCCGCCCGGCACTCACGACGTGGCCCTGGCCTGCGCCGTGCTCGACCACCTCCGGGGCGAGGGGACGACGCCCCTGCCCGGCTTCGACAAGGCCACGGACGAGCGCCAACCCAAGAGTCGCTGGCGCACGGTCGAGGGTCCCGCCGACGTGGTGATCCTCGAGGGCTGGTGTGTCGGCGCCCGGCCGGAGCCCGCGGAACGGCTGACGCAGCCCGCCAACGGCCTGGAGCGGCGCGACGATCCCACCCGCGCCTGGCGCGGCTATGTGAACCGCCAGCTCGCCGAGCACTATCAAGCGCTCTTCGGCCGGCTGGACCGGCTGGTCCTGCTGCGGGCGCCCAGCTTCGACGTGGTCCGCGGCTGGCGCGTGGAACAGGAGGCCAAGCTGCGCGCCCGCACCGGCGGGGGCATGTCCGACGGCGAGGTCGGCCGGTTCGTGCAGTACTATGAGCGGCTCACCCGCTGGATCCTGGCGGAGATGCCCGAGCGGGCCGACTGGGTGGTGCCGCTCAATCCCGACCGGACGCCGGTCCCTTTGACGACCTGATCATCGCCTCGCGCTCGGCGGCCGTCATGGGCCGCCACCGCCCCTCCGGCAGGTCGCCCAGCTCCAGCGGGCCGATCCGGATGCGCTTCAGGTCCATCACCCGCAGACCGACCAGCTCGCACATGCGCCGGATCTGCCGGTTGCGGCCCTCGGTGAGCACGAACCTCAGCACCTGGCCCTGGATCACGCTCACCTTGGCGGGGCGCAGCCTGCGGCCATCCAGCTCCAGGCCGTGGCGCAGGCGGCCCAGCGTCGGCTCGTCGATGCGCCCGGCGACGCGGACGACATACTCCTTGTCCAGCTCCGATTGCGGCCCGATGACCGCCTTGGCCAGCACGCCGTCGTTGGACAGGATCAGCAGGCCGTGGCTGTCCAGGTCCAGCCGTCCCAGGGGCGGCAGGCTCATCTTCGCGTCCGGGATCGTGGCGCTTTCGCCGACCAGCGTCTGCCGGGTCAGCAGGCGCGCCGCGGGCGTATAGCCGGGCTCCGGCTGGCCCGAGACGTAGCCGGTGGGCTTGTTCAGGACGGCCGTAAAGCCCTCGAGCCGCCCCTCGGCCTTGTCGGTCAGGGTGAGCGTCTGGCCCGGCTGGATCTTGCGGCCAGCGTCGTCGACCCGCTCCCCATCGATATAGACCAGCCCTTCGCCGATCAGCGCCTCGGCCTCGCGCCGCGAACACACGCCGCTCTGCGCCAGCCACTTGTTCACGCGCTGCGGCTCGGCTTCGTCGTAGGTCTTCGTCCAGGCCATGGCGGCTGCTTACACGGCTGGGACGGCCGCGAACATGGTGGAGAAATGCTGTGACCCGCAGGGGGCGATACGTCCGTCTAAGTGACATTCCATGACGCGGCGATCGAGCGCCTGAGTTGACCGCGGCCAACCTTGCGGCCTGGCGCGCCCGGCAGGACTCGAACCTGCAACCGTCCGCTTAGAAGGCGGATGCTCTATCCGGTTGAGCTACGGGCGCTCAGGCGAGACCTCAGTGGGTCCAGGGGATCCGTCTGCCGAAGGCGAAGTTGTCGGCGTAGGCCTTGATGATGCGCTTGGCCGGTGCGGGATCGATGAGCTGGAAGGCGATCCCGTGCGCCTCGGCGTAGCGCACGGCCTCTTCCTTGGTCTCGAAGGTCAGCCGCACCTGGCTCGACTCGGTATCGGTCGTCACGGTCCAGCCCATCAGCGGATCGGGCCTGCGCGCCGCCTTGGGCTCGAATTCCAGAACCCAGCCGGCCGCCTTGGCGCGGCCCGACTGCATGGCGGTCTTGGACGGACGGTAGATGCGCGCGAGCATGCTGTTTCTCAGGCCTCAAATTCCGCCGGCGTGGTCGGGGCGGAGAGATTCGAACTCCCGACCCTCTGCTCCCAAAGCAGATGCGCTACCAGGCTGCGCTACGCCCCGAGGACGCCGGAACGCCTGCCCTACAAGGGTTTACCCGGTCCGGTAAAGGGGCTGATGGGCGCACGTGGACCGGCATTCGGCGCGTACGCCATGCTGTTCGTCGAGCCGCGGGCGACCAACGCGGCGCCGCGGGCCACAACCGACGCCTCAAACAGAGAGGCATACATGACGTCTCCAAGGCCCATCCGCGGCGCGGTGCTCGCCGCATGTCTGCTCGCCCTCGCCGCTCCCGCCCGGGGCGCCGAACCAGCCGTCGTGGAGGCGGGCGACAGCCAGAAGACCTGCGCCATCCTGGCCGATGAGATCAACACGCTGTCCGCCAGCGAAGCCAAGGCCGCCCGCCGCGCGGAGTCGGGCCGCAAGTTCCTGGGCTTCGCGGGAGCCGCGCTCCAGGCGGCGGCGCCCTTGCTGAGCAGCGGCAAGCTTGGTGGGGGCCAGGGCGGCTACGCGGCCCAGCAGGCCCTAGGGGCGATCCAGCAGCAGGCCATGCAGCAACAGCAGCAGCAGATGCAGCAGCAATTGGCCCAGGCCTACGGCGCCATGCCCGGCATGTCCGCGACGCCGGGCACAGACGCCGCGCCCGCGACCCCGGGGAGCCAGCGTCTGGCCCATCTGAAGGGCCTGTTCGCTGACAAGGACTGTTAGCCCGGGCGGCTCATCAGCTTGAAGACGCCCGACGCCCGGACGATGTCCACGCCGCGGGCGTGCAGGCGGCCGTCGGCGAAGGCCACGTCCCGGGTCGCCCGGCTCATCCGCGCCTCGCCGACGATCCAGTCGCCTTCGCGGGCCATGTGGAGGAAGTCGATGGAGAGGTGGATCGTCACGCCTACCTTCTGCGTGCCGCGTCCCACCGCCGCCGCCAGCAGCCCGTCGGTGAAGGCCGACAGCATGCCGCCGTGCACGATGCCGATGCCGTTGGTGTGCCGTGGCAGGGCGTAGAACGCCTGTTCCACGAGGTCGCCGGCGCCGATCCGGTGGAAGTAGGGCCCGTTGTGGGTGGAGAACGGGCCGCGGCCCTTGGTCAGGACGAAGCCGGCCGGCGGCTCGGGGATCTCGTCAGCCACGCGGCAGCGCCCGATGCAGCACCCGGTCGCCGGGCAGCAGGCCGATCTGGGCCGCACGGCCGGCCGCGAGCTCCAGCACGAACTTCGCCGGCCCCGCCGACGGCGCCCCCCGCTCGTCCAGTGGCTGGACGTTACGGCTGATCGAGACCACCCGGCCGTTCTCGCCGATGTAGATGATGTCGAGCGGGATGAGCGTGTTCCGCATCCAGAACATCTGCGGCCCGGCCTTGGCGAACAGGAACAGCATGCCGCGGTCGGCGGCCAGGCTGCGCCGGCACATCAGGCCATACTCGCGCTCCCTGTCGCTGTCCGCCACCTCGACCATGAAGGCATGCACGCCCTTGTCGGTGCGCACCTGGAGGGCCTCCAGCGGCTTGATCTCGGGCTGGCCCTTGCAGGTCTTTGGATCCTGGCGCGGAATCTGCGCCATCGCCGGCGCGGCGCACAGCGCCAAGGCCAGGGCGACGCCCAGCCGCCGGCCGATCAACTCATGCAGCACGAAGTCAGCTCCGAAGCGTGTCGTCTCTCTTACGAGAGGTTAGACGCCTCGATCTCGGCCACGACAAGCCCCTTGGGCCCCTCGGCGAACCTGACCATGACGCTTTCGCCGGGCTGGAGATCCTCCATTCCCGACCGCCGAAGCGTCTCGATGTGGACGAAGATGTCGCCCGGCTGGCTGTCGCGCACGACGAAGCCGTAGCCCTTGGCCCGGTTGAACCACTTCACCTTGGCCTCTTCCAGCGGGCCCGTGGCCTGGACCGGCCGGCGCGGCGGTCGACTCAGCCCCTCGGGGCGGCTGCGCATGGCGTCCGGCCGCGGCGGGGCCGGCGTGGCGGAGCTTTCGTCCACCAGGACCACCTCGGCCACCTGCCAGCCCTTGGGCCGGCGGACGACATCGCAGGTGATCAGAGAGCCTTCGAGGCAGCTTTCACGGCCCGAGGTCCTGAGGCTCGTGACGTGGAGCAGCACATCCTTGAGGTCGGTGAGACTCGGATCGTCGGGGACGATGAAGCCGTAGCCCTTGCCCACGTCGAACCACTTCACGCGCCCGCAAATCCGCACCGGCGGCGGCGCATCCACTTGCTCGAATTCGTAACCAGCCATTCGCCCCTCGGCCCGCTACCCTCCCGACAATTGGGTCGGAGCCGACTATAACACTGTTCTTGTAACATATGGGACGTCAATGGTGATTCGCGTTCGGCGAATCCCGCGCCGCGCGAGGTCGAACACCTTATGAGGGGAGGTCGCGTGGCAGTCCCTAGGGGAGTCGAACCCCTCTCTCCAGGTTGAAAACCTGGCGTCCTAACCGATAGACGAAGGGACCGCGTGCGCGAGAGGCGGCTCTATAGCGGCCTTCTTTTTGGGGCGCAAGCGGCCGAAACGGACTTATGTTCGGCGCGGGTCGGCGACGTCCTCGATCTCGAGTTCCACCCCTTCCCGCCCCTGCCAGTCGTCGGGTTTCAGGCGGCCCGCCACATGGACCGCGCCGCCTTCCTGCAGCAGGCGGCGGCCGGCCTCGGTGTCCTCGACCCGCCACGCCACGGCCTTGAGTCGCCCCCCGCTGCCGTCGGTCAGGGTGCAGCGCACGTGTCCGCCGCGCAGGGCCATCGGCCGTTCGATTCGCACGTCCGCCGCAGCGAACGTCGGCTCGGGATTGCCCGGTCCGAACGGCGCGAGCCGCTGGAAGTCGCTCCACAGGCTCCGGTCCGCGCCCCGCGTCGTCACCAGGGCGTCGATCTCCAGCCCGTCCGCGGCCGCGGCGATCTCGGCCTCGGCCGCCATCCGCTCGCAAAGGAAGGCCCGCAGTTCGGGGATCGTGTCGGGTCGCACCGACAGGCCCGCCGCCATGGCGTGGCCGCCGCCGGCCAGCAACAGCCCTTCCTCGTAGGCGGCCTGTACCGCCCGCCCCAGGTTGACACCCGGCTGCGAACGGCCGGAGCCCTTCCCCACGTCGGCGGCCCGGTCGATCCCGATGACGATCACCGGCTTTCGGTAACGCTCGCGCAGCCGCCCGGCCACGATGCCGATGACGCCCGGATGCCAGCCGTCGTCGGCGACGATCAAGCAGGGCGCGTCGGCCTGGTTGCTCTCGCGCTCGATGTGGCGGACCGCCGCCTCCTGGACCTCGGCCTCCACCTGCTTGCGCGAGGCGTTCAGTGCATCCAGCTCCGCGGCCAGAGCCCGCGCCTCCGCCGGATCGTCGGTGGAAAGCAGCCGTGCGCCCAGGTCGGACCGGCCGATGCGCCCGCCGGCGTTGATCCGAGGCCCGAGCAGGAAGCCGACATGGAACACGGACGCCGGTCCCTGGGCCTTGGCGACCTCCATCAGGGCCTTCAGTCCGGGATTGCCCCAGGCCGACATCACCTTCAGCCCCTGGGCGACCAAGGCGCGGTTGAACCCGGTGAGCTGGGTCACGTCGCAAACAGCGCCCATCGCCGCCAGGTCCAGCCAGGCCTTCAGATCGGGACCCGCGCCCGCGCACAGGCCGCGCTTGCGCGCCTCGCGGGACAGCGCCGCCAGAAGCACGAAGCTCACTCCAGCGGCCGCCAGATGCCCCTGCCCCGAACGGCAGTCGGGCCGGTTCGGGTTCACCAGCGCCGCGACCGCCGGAACCTCGCCCGGTCGCATCAGATGGTGGTCCACCACCACGACCGGCAGCTCGATCTCGACCGCGCAGGCCAGGGCGTCGTGCGCCGCCGCACCGCAGTCGACGGTGACGACCAGTTCGGCGCCCTCGGCCTTCAGGCGGCGGAAGGCGGCGGGGGACGGGCCATAGCCCTCGTTGATCCGATCCGGCACGTAGATGGACAGCTCCAGGCCCATCGCGCGGAACCAGCGCACGATCAGCGAGGCCGAGGACGCGCCGTCCACGTCGTAGTCGGCGAACACCACGATCCGGCGACGCGCCTCCAGGGCGTCCACCAGGATCTCCGCGGCCCGGTCCATATCAGCGAAGGACGAAGGATCGGGGAACAGCGCCTTCAGCGTGGGGTTCAGGAAGTCGGAGCACGCTTCGACCGTCACGCCGCGCGACGCCAGCGCCCGGGCCAGCGGTTCGGACACCCCATGGTCGAGCTGGTGGCGCCGCACGATGTCGGCCTCGGCCGCCCGCTGGCGCCACAGCCGGCCGCTCAGCGAACGCGTGACGCCCAGGAACCCTACATGCGCGCTCCCGTCCGCCATCCGTCGGTCCGCTCCTTCGCCTGGGGCCACTATCGGCCGGGCGCCTACGAGTCGCTAGGACCTATCTCCCTGCGCGCCGCTTGCGACAGATCCGGTCGCAGACCTAGACCGGCCGCTTCATCCGCACGTCGCGCACGGTTCGGGTCGCCGAGTTCATGACCAGGGTGTGGGTGTGCACGAAGCCGCCCGAATAGGTGACCCCGTCCAGCAGAGCGCCCTTGGTCACGCCCGTGGCCGCGAAGATCGCGTCGGCCCGCACCATCTCGTGCAGGTCGTACTTCTTGTCGAGGTCGGTGATCCCGACCCGGGCCGCCCGCGCCCGCTCGTCGGCGTTACGGAACACCAGCCGGCCCTGGAACTGGCCGCCGACGCACTTCAGCGCTGCGCAGGCCAGGACACCCTCGGGCGCCCCGCCCGAGCCGACGTAGAGGTCGATGCCCGTCTCCGGGTCCGTGGTGTTGATCACGCCTGCCACGTCGCCGTCGGTGATGAGATGGACGCGCGCGCCCACCGAACGGGCCGACGCGATGATGTCGGCGTGCCGCGGCCGGTCAAGGATGCAGACCGTGATCTCGCTGGGGTCGACGCCCTTGGCCTTGGCCAGCGCCTTGATGTTGTCGGCCGGGCTCTTGTCCAGGTCGATCACCCCGGCCGGATAGCCGGGACCGCAGGCGATCTTGTCCATGTAGGTGTCGGGCGCGTTCAGCATGGTGCCCTTGGGCGCCCAGGCCATCACCGCGCAGGCGTTGGCCATCGCCTTCGCCGTGAGGGTCGTGCCTTCCAGCGGGTCGAGGGCGATGTCGATCTTGGCCCCTTTGCCCTTGCCCACCTTCTCCCCGATGTAGAGCATCGGCGCCTCATCGCGCTCGCCCTCGCCAATGACGATCTCGCCGTCGATGTCGAGGTCGTTCAGCGCCGTGCGCATGGCGTCCACGGCGGCCTGGTCGGCGGCCTTCTCGTCGCCGCGGCCCACCAGTTTCCAGGCGGCGATGGCGGCGATCTCGGTCACCCGGACCGCGTCCAGCACCAGTCCGCGATCCAGAACTTCAGAACTCATCTCGTTTCCAACCCCAGCGTGCGCATCTCTATCGGAGGCGCGTTTGACCCTAGATGCGGGCGATCCGCAACAGATGAGGACGATCCAACACCGCGGGCAGGCCCGCAATCCGTTCGACTGCCGCCGTCAGGACAGATTCCGCCACCGCGTGGGTCGTCAGCACGATCGGCACGCCCTCGGCGCCCTCGGTCGGCTTCTGCAGGAAGCTCTCGATGGACACCCCGGCCTCGGCGAGGGTCTCGGAAACCGCGGCGATCACCCCCGGCTCATCCTTCACCAGGAAGCGGAGATAGGCGCGCCCCATCATCCGCGACGGGTCGATTGGATCGAAGGGCTTCAGGGAGTTCGCCGGCGCCTGGAAGACGGGCCGGACCGCGCCGGTCATCACGTCGGCGATGTCGGCGGCGACGGCCGAGGCCGTCGGCCCCGCCCCGGCTCCGGGCCCCTGGACGAAGATCCTTCCCGTCCGTACGCCCTCGATGAAGAGCGCGTTCAACGCCCCGCCGGCCTGGGCCAGGGGATGGTTGAGCGGCGCCAGCGAGGGGTGCACCCGCACCAGGACGCCATCGGCCGAACGCTCGGCTGAGGCGACCAGCTTGATGCGATAGCCCAGGTCCTTGGCCATCCGGATGTCCAGCAGGTCCACCTGCTCGATGCCCTCGATCTCGGCTGCGGCGAAGTTCGGCGCGCAGCCGAAGGCCAGGGCCGCGAGGATCGAGATCTTATGGGCCGCGTCAAAGCCGCCGACGTCCATGGTGGGATCGGCCTCGGCATAGCCCAGCCGCTGGGCCTCGGCGAGCACCTCGGCGAACGAGCGGCCCGTCGCCTCCATCTCGGTCAGGATGTAGTTGCAGGTGCCGTTCAGGATGCCGGCCACCGAGCGGATCTCGTCGCCAACCAGCGCCTCGCGGACGATCTTCACCGCCGGCACGCCGCCCATGACCGCGGCCTCGAACAGCAGCGGCGCGCCCTTGGCCTCGGCCAGCGCGGCCAGTTCGGCGCCGTGCTCGGCGATCAGGGCCTTGTTGGCCGTCACGACCGGCTTGCCCGCCGACAGCGCCGCCTCGACCGCCGCCTTGGCCGGCCCATCGGAGCCGCCGACCAGTTCGACGAACAGGTCCACGTCCGGCGAGTTCGCCAGCGCCACGGGATCGTCAAACCAGGGCAGGTTCGAGATGTCGAACGGCCGCGGGCGCGAGCGCGAGCGCGCCGACACGCCGGTGACGACCGCCCTGCCCCCCGCCGGCGCGAAGTCCGGATGTTCCGAGAGGAAGGTCAGCAGGCCGGCGCCCACGGTGCCGAGGCCGGCGACGCCGATGCGCCAGGTTTTTCGATCGCTTCCCATGTCGGTCACTGTGCGGCCAACGCGTTGTGCGCGCGGCCCAGGATCTCCTCGGAGTTGGCCAGGAACTTCTTCACGCTGCGCGCCGCCTGGCGGATGCGATGCTCGTTCTCCACCAGGCCGATCCGGACATAGCCCTCGCCGTATTCGCCGAACGCGATGCCGGGCGCCACGGCGACCCCGGCCTCCTCGATCAGCAGCTTGGAGAACAGCATCGATCCGGCTTCCTCGTACTGCGGCGGCAGCTTGGCCCAGGCGAACATCGAGGCGGGCGGCGCCGGGATATCCCATCCGGCCCGCTTCATCGATGACACCAGGGTGTCGCGGCGGCCCTTGTAGATCGCCCGGATCTCGTCGATGCAGTCCGTAGGCCCGTTCAGCGCCGCCGCGGCGGCCACCTGGATCGGCGTATAGGCGCCATAGTCGAGATAGGACTTCACCCGCGCCAGGGCCGCGCACATCCGCTCGTTGCCGACCACCATCCCGACCCGCCAGCCGGCCATGGCGAAGGTCTTGCTGAGCGAATTGACCTCGACGGCGATGTCCTTGGCGCCCTCGACCTGCAGCAGCGACGGCGGCGGGTTGTCGTCGAAGTAGATCTCGGAATAGGCGATGTCGGACAGCACCAGCAGATCGTGCTTGCGCGCCAGGGCCACGACCTCCTTGTAGAAGTCGAGGTCCACCCACTGGGCGGTAGGGTTCGACGGATAGCTGACGATCAGCACGCTGGGCGGCGGCGCCGAGTGCTTCACGGCGCGGCTGATGCCCGAGAGGTATTCCTCCGGGCTGCCCGCCGGCACGTGGCGGATCACCCCGCCCGCCATGATGAAACCATAGGCGTGGATCGGATAAGCCGGGTTCGGGCAGATGATCACGTCGCCGGGCGCGGTCAGGGCCTGCGCCAGGTTGGCGAACCCCTCCTTCGAGCCCAGGGTCGAGATCACCTCGCGGTCCGGGTCCAGCTTCACGCCGAAGCGGCGGGCGTAGTAGCCGGCCATGGCCTTGCGCAGGCCCTGGATGCCCTTGGACGCGGAATAGCGGCCCGCCTTCGGGTCGCGCGCCGTCTCGATCAGCTTTTCGACGATGTGCTTGGGCGTCGGCATGTCGGGATTGCCCATGCCGAAGTCGATGATGTCCGTACCTTGGCCCCGCAGGCGGGCCTTGATGCGATTCACCTCCTCGAAGACGTAGGGCGGGAGGCGGCGGATGCGGTGGAATTCGGGTGTCATAGGTAGAGCTCTCTCGCCGCGGTTCGCCCATGCGGCCGATCTGCGAGCTGACGTCAGGCTTCGATAGACTCCAGGCGGGAGTCCGCCAAGCCGGCTTGGGGGATTTTTATGCCTCTCGCGGCCCCGAAAGCCCCATCGGGGCTCAGCGCCGCGGAGGCGGGGTAGCTCGCTCGCGCAGTTCCCTTGCGAAAGCCTCGGCGTCGCCGGGCTTCGGGGGCTCGATCTGAGGCCCCGCATCGCGACGCGCCTTCTCGGCGAAGGCGTCGGTGCCCTGCAGGGTCCAAGTCCCGGGGGCCGTGGCCTGGGTCAGGGCCTCACCCTCGGCCAGGACGGCATAGGCGTCGCGGCCATACTGGGCCAACGGGCGAATGTCGGTGGGCGCCGTGGGAATGCTGGCGAAGGTGGGGAACTTGCCGGGTTGGCGGGTCAGGCGGGTGACGTCCGCGGCCACGGGCGAGGCGGGATCCACCTTGGCGTCCCTGAACGGGTTGCCGATGCAGCCGCCGAGCAGCAGGGAACCCGCCGCGACGGCGAGCGCTGTGCCAACCCAGGGCCTCATCGGAAAAAACGGGCGCGACGCGTTCATTTGCGCCAAGGTCTTATGCGATGATTGCGAGCGGCGGAAGAGCGCGACTTCAGATCGCGCCATTCGGGAGAACGACAGGATGAGCGAGCAGACCTCGACCCCGGCCAAGGGGCCGAAGAAGGCCGGCTCCAAGAAGACCGGCAAGAAGGCGGCCAAAGCGCCCTCGGCGGAAGCCAAGACCTTCAAGCCTGAGCCCGCGCCCCAGCCGCCGCCGTCGCAGCCGCAGCCGGGCCTGCCCGGCTTCGATCCCACGGCCTTCACCGCCGAGCAGCGCGCCCACATCGAACAGCTCTCGATGAACCTGGCCCGCGCGGCGATCACCGCCCAGGGCGCGATCGCCGAGATGGCCCTGCGCCAGGCCGACCGGCCGGCCGCCCTTTCGCCCGATCCCTTCCACGTGGCTCCCGCCCTCACCCAGGTCATGAGCCGGCTGGCTGCTCAGCCCGACCGGATGATGCGGGCCCAGGCCGACCTCTTTTCCCGTTACCTCGACCTCTGGCAGTCCACCGCCCGCCGCGCGGGCGGCGAGACCGCCGATCCCGTCGTGGCCCCGGCCAAGGGCGACAAGCGATTCGCCGATCCCGACTGGTCGGACAATCCGGTCTTCGACGTGATCAAGCAGTCCTACCTGCTCACCGCCAACTTCCTGAACGGCCTGGTGGCCGACGTGGACGGCGTCGATCCACTGGAGAAGCGGCGGGTCGAGTTCTTCATGAAGATGCTGACCGACGCTTTCTCGCCGTCGAACTTCCTGGCCTCCAATCCGACGGCGCTGAAAGAGGTCATGGCCACCGGCGGCGCCAGCCTGGTCAAGGGCATGGAGAACTTCCAGTCCGACCTGCAGCGCGGCGGCGGGCAGCTCTCCATCGCCCAGACCGACTACGACATGTTCAAGATCGGCGAGAATGTCGCCACCGCGCCGGGCAAGGTGATCTTCCGCAACGAGATCATCGAGCTGCTGCAGTTCTCGCCCTCGACCGACGAGGTGTTCGAGATCCCACTGGTGATCTTCCCGCCCTGGATCAACAAGTTCTACATCCTGGACCTGCGGCCCGAGAACTCGATGATCCGCTGGCTGACCGCCCAGGGGATCACCGTCTTCGTGGCCTCGTGGGTAAACCCGGACGCCGCGCTCGCGACCAAGACCTTCGAAGACTACATGCGCCAGGGGATCTACGAGGGCGTCGCCGCGGCCCGCAAGCAGGCGAGCGTCGACCACGTGAACACCGTGGGCTACTGCATTGGCGGCACCCTCTTGTCCGCTACGCTGGGCCACATGGCCGCCAAGGACGACACCTCCATCGGCTCGGCCACCTTCTTCGCCGCCCAGCAGGACTTCTCCGAGGCCGGCGACCTGCTGCTCTTCACCAACGAGGACTGGCTGAAGGACCTTGAGGCCAAGATGGACGAAGGGGGTGGCGTGCTCTCCGGCCAGACCATGGCCGACACCTTCAACGCCCTGCGCGGCAACGACCTGATCTGGTCGTTCTTCGTGAACAACTACCTCCTGGGCAAGGAGCCGAAGCCCTTCGACCTGCTGTTCTGGAACTCGGACCAGACGCGGATGCCGAAGACCCTGCACACCTTCTACCTGCGCCGCTTCTACGGCGACAACGCGATGGCCAAGGGCGAGCTCACCCTGGACGGTGTCCAGATCGACCTCGGCAAGGTGAAGGTCCCTGTCTACGTCCAGTCGTCCAAGGAAGACCACATCGCCCCTGCCCGCTCGGTCTACAGGGGCGCGCGGCTGTTCGGCGGCCCGACCACCTTCACCATGGCCGGGTCCGGCCATATCGCCGGCGTGATCAATGCGCCCGCGGCGGGCAAGTACCAACATTGGACCAACGACAAGCTGCCCGCCACCCTCGAGGAGTGGCAGGCCGGCGCGGTCGAGGCTCCGGGCTCCTGGTGGCCGCACTGGCTGGCCTGGCTGTCGGCCAGGTCTGGCGGAAAGGTCCCGGCCCGCGACCCGGCTAAGGGTCCGCTGAAGCCGTTGGGCGACGCGCCGGGCGACTATGTGAAGGTGAAAAGCTAGAGCGCCTGGTCGGCCAGCAGCGTCGCTTTCGGGTCGGCGATCGCCGCCGCGCGCTCGGCCTCGGATTTCGGCGTGGAGACCGTCGGTTTGGCGACCGCCAGGGCGCGCGCGTAGGCCTCGGTCAGAGCCTGATCGACGGGAACCTCCACGTCCGGCTTCACGCCGACGCCTTCCCAGTTTCCGCCGGTGGTCGGGTGGACCACCTTGCCGGTCGGGATGAAGACGCGGAAGCCATAGTCCAGCCGGAACGGCCGGTTCGAGGGGTTGGCCGCCCCCGACGTCGTCTCGCCCACCACCAGCGCCCGCTTCGCCGCTTGCAGATCGTAGGCGAAGGCTTCTGCGGCCGACGCAGTTCGGGGAGAGGTCAGGACGAAGACCGGCTTGTCGGGATAGAGCGGGCCGTCCTTCGGGGTCGCCGCCCGGCGCTGCATCACGTCGGTCCCACCCGACGCCGTGCGCCAGAAGATCTTCGCCATCGGGATCGGCGTCCTGGAGAGGTGGCCCAGTAGCGCCTCATCGCTGGCGCCGCCGCCGCCGCGGTTGGCGCGCAGGTCGATGATCAGGGCGTCGGTGTCCTTGAGCAGCTCGATCATCGTGTTCGACAGCCGGCCGCCCGCCTCGCCCTGCTCGAAGTAGCTGGTCTTGAGCAGCCCGATATTGCCCGGCAGCCGCCGCACCGACATCAGGCCATAGGCGAGGCGCCGATCGACCAGCGCCTGCTCTTCATCGCTGAGCCGCGCCCCGCGGCTGGCGTCGTTGGTCTCCAGCGACACCTTCAGGTGACGGTCCCGCGAGACGGCGTAGAGGTCGCGACTGACCGCCTCCGCAAACGCGGCGCGGGTGTCGAGTTTCACGTACTCGGCCTTGTGCGCCTTCAGGCTGGCCCGGATCTCGGCGGCCACCTTCGGGTCCATGTAGCCGTCCATGTGCATCACCAGCTGATCGACGACTTCCCCGGCCGCCTTGGGAGTCAGGTCCCCGGCAAGCGCCCCTGCGGGCGCGGCGGCGATCAGGGCGGCGAACAACAGGCTGCGGAACATCGGACACTCCGGGGTGGCGGAAACGGCTCGGTGCCACGGTCAAGGCTGCCGGCCGAGTTAAGTCTCTTTCATCATCCGTAACGCCGCTCGCCGGGTTACTAAGGTTTAATGCAAGCTACCTTGCACCGCACAGTACCTGGCGGTACTCAATGGCTCAGCAAGGAGGGCGATCACGTGCCCGAAGCCATTGAGATCCAGCTGAAGAAGGGGGCGCTCGAACTCTGCGTTCTGGCCCTGCTCCATCGGCACGACAGCTACGCCTACGAGATCGCCAGCCAGCTCGCCGACGCCATCGGCATGGGTGAAGGCACGATCTATCCCCTGATGCGCCGGCTGCAGTCGGACGGGCTGGTCGAGACCTATCTCGTCGAGAGCTCCGCCGGCCCGCCGCGCAAGTACTACCGGCTGAGCGAGGCCGGAAAGAAGAGCTTCAACTCGCAAGCCGCGGCCTGGAAGTCGTTTTCCGGCGCGGTCGACACCATCCTTGGAGGGGCGCAATGACACGCCAGGCTTTCATGGCCCGGCTGCGGGAGGGGCTTCGCGGCCTGCCTCCGCAAACCGTGACCGATATCGTCGCCGACTACGAGGCGCACTTCGCCGACGGCGAGGCCGCCGGCCGGACCGAGGCCGAGGTGGCCGCCGCGCTGGGCGATCCCGACCGCCTGGCCCGGGAGATCCGCGCCGAGAGCAGCCTCAACCGCTGGCGCGAGGAGCGCAGCCCTTCGTCGGCCGCCGCCGCGGTGTTCGCGGTGCTGGGCCTGGGCGCCATCGACATCCTGGTCCTGCTGCCGATCCTGATGGGCGTGGCCGGCGCCATCGTCGGCCTCGCCGTCGCGGTCATCGTCTGCTTCTTCGCCGGCGCCGTCGTCTTCGCCGCAGGCCCCTTCACCGATCCGCCCGGCGGCCCGGTCACGGCGATCCTGGCCGGCATCGGCATCATGGCCGGATCCGCCTCGGGCGGAGCCCTGCTGACCATCGTCTCGATCGGCCTGATGAACGCCCTCGTCTGGTACGGCCGCCTCCACTACCGGCTGCTCAAGCCGGCTCTCGAACCGCAAGCCTGAGGAGCGAAGACATGATCCGCGTACTCTTCATGATCGCCGCCGCCGGCTTCGTGCTCTCGGTGGGGACTCTCTCCGCGGCGATCGCCATCGGCGGCCCGGAAGCCGTGACCCGCGGCGGCTGGCAGATGTTCTCGGGCGGCTGGGGCGAGTGGGACAATCACACCCACGGACGCTGGCGCTCGGACGACAACGGGCACGGCGACTGGGGTCCCGACGCCGGCCCGCAGGCCACACGCACCCTGGCCTGGACCGGCGGCGACAGCCTCGACCTGGGCCTCGCCGCCGACGTCCGCTACGTCCAGGCCGACGGCCCGGGTACGGTGACCGTCACCGGTCCGCAGCGGGCGGTGGACCGCGTCGTCGTGCGCGGCGACGGCATCCGCTACGAGCACGGTCGTGGCCATTGGCGCCCGAAGCTCAGCATCGTGGTCCGCGCGCCCGGGATCAATCGCTTCGACGTCGCCGGCTACAACGCCCTGACCATCGAAGGCTATCGTCAGAAGACCCTGCGCCTCGACGTCGCCGGCATGGGCCGGGTGACCGCCTCCGGCGAGGTCGAGGACCTGGAGCTCGATATCTCCGGCAAGGGCGAGGTCGACCTGGGCGCGCTCAAGACCCGCGGCGCCGACGTGGACATCTCGGGCGCGGCGGAGGCGACCATCGCGCCGACGGAATGGGCGCGGCTCGACATCTCCGGCGCAGGCGACGTGCGTCTGCTCACCAGCCCCCGCAGCCTTGAGACCGACATCAGCGGCGCGGGCAAGGTCCGCCAGGGCGGCCCCGCCCC
>NZ_LSJI01000265.1 GCF_001557235.1 Phenylobacterium sp. CCH9-H3 | reverse complement strand
CGCCCGCCATGGCGGGCATCCCGGGCATCGCGGGCATGTCGTGACCAGGCTGCTGAACGGGAGCCGCCGCGGAGTTGGCCGGAGCCGCGGCGTCTACGGGCGCATTGTTCGCCGGCATGTCGTGACCGGCGTGAGGATCGGCCGGCGGCGTGGCCGACATGTTGTGGCCCGCGTGGGGATCCGTCGGCGGCGTGGCGCGTGGGCCTGGCTTCGCCGCTGGTTTGGCCTTCGTCGCCGGCATTGTCATGCCAGGCATGTCGTGGGTCATGGGCTGGGCTGCGGCTGACCCCGCCCAGGCGAGGGGCAGCAGCGCGATCAGAGCGATGCGGTTCATGCCGCACCTCCGTCGAGTGGTCGCACGGAAAACACCTGAAACATCCCCCCGTGCATGTGGTAAAGCATGTGGCAGTGGAACGCCCAATCCCCGGGCTCGGCGGTGATGTCCCAAGACACCTTGCCTCCCGGCTGCACATTGACCGTGTGTTTTCGGGGTCCGTAGCCCTCCGGGCCATGCGCCAGTTCGAAGAAGTGCCCGTGCAGATGGATCGGGTGGGTCATCATCGTGTCATTGACCAGCGTCACGCGCACCCGCTCGCCCTTGACGAACGAGTAGGGCGCCGGCTTTTCGCTGAAACGCTTGCCATCGAAGCCCCACATGAAGCGTTCCATGTTGCCGGTCAGGCGAATCTCCAGGGATCGTTCAGGCGGACGCACGTCGGGATTGCGGTCCAGGGCGATGAGGTCCTTGTAGACCAGCACCCGATGGCCCACGCTCTCGAGGCCCTGGCCGGGCTCTCCGGTCCGGTCGATCGGCATCGGCGCGATGGTCTGCACGCCCGGTCCCATCTTCACCTGAGGGGCGTTCTGGGGATCGCGCATGGACATCTTCATGCCGCCCATGTCGCCCATCGCATCCGAGCCGCGCGGCTTAGGAGCGGCCATGCCGGGCGGGGCTGATGCCGCCATGCCCGCCATGGCCCCGCCCGTCGCGTGACCCATCGCCGCGTGACCCATCGCCGCGTGGTCGATGCCCGCCATGTCGCCGCCGGACATGTTGTGACCCATGGCGCCCATGTCCATGCCCATGTCCTTCATGGTCGCCAAGGGCCGCTTCCGCAGTGGCGGAACCTCTGCCGTCATGCCGGGCCGCGGCGCCAAGGTGGCGCGCCCCAGGCCCGAGCGGTCGACCGCTTCCGAAACGATCGTATATGCCCGGTCCTCGATCGGCTGGACCACCACGTCGTAGGTCTCGGCAATGCCGATCTGGAACTCGTCGACCTCTATCGGACGCACGTTCTGACCATCGGCCTGGACGACGGTCATCTTCAGTCCGGGGATCCGGACGTTGAAGTTCATCTGAGCAGCCGAGTTGACGAACCGCAGGCGGATGCGCTCGCCCGGATTGAACAGGCCCGTCCAGTTGTCCTGTGGACCATGGCCGTTGATCAGGAATTCGAGGACCGCGCCCGTCACGTCGGAGATGTCAGTGGGGTCCATCCGCATCTTCGCCCACTCGATGCGCTCCTGGAGGGTCTGGTCTTTCCCGGCCAGGAGCGTCGAGAGCGTCTGTTTCTGGAAGTTGAACACCCCCGACTGCTGCTTCAAGCGCTTGAAGATGACGTGCGGGTGCATGAACGAGAAGTCGGAGAGCACGATCACGTGCTCCCGGTCATAGGCGACCGGATCAGCGTCCTTGGGCTCGATGATGATCGGCCCGTAGTGGCCGAGCTGCTCCTGCAGCCCCGAGTGGCTGTGATACCAGTAGGTTCCGTTTTGAATGATGGGGAACTCGTAGACGAAGGTTTCCCCCGGCGAGATGCCTGGGAAGCTGACGCCCGGCACGCCGTCCATCTGAAACGGCAGCAAGATGCCGTGCCAGTGAATGGAGGTGTCCTCCTCTAGGCGATTGGTCACCGAAAGGCGGACGTTTTGGCCTTCCTTCAGCCGTAGGAGCGGCGCCGGGATGGTCCCGTTGATCGTCACCGTGTGGTGAGAGGTGCGCCCGTTCACGCGCCAGGGGGTCTGCGCGATGGTGAGGGCGATGTCTGTTCCCGACAGCGTCTGCATCCCGGGCAAGGCGCCGGGCGTCTGGCTCCGAGCCCAGGACGGGAGCAGACTGGAGGCGGCGAGGCCGCCACCCAGGAGCGAGGCGCCGCGAAGCCATTGCCGGCGGCTGAGGTCACATCTCATCTTCAATCCTGCACTAGCGCTTCGCCAATAAAGGCGTTCGCCGCAATTTGACCGCGCACCCGGATGTTCCGATCGCGCTGGAGACGACTGGCTCGTCTGCTGAATCCTTCAAACCTGGCGCGTTTGATGCTCATCAGCCCCATGGGAAGCCCCATCGTTAGGCCCCCCGTTTGACCCGTCCTGCCGGCCGGCGCTACCGGTTCATCTTCATGCCGGCCATATCGGACTTCGCAGCCGGCGCCGCTTCGGGCGGGGCCGCCGCCTTCTCATCATGCTGGTCGCCGTCGGCATGCGGCGCGGTGTCCGTGTGCGAGCTTGTATCAGCCGGCGGCGAGGCCGGCGCGGAAGGCTCCGCGGCGGGGATCGG
>NZ_LSJI01000264.1 GCF_001557235.1 Phenylobacterium sp. CCH9-H3 | reverse complement strand
TGAGGATCGGCGTGCAATAGGCACCCCCTTCGTGGGGTGATCGGCGTGCAAAAAGGACCCCTTCATCCCGGGGATTTAGTCGGCCGACTGGTTTTGATCAGTTGGCGAGAACGGGATGTTGATCGTGGAGACAGTGGTTCGGATTCGGCGTGAGCATGCAGCGGGTAAGGCGATCAAGGCGATCGCTCGTGACCTTCGTTTGTCGCGGAAGGTCGTCCGCAAAGCGATCCGGTCGCCGGAGGCGGCGTTCAACTATCAGCGCAAAGTCCAGCCTTTACCGCGGATTGGCCCCTATCAGGAACGGCTCGATGTGCTTCTCGAGGAGAACGAGGCGCGAGGTCGCCGCGACCGGCTGCGGATGACGCGTATCCATGATCTGCTTGCGCGTGAAGGGTTCGAAGGTTCCTATGACGCGGTGCGCCGCTATGCGGCGCGCTGGCGTGCTGCGCGTCGGAAGGATGCCGGCGAAGGTGCACCGGCGTTCATCCCGATGACCTTCCAGCCCGGCGAGGCCTACCAGTTCGACTGGAGCCATGAGGATGTGGAGATCGCCGGCAAGCCGATGCGGATAAAGGTTGCGCACGCTCGTCTCTGCGCATCGCGCACGCCTTATGTCCGGGCCTATCCGCGTGAGAGCCAGGAGATGCTGTTCGATGCCCATGCTCGGGCGTTCGCTTTCTTCGGCGGCGTGCCCCGGCGCGGTATCTACGATAATATGAAGACGGCGGTGACGAGCGTGTTCACCGGCAAGGAGCGCGTGTTCAACCGCCGCTTCCTGATCATGACCGATCATTACATGGTCGAGCCGACGGCCTGCTCACCAGCAGCGGGATGGGAGAAGGGCCAGGTTGAGCAGCAAGTCCAGACGATCCGGGGCCGCTTCTTCCAGCCGCGGCTTCGGTTCGCCAGCCTGGCCGAGCTCAACGGGTGGCTGGAGGCGGAGTGCCGACGCTGGGCCGAGCATCACGCCCACCCCGAGCGCAGCGACATCACCGTCGCCGAGGCGCTGGAGATGGAACGACCGGCCCTGCAGCCGATCCTGGCACCGTTCGACGGCTTCCATGAGAGCGAGCATGCCGTCACCGGCACCTGCCTCATCAGCTTCGATCGGAACCGCTACTCGGTCATGTCGACGGCCGCGCGCCGGACCGTGCAGGTGCGTGCCTATGCCGATCGTATCGTCATCCGTTGCGGCGAAGAGATCGTCGGGGAGCATGAGCGCCACTTCGGTCGGAACCGCACCATCTACGATCCTTGGCATTATCTGCCGGTCCTCGCGCACAAGCCCGGCGCGCTCCGTAACGGGGCGCCGTTCCAGGACTGGGATCTGCCGCCCGCGTTGCATCGATTACGGCGAAGGCTCGGCACCGGGGACGAGGCCGATCGCAGGTTCGTGCGGGTCCTCTCGGCGGTGCTCACCGATGGCCTGGAGCCGGTAGAGGCTGCCGTGCGCGAAGCGTTGGCGAACGGAACGGCCAGCGACGAGCTGATCCTCAACATCCTCTCCCGGCGCCGCGAGCCGGCGACACCCCACAGCATCGTCACTTCGGAAGACCGGATGCTGCAGCATCCTCCGCTCGCCGACTGTGCCCGCTATGATCTGCTGCGAGGCTATGATGCAGCGGCATGATATGATCGGTACGATGCGCGGCCTCGGGCTCAAGGGCATGGCGGCGGCGTTCGACGAGGCGGTCACTACCGGCCTCCAGCGCAAGCGCACCACCATGGAGATACTGACCGACCTGCTCCGCGCCGAGGCGACCCACCGGGATGCGGCCTCCATCCGTTATCGCATGACGGCTGCCAGGCTGCCCGTGGTGAAGGACCTGGAGCGGTTCAGCTTCGAGGGCACCCCGATCAATGAGGAGATGATCCGCTCCCTTCACGACGGCTCCTTCCTACCGCCTCGCCGCAATATCGTGCTGGTCGGCGGCACGGGGACAGGCAAGACCCACCTCGCCATCGCGATCACCGCCAATGTCGTGCGAAGGGGCGCTCGCGCCCGCTACTTCAACACCGTCGATCTGGTGACACGCCTCGAAGAGGAGACCCGGATCGGCAAAGGCGGGACCCTGGCGGCGCAGCTGTCGCGGCTCGACCTGATCGTGCTCGACGAGCTCGGTTATCTGCCGTTCGCCCGCTCGGGAGGGCAGTTGCTGTTCCACCTCATCAGCAAGCTTTATGAGCGGACCAGCGTCATCATCACCACGAACCTCGCCTTCGGCGAATGGCCGACCGTGTTCGGCGATCCCAAGATGACCACGGCGCTGCTCGACCGCGTCACCCACCACTGCGATATCGTCGAGACGGGCAACGACAGCTGGCGCTTCAAAAACCGCAGCTGACAGCCACCTTCGGCGCCTTCAAAAATCTATCTTGCGCTGCGCGCGCCTCCGGTCGGGCTACGCCCGCCCTCCGCCGCACGCAGCGCAAGGCCATCTTCAACAAACCAGCATCATATTATCCGAAAAGGGGGTCCCTCTTCGACGCCGATCGGGGGTCCCTTTTGAACGCCGTTTGACA
>NZ_LSJI01000263.1 GCF_001557235.1 Phenylobacterium sp. CCH9-H3 | reverse complement strand
CCCGGGCGCTGGTGGAGGCCGGCAAGGAAGCCGAGCTGCGCAGCCTGCAGGCCCAGGCCGGCGTGACCTCGGCGCGGGCGGCCCTGGATGCGGCCCGCACCGCCCGGGCCAGCGCCTTCGCCCGGCTGACGGCGCTCGCCGGCTCGCCGGCCCCGTTCACCGCGCTTGCCGAAAGCCTGCTGCCGCGGCCGACGCCTGAGAACCTCGAGCGCACCATCGACGCCCTGTCGGTGCCGGCCGTGGTCGCCGCCCAGGCCGAGCGGGAAGCCGCCGCGCGGCGGGTGCGGGTGGAGCGTACGCGCGCCATCCCCGACGTCACCGTCTCGGCCGGCGTGCGCCGCTTCAGCGGCGACGATTCCAGCGCCGTGGTGGCCGGGGTCTCCGTGCCCATCCCGGTGTTCGACCAGAACCGCGGCAACGTCAACGCCGCCCAGGGCGAGCTGCTGGCGGCTGAGGCGCGGCTGAACGCGGCGCGGCTGGACGCCGAGGCGGAGCTGCGCACGGCGCTCTTCCAGGTGGAGGCGGCCCAGACCCGGGTCGCCGCCGCCGTGCAGACCGAGGCCACCGCGGCCGAGGCCTACCGGCTCACCCGCATCGCCTATGAGGCCGGCAAGTCGCCGCTCGTCGAACTGACCAACGCGCGCCGGGCCCTGGCCGAGGCGCGCACCCAAACCATCGAAGCCCAGC
>NZ_LSJI01000262.1 GCF_001557235.1 Phenylobacterium sp. CCH9-H3 | reverse complement strand
CACGGCGGTGGGCCATGGCGGCGGTCACGGCCGAAGCCGAGGCTTCCCCGGCCGCCTTTTCGACGACTGGCGGAGCACAAATTCGGCAACCCGCTTCGGCCGTGGCCGTTGCGACCGAGGTCCTCTCCGTCCCAGGCGCTGACAGGTCAAATCCCGCCTGGAGCGCCATCTCATCGCGAGCCATTATGCCGTCAGACCTCGACTTGCGTTCGCTCCGGATCGGCGTCCTTCTGAACACCTCGAGTGGCAGCTGCGACGTCTCCACCCGCGGCGCCACCCTAAGCGTCCTGGAGACGGCCAAGGTCGAGCCGGTGCAAGTCTGGGACGTCGTCGGCAAGGGGGTGGATCGAGCCTTGGACGAGGCGACGGAAAGTGGGTTGGACGTACTGATCGTCCTGGGCGGCGACGGCACCATACGCGCGGCCGCCCAGCGGTGCGAGGCCGGAGGGCCGCTGCTCATGCCACTGCCCGGCGGCACCATGAACATGCTCCCCAAGGCGCTCTATGGCGCCCGTACCTGGCGAGAAGCGCTGACCGACACCCTCGCCGCGCCGATCGTGCAAGCCGTGCACGGCGGGCAGGTGGGGAGCCACCGCTTTTACGTCGCAGGCGTGTTCGGCGGCGCATCCCTCTTCGCCGAAGCCCGCGAGGCTATCCGGGATGGCGATCTGCCCGCCGCGTGGGAACAGGGGGTCGCGGCCCTCAAGCAGGCGCTGGGGGCCGAACTCGGATACCGATTCGAGGGACAGTCCGCCTCGAAGGCCGAAGCGGTTGTGGTGCTCTGTCCGTTGCCGCCGCCGGAGACTGATGGGGAGGTGCTGCTTGAAGCCGCAGCCATCGATGTCGACGGCGCGGGGGACGCGATCCGTCTGGCGGTGATGTCCGCGTTTCGCGGCTGGCGGACCGATGAGACCGTCACGCGCGCGCACTTGGAGAGCCTGGAGATCGCCTCCAGCCGGCCGATCCCCGCGATATTGGACGGGGAGCGGTTCACGCTCTCGCGGTCTGAGCGGGTGACGCGGGTTCGCGGGGCCTTCTATGCCTTGAAGCCCGCGCCGCCGGTTTGGTCAGCCTAGTGCCGCCGCCCGCCCAGGTGGCCAAAGCCGTTGTGGCCCCTGGAATACCCGCGGGACCCGTAGCCCGGATAGTAACCGCGATCGTAGGCGCGAGGCGTCGCGTAGAGCGACCCTCGACCATAGCTGTAAGGCGTGCTGTACCCGTAGCTGGGATAGGAACGGCCATGCGACCCGTAGCTGCCGGCGCCGTACGTCGAGCAGCCGGCCAGGACGACGCTTGCCAGTCCGGCGGCGAGCATCGGGACGATCGCCGCGCGTCTTGATTTCAGCATGACGAATTCTCCTTCTGCTGGCGTAACGTCGCGCGTGACAACTCGTTCAGACGGTCGCCACCGGGCCGTTTTCTAGGGCGAAAGAGACTTGGGCGGGGCCGTCAAGCTCCCGCTCGGACCCGGTAGCGTGTCGATCAAGGCCGCAAGCCCCGATCCGTAAGCTTCCCTGAGCCTCGTCCAATAGGGGTTGTGCATCTCGATCGTCGTGAGGTCTTCGGCGCTGAAGCTGTCGGCCACGTAGCTCAGAAGATCTATGGGCATGCCCACGGAAACATTGCTGCGCAAAGTCGCATCGAATGACAGCAAGGCCAGTTTGACCGCCTCGTCCAGGCTCGTTTCGCTCGTCAGTGCCCGCACGAGGATCGGCTTGCCGTACTTCGTCTCGCCGATTTGCAGGAAGGGCGCCCGGTCGGTAGCCTCGATGAAGTTCCCTGCGGCATAGATTTGGAAGAGGCGCGGGGCCTCGCCCGCCATCTGGCCGGCGAGCAGGAATCCTGCCGCGGCCTCGCCATAGGGCGCCACATAGCGCGCGTCCCGATCGACGATCGTCCGCAGAATTCCGCCCACGATGCCAGCCACCTCGAACAGGGTCTTGGCGGCCATGAGATCGAGACCAGCTTGCCCGGACCCGGCCCTTTCCCTCAGCGTGCTGACAACGGCCTGCGATGTCGCCAGATTCCCCGAGGACATGATCGCCGCGAAGCAACCTGTGCGGACCGGCAGGAAGCCGAGTTTGCGCACGTGGGTGACCTGATCGACGCCCGCGCTCGATCTTGAGTCCGACGCGAGAACCAGTCCCTCGCGCAGAAGAATTCCTAAGCAATAGGTCACGATTTGACGGTTCAGACTTCCCACTTCGCCAGCACTCTGGGGAGAGCTGCCGGCGTCAAGCCGCTCTTCTTAGCATCGAATACGGCCAGTCGGCGTTTGAAACGCAACCTTCGCCGTGAGAGTGGCCGTGACTGCGACGACGAACCGGAGCGGCCGACTGACGAAGACGCTCGGGTTTGGTCGGTTGTCCTTGTACGGCGTCGGCACGATCATCGGCGCAGGCATCTATTCGGTGATCGGCCCGGCGGCAGGCTCCGCCGGCGAAGCGATCTGGATAAGCTTTCTGGTCGCCGCGGTGATCTCGGCCTTTTCGGGCCTTTCCTACGCGGAACTCGCTTCGGCCATGCCGAGCGCCGGGGCGGAGCACACCTTCTTGCGCCAGGCCCTGCCAAAGGCGCCGGCCGTCGCCTTCGCGGTCGGACTGTTCATTGCTGTCCACGGCGCGGCCACCTTCGCCACCGTCGGGCTGACCTTCGGCAACTACCTGCAGACCTTTGTCGCCATGCCTCCTGTCCTGGTGGCGCTTGGCCTGATGGCGATCGCCACGCTGATCAATATCTCAGGCGTGACCAAGGCCTCTTCGGTGAGCGCCGTGCTGACGACGGTCCAGGTCCTCTGCCTGATCGGGTTCGCAGCGTTTGCCTTCAGCCTGAAGGGCGCCGAGTTGGCGTCGAAGCTTGGGGCTCCCGATGACTGGGGCGGGATCCTGCAAGGCGCCGCGATCGTGTTCTTCATCTACTCGGGCTACGAGCACATGGCGACGCTCTCGGAAGAGGCGAAGGATCCAGGCCGCGACATCTGGCGCGCCTTCATGGTCGCCCTCTGCGTAACGACTGCAGTCTATATCGTGGTGATCTTCGGCGTTCTGGCCCTCGTGGATGCGCGGAGCATCGCGTCGTCGGACTTCCCCCTCGTCGCGGCCGCCGGCCAGCTCGGGCGATGGGCCGCTGTGATCGTCACCGGCGCCGCCCTGCTTGCCACCGCGAACGCCGTGCTAAATGCGTCGATCTCCGGAAGCCGGCTGCTGTTCGGCATGGCCCGTGCCGGCGACCTCCCGAAGGCGCTGCAGCGGACACTCGGCAAGAGCAAGAGTCCTTGGATCGGCGCCTTCGTGATGCTTGTCGCGGCGTGCATCTTCGCCGTCCTTGGCGAGGTGAAGTTCGTCGCCAGCCTCTCGTCGCTCGGGGTCACCCTGGTGTTCGCAAGCGTGAACGCCGCCGTTATCATCCTGCGCTATACCAAGCCTGACCTGGAGCGCCCTTTCAGCGTTCCCTCAATCGGACGTTTCCCGCTGACGGCTGGGCTGGGCTTTGCGTCCTCGCTGCTGCTGGCCGCGCAGTACGAGTGGAAGGTCTATCTGACTTTCGCCGTCGCGATCTTTGCGGGGGCCATCCCCTACGCGCTCGTTCGCCGTCGACCGGCCGGCAAGCGCCTCAATCCCAAGGCCTGAGGAAGCCCGGCGGCATGGGAGCCTCTGATTCGAGCCCCGAGGGAGCCCTTCGTTGCGGCACGGCCCAGCAGACACCAAGTCATTCCCGGCTCGCGGAGAGCTGGCGTCATGGCCGGCTGCTTCCCTCGCCATCCTTCGCAAGAGCGATGGCTAGCGTGTGACTTCGCCAGAGGCCAAGTCTCAGCGACTATTCCTACCGGGTAGACGCGGGGGAGGCGGCGCTGAGGTTCGCCGCAGCCGCGGAGAGCTCCGGACGGGCCGTTGAGATCCTGCTCCAACAGCCTGGGGCGAACGTCGGAGATTCCCCCCACAGCGGCCCGATATCGCCACGCAAGGCTGCACCGGGTGTAGGCATCGCAGATTCGACTATGATGCTCGATCATGGGCCAAGAGGTTGTGACGAATTGACCGTAAAAGAGGACGACACGCGCCATCCTGCAGGGGCAGCGCCGATCAGGCCGCCCGACTCGGTCGCCTGGACGTTCCTGATCTTCGCGTGGCTGGTCGCTCTCGCAGCGACGCTCGGCGCATTGTTCATCGGCGAGATCATGGGGCAAGCCCCTTGCAATCTCTGCTGGTTCCAACGTGCTTTCATGTTCCCATTGGCCATCGTGCTGATGGTGGCGTGCCTGGTCGGGGATTGCTGCGTAGGGCGCTACGCCTTGCCCATGGCCGTCATCGGCTGGCTCGCCGCGTTCTACCATGTGCTCCTGTTTGGCGGCGTGATCCCCGAGGAGATCAAGCCGTGCGGCGCCGGTCCATCCTGCTCCAGCGCGGATACGGTCATTCTTGGCTGGCTTCCGATCCCGGCCCTCTCGCTGGCCGCGTTCACCGCCATTATCGTCCTCCTCTTCCTTGTTCGCCGCAGGTCCCCATGAAACGTCGCAACATTGTTCTCGTGATCGCCGGCCTCGCCTTGCTCGGCTTCGCAGCAGCGGCCTACATCTACAACGGTAACCGTAGTACGGGCGCCCCCGCCTCGGTCGTGCAGGGACGGGGCGCGCCAGCACCGCTTACCCCGTTTGACACGGCGCAAACGCGAACACCCGGAAATGCCTCAGCAGCGGAAGCGGCCGGCGCACCCAACCCGCCAAGGGCGGTCCCAACGGACAACGCCCTAGTGAGAACACACTCGCCGTCGATCGGGCCCGTCGCCGCGAAGGTGACCATCGTCGAATTCTTTGATCCGGCCTGCGAGGCATGCCGCGCCTTCTACCCCATCGTGAAGCAGACGATGGAGCAGTATCCCGGGAATGTTCGCTTGGTCCTGCGCTACGCACCCCTCCATCAGGGCTCGGACGAGGCGGTGCGCATACTGGAGACGGCCCGACTCCAGAACAGGTTCATCCCGGTGCTCGAGGCGCTTTTGGAGCGACAACCTGAGTGGGCCGCACACGGCAGTATGGACCTCGAGAGGGCTTGGACGATAGCCGGCGATGCCGGTCTTGACCTGAAGAAAGCTAGGCAAGCCAGCCTGGGGGCCAGGATTACCGCGGTGCTCAACCAGGACATCCAGGATCTGAAGACGGTGGGCGTCTCACAGACGCCCACGTTCTTCGTCAATGGCAAGCCGCTGCAAGAGTTCGGCGTAGCCCAGTTCCAGAACCTGGTGCGGGGCGAGATCGCCGCCGCGCGATGAGCGGGCGTTATTTTTTGAGGTGAGTCCTATGGCTCCTGCAGAAAGGCCCCCTGCGTCGTGACGGACCTTGCGGTTTGATTGTGAGGTGGATAGTCAAGATTCGTCGGGAGAAAATTGTGTCGAGCCTGCGCGCAATCTCAGTGCGAAACACGCTTGTTGCGCTCCTTCTAGCGCTGAGCGCTGTCGTATCGGCGCAGTTCGTCGCCTCCGTCATTAACGGCGTTCAGCATGGGCTCGGCGTGGCTCATGATGGCCTGGTCGTGACCAGCTCGCAGGATCACGCACATGAAGCGGTGGACGAGCCCGCCGATGTTGGCGCGAGCGAGGGGGCCGGGTCGCATGGGACTGGGAGTACCCACCATCATCATCCAGATGGTCCCCAGATCGCGCCGCTGATGTCCACCCGAGCAGAGTTCTTGCCTGCCGCGCGCGCCGCCAGGATCCAGTTGGTGTTCAATTGCGAACGGCCGTCGTCCATTGTGTACAGTGTCGAGCGACCTCCCAGAGATTTAGCCGCACTGCACGCCTAGCTCGCGCGGCGATCAGGCCGCGCGCCTGATCCTTTCCGCATGAGAGCAATATGCCATATCCTAAACGCGTACGCGCGCGGTCGCGGCTGGCCGTGGTGGCCAGCTTGGTCCTCGCCCTAGCGGGCGCCGAGGCCGCCTGGGCGCAGACCCCATCATTGCCGTCAAAGCCGGCTACACTCGACCTGTCCGAGGCGCTGGCGAGAGCCAGCGCGTCGGACCCCGCTCTTGCCGCCTGGGACTCCCGCCAAAGTGCGGCTGAGGCGAACATCCGCCAGGCCGGTGTGAGGCCGAATCCCTCGCTCGGCGTTGAGCTTGAGAACTTCGCCGGCACAGGCGCCTACTCGCTGCTCGATCGCACCGAAACGACGCTGAGTTATCAGCAGACCTTCGAACGAGGCGGCAAACGCGAGGCCCGCGTGGATGCCGCCCGCGCCAGCGCCGAGGTGGTTCGGCGCAGGCGCGAGGTCCGCCGCCTCGACCTCCTGCGCGATGTCCAAACCGCCTACGCCGAAGCCCTCGCCGCGGAAGCGGAACTGCTCATCGCCGAGGCGCGCTTCATCGCAGCCGAGAGCGCCCAGAGGGACGTCGACCGGCGCGTACGCGCGGCGCGCGATCCCTTGTTCGCGAGGTCACGGGCCGAAGCGATCACCGCGCAAGCCGAGATCGAGCGGGACCAGGCGCGGACGGGCGCTGAAAATGCGCGGGCGGTCCTGGCCCGCTTCTGGGGCGGTTCGTCGGATTTCGCCTTGGAACTCGAAGGGTTTTTCGCGGTGACTCCGCCCAAGGGGGCCGGCGCGGCGGCCCGGGTCGACCTCGCCCTGCTGGAGGCCGAGCGCGACGTCGCAATCGCCAACGTTGGGATCGAGCGCTCACGCACGATGACCGACCCGACCTTGCGGGCTGGGGTCCGCTACCTGGGCAACGGCAGCAACGTGGCGTTCGTAGTCGGGGGCACGATTCCCTTGCGGCGGTACGATACGAACAAGGCGGCCGTCGAGCGCGCCCTGGCCGAACGCAATGCCACGGAAGTCGACATCACCGCGGATCGCATCGTTCGCGAGCGTGAAATCTCCAGATTGACAGCGCGCCTGGGCTCTTCGGCGTTGGAAGCCGAGCGCCTACGCGCGGAGGTCATCCCCAAAGCCATCCAAGCGGTGGAGCAGGTCCGGGACGGCTACAACCGCGGGGGTTTCCAGTACGCCAACGTAGCCGAGGCCGAACGCGGACTGGCCGACGCGCGGGCCCGCCGCGTGGCCGTCCTGCGGCAATTCCACCTCGACCAAGCGGCGCTCGATCGGCTCACAGGCCGCTACTCGGCGCTTGCGTCTTCCAACCTCAACGCGGAGCGTCGCTGATGCGCGCCTACTTCATCCGGCGGCCAGCCCGCCTTACACTCGCCCTTGCCCTCGTCACGGCGCTTTCCGCCTGCGGCCAGGGAGCCCCCAAGGCTCCTGAAGGGGAAAAAACCGAAGCGGCCGCTGCTGAGTATGAGCGCGGCCCTCACCGTGGCCGCCTCTTGCGCGACGGCGACTTCGCCCTCGAGGTGACGATCTACGAAGAGGGGCCCGAGCCGCTCTTTCGGCTCTATCCATATCTCAAGGACAAGCCCCTCGACCCCAAGCTGGTTCAGGCCTCGATGGCGCTCACCCGGCTAGGGCCGAAGGTGGACCGGTTCACCTTCGCGCCGGAAGCGGACCACCTTGCGAGCCCCGCCATCGTGCATGAGCCGCATTCCTTCGACGTTACCGTTGTCGCCACGTATGAAGGAAAGCCACACAAGTGGGCCTATGCTTCGTACGAGGGCCGCACGACGATCACCGCCGACGCGGCCCGCGCCGGCGGCGTCACGACGGAGAAAGCCGGATCAGCCGTGCTCGGCGAGGCGCTCTCAGTCAACGGGCGCGTCGAGATCGCGCCGGAGGGGCAGAGCGAGGTGATCGCCCGTTATCCCGGCCGGATCGTGAGCCTCAACGCTGGGCTTGGACAACGCGTGGTTCGCGGCCAGGTGCTGGCGCGGGTGGAGTCGAGCGAGAGCCTGCAGACCTATGCCATAACGGCGCCGATCAGGGGCGTGATCGTGAAGAAGAACATCACGACCGGCGGCATGACCGGCAACGAACCGATCGTCATCGTCGCCGATCCGACAAAGCTGCACGCGCAGTTCTTTCTCTATCCGCGGGACGCCGAGCGGGTGCAGGTCGGTCAGCCCGTCGAGATTGCGAGCCTCGCCGGCGAACATCGCATCGTCGGGCGGATCGAGGCCATTCTGCCCACGGCCGACCTGACAAACCAGACCCTCATCGCATACGCGCACCTGCCGCCAGGAGGCGGCGGCGCGTGGAGACCGGGCCTGGGCGTCAAGGGGACGATCTCGGTGGGAACCACCGCCGCGCCGCTGGCGGTTCGGACCAAGGCCATCCAGCCGTTCCGCGACTTCGAGGTGGTCTACGCCAAGGTCGGGAACACCTACGAGGTGCGGATGCTGGAGATCGGCCGCCGCACCCCTGAATGGACCGAGGTCTTGGGCGGCCTTGAGCCGGGGACCGAGTATGTGGTCGACGGCGCCTTCCTCATCCGCGCGGACATCGACAAGTCCGGCGCGAGCCACGACCACTAGGAGCGCGTAGCCATGCTTGAACGCATCATCGCGCTCTCGATCCGCTATCGCTGGGTCGTTTTGGCGCTCGCCCTCATCGCGTCGGTGATCGGTGTCTGGAGCTTCCAGCGCCTGCCGATCGACGCGACCCCCGACATCACCAACGTCCAGATCCAGATCAATTCGGAAGCGCCCGGATACTCTCCCCTCGAGGCGGAGCAGCGTATCACCTTCCCGGTGGAGACGGCCATCGCAGGCGTGCCGGGCCTGCAATACACACGGTCGGTTTCTCGCTACGGGCTGTCGCAGGTGACCGTCGTGTTCGAGGATGGCACCGACATCTATCGCGCACGCCAGCTGGTCAACGAGCGCCTGCAGACGGCGCTCAGTCAACTGCCCGCGGGGATCTCCCCCGAACTCGGGCCGATCGCCACCGGCCTCGGCGAAATCTTCATGTACACGATCGAGGCGAGGCCTGGGGCCCGTAAGTCGGACGGCACGGCCTACACGCCCGAGGATCTGCGGACCCTGCAGGACTGGGTAATCCGCCCGCAGCTGCGCAACACCCCCGGCGTCACCGAGGTCAACACGATCGGCGGGTTTGAGCGGCAGTATCACGTCACGCCGCGCCCCGAGCGCCTTGCCGCTTTCGGCGTCACGATGGCGGAGGTTGTGGAGGCTCTCGGACGCAACAACGCCAACGTCGGCGCGGGCTATGTCGAGCGCTACGGCGAGCAATATCTGATCCGGGTCCCGGGCCAGGCGTCAACGAAGGAGGACTTGTCCGCCATCGTCATCGCCACGCGGGGCGGTGTGCCGATACGAGTGGCGGAAGTCGCCGATGTCGGCATGGGCGAGGAACTCCGGACGGGCGCCGCGACCGAGAACGGCCATGAGACCGTGCTGGCGACGGTCCTAATGCTGGCGGGGGAGAACAGCCGGGTGGTCGCGCAGGCGGCGGCCAAGAGCCTGACCGAAGCGTCGCGGGCCCTTCCGGATGGCGTCATTGCATCTCCGGTCTACAACCGCACAGACTTGGTCGAGCGCGCGATCGGTACGGTGGAGAAGAACCTGGTCGAGGGCGCGCTGCTCGTCATCGTCGTCCTCTTCCTGCTGCTCGGGAACTTTCGGGCGGCGCTGATCACCGCCGCGGTCATCCCGATCACCATGCTCATGACCATCACCGGCATGGTGCAGGCTGAGGTCTCGGGCAACCTCATGAGCCTGGGCGCCCTGGACTTCGGGCTGATCGTCGATGGCGCCGTGATCATTGTCGAGAACTGCCTGCGCCGGTTCGCCGAGGCGCAGCACGAGCGCGGTCGCCTGCTCACGCGGGATGAGCGATTCGTGCTCGCCGCGGCCGCCTCCAGCGAGGTGATCCGCCCCTCGCTGTTCGGGGTTCTGATCATCACCCTGGTCTACGTTCCGATCTTCGCCCTCACCGGCGTTGAGGGAAAGACGTTCCATCCCATGGCGATCACCGTGGTGATCGCGCTGACGGGCGCGCTCCTCCTGTCGCTGACCTTCGTCCCCGCTGCGGTCGCCATGTTCGTGACGGGTAAGGTGCAGGAGAAGGACAGCCCACTCATGCGATGGTCGCGAGTGGGATACGAGCCTGCGCTCGACTTCGCGTTGCGCGCGCGGATGGTGATGGTCGTCGCCGCGGTCGCGCTGGTCGGTCTCGCGGCCTTCGGCGCTTCGCGTATGGGCTCTGAGTTTGTGCCGAGCCTCGACGAAGGCGACATCGCGATGCATGCCTTGCGCATCCCGGGGACGAGCCTCAGCCAGGCGATCCAAATGCAGACCGCCCTGGAGGCGCGGATCGCCAAGTTCCCCGAGGTCGAGCGCGTGGTCGCCAAGATCGGCACGTCCGCCGTGGCGACGGACCCGGTTCCGCCCTCGGTCGCGGACACCTTCATTCTGCTGAAGGACCGCAAGGATTGGCCGGATCCGAGAAAGCCGAAGGACCAGCTCGTGCGCGAGCTGGAAGAGGCGGTCCGTCAGGTGCCGGGTAGCAAGTATGAGTTCACTCAGCCCATCCAGATGCGGTTCAACGAACTACTCTCCGGGGTCCGCGCGGACGTCGCCATCAAGGTGTTCGGCGACGATCTCGAGGAGCTGGTGCGGCTCGGATCGCAGATCGAGGGCATCGTCGCGGCGGTGCCTGGCACAGCTGGTGCGCAGTCAGAACAAGTGACGGGCTTGCCCGTGCTGCAAATCAAGCCGGACCGGCAAGCGATCGCCCGTCTGGGGCTGAGCATCGATGACGTCCAGCAGGTGATCTCCACCTCGATGGGTGGCTCGATCGCCGGTCAGGTCTTCGAGGGTGATCGGCGATTCAACATCGTCGTGCGCCTGCCAGAGGACCTGCGCTCCGACACCGACGCCATCGGGCGCATCCAGGTTCCGCTTCCGGCCGCCGAAGGCCAGTCGCGCAGCTTCGTGCCACTTAGCGAGATCGCGACGATCAGCCTCGAGAAGGGCCCCAACCAGATCAGCCGCGAGAACGGCAAGCGGCGGATCGTCGTGACCTCGAACGTTCGGGGCCGGGACCTTGGCACCTTCATCGGTGACGTGCGGCAGCGCATCGAAAGCGAGGTCCAGCTTCCGGCCGGCTACTGGGTCACCTACGGCGGCACTTTCGAACAGCTGATCTCCGCGGCCAAGCGGCTGCAACTGGTTGTACCGGCGGTTTTGGCGCTCATCTTCGCCTTGCTGTTCGCGCTGTTCCGGTCTTGGCGCGACAGCGCGATTGTCTTCTCCGGTGTGCCGCTGGCGCTCACCGGCGGCGTGGCGGCCTTGCTGCTTCGCGGATTGCCGATGTCGATCTCCGCGGGGGTGGGCTTCATCGCCCTGTCTGGCGTCGCGGTGCTGAACGGCGTGGTGATGGTCAGCTTCATTCGCGGCCTCATCGAGGAAGGAAAGCCGGTTGGCGAAGCCATCCGCGAGGGCGCCCTGACCCGCCTTCGACCGGTGCTGATGACCGCCCTGGTGGCGAGCCTCGGCTTCGTCCCCATGGCGGTAAACGTCGGCGCCGGCGCGGAGGTGCAGCGGCCGCTCGCCACCGTGGTGATCGGCGGGATCATCTCCTCGACGCTGCTGACCCTGCTCGTGCTGCCGGCGCTCTACAGCCTCGTGCATGGCCGCGAGCGCGGGAGCGACTGGCCGAGACCCGCCTGGCTCGACCATCTGCCCTTCCGCAACGGCCGAAAGGCGGTGTGACCTTCCCCCCTTCACACCGTCCGGGCGGCCGCTTGTCGGGAGCGGCCGCCCACCCCTCCGTCTTCACCGAGGTTCGCGCCATGCTTCAAGCGAGTATTCTGCTCAGATGGCGATCAGCCATCCTTCTTCTCCTCATGCTGGTCCTGCTGCTGATTGACGGCGCCCTCTCCCAGGCCCTGGCCCACGGGGTCGCCGAGGGCGACAAGGGCTACATCCAGGAGACGACCGGCGTGGTCTTCCTGCCGTTCGTCTACCTGGGGGCCAAGCACATGGTCACCGGCTACGACCACTTGCTGTTCCTGTTCGGGGTGATCTTCTTCCTCTACCGGATGAAGGACATCGGCATCTACGTGACCATGTTCGCCGTGGGTCACTCGACCACCCTGTTGCTGGGGGTGCTCACGGGCGTCAGCGTCTCAAGCTACCTGATCGATGCGATCATCGGCCTGTCGGTCGTCTACAAGGCGCTCGACAACCTTGGGGCCTTCCAGCGCTGGTTCGGGGTGCAGCCGAACACCAAGGCCGCGACCCTGATCTTCGGCCTGTTCCACGGCTTCGGACTGGCGACCAAGTTGCAGGACTTCCAGCTGTCTCCCGACGGCCTCGTCTGGAACCTCATTGGGTTCAACATCGGCGTTGAGCTGGGCCAGCTCCTGGCGCTTGGCGCCATCCTCATCATCATGGGCTTCTGGCGACGGACGGACGGCTTCTGGAAGCACGCCTACCTCGCCAACGTCGTCCTCGTGAGCCTCGGCTTCATCCTGACGGGCTACCAGCTCGTCGGCTTCTTCGTCGTCTGACGGGAGATCCTTCATGCACAACGCCAACAAGCCCCGTCTGTCCGAACTGCCCACCACGGGCCAGCTGCTGAAGTCCACGGTCCTGGCGGCCGGCGTGGCCGGCGCCCTCCTGGTCACGGTCGTGCTGCCCGCCGAGTATGGGGTCGATCCCACCCGCGTCGGCTCTGTGCTCGGCCTGACCGACATGGGCCGGATCAAGCGCCAGCTGGCCGCAGAGGCGGAGGTGGCAGCCCAGGCTGAAGCCGCGTCGACGGCGGCTGCGCCGGCCGTTCCGGCCGCGGCGCCTCCCGCTGCCGCCGTCGCCGCGGCGCCGGCCACGCCGGCGATGGGCGCGCGGTCGGACAGGACCGTGATCACCCTGAAGCCGAACGCCGCCGCCGAGATCAAGCTGGTGATGGAGGAGGGTGCGCGGGCGCGGTTCGTCTGGTCGAGCAGCGGCGGCAAGATCAACTTCGACACCCACGCCGACCGCCCGGGGGTCAACTACCACGGCTATGGAAAGGGCTCCTCGCAACGCGAGTCGGGCGACCTGGTGGCCGCGTTCGCCGGGAGCCACGGCTGGTTCTGGCGCAACCGCACGGGTGAGACCGTGACCATTACGCTGGAGACCTTAGGCAGCTACAAGGAGATCAAGCGTGTGGTGTGACCGGCGGTCGCGCCGTGAGCCCGCAGGCTTGGCGTACGGGTAATGCTTGCGTTCGAAGCCCAGAGCGACATCCGCGCGCCGGCGGGCGCGGTCTGGCGGACGCTGACGGACTACCCACGCTTCCCCAAGTGGACCGGGGCGGCGAGCCTTGTGGAGGATCGCGCCAAGCCTGGCGAACTCGCCTATCGCGTCCGCGTCCGCACGCCCGGGCGCCCAGAGCGGACCTGGAGCTTCCCGGGGCGCGAGACCACGCGGGACCCGCTGCGGCGGATAGGTTGGCGCTTTGGCATGGCCTGGGTCTTCGACCTGGAGGTCGTGTTCGAGATCAGCGCACGCGGCGGGGTGACCCATGTGCGTCATGTCGTCAGCATCGCCGGCTTGGTCACGATCCTCCGGCCCGCGCTGCTTGGAAGGATCTTCAAGCCCGTGGTCGAAACGCTGCTTCGCGACCTCGAGGCGGAGGCGCGCCGAAGGCAGCGGCGTGGCGGATGAGCCTCAAGGCAGCAAGCTCTGGCGGGCTCCGATGATGAGAACCGTCCGTGGAACCGATCCGTCCTAACTCTCGAGGCTGACATGCTCGGCGTTCTCTCCAACCGGACCTACCGGCATCTTTTCCTCGCGCAGGTCATCGCCCTGGTGGGAACCGGCCTGGCGACGGTCGCCCTCGGCCTGCTGGCCTATGACATCGCCGGCGCCGACGCCGGCGCGGTCCTGGGCGGCGCGCTGGCGATCAAGATGGTGGCCTACATCGGCGTGGGTCCGATCGTGAACGTCTTCGTCGATCGGCTGCCGCGCCGCGCCTTCCTGGTGGCCATGGACATGGTCCGTGCGGCCATCGCGCTCGCGCTGTCGTTCGTCACTGAGATCTGGCAGATCTATGTCCTGATCTTTCTGCTGCAGTCGGCCTCGGCCGCCTTCACGCCCACCTTCCAGGCGGCCATCCCCGACATCCTGCCCGACGAGAAGGACTACACCCGCGCGCTCTCGCTCTCGCGGCTGGCCTACGACCTGGAGAGCCTCGTCAGCCCCACGCTTGCGGCCGCCCTGCTCACCCTGATCAGCTTCCACTGGCTGTTCGGCGGGACGGTGGTCGGCTTCCTCGCCTCGGCGGCGCTGGTGGTGTCCGTCGCGGTCCCGCAGCCCAAGCCCGCGCCGCGGACCGGCGGGATCTATGCCCGCACCACCCGCGGGACCCGCATCTACCTGAAGACCCCGCGCCTGCGGGGCCTGCTGGCGCTGAACCTCGCCGCGGCCGCGGCCGGCGCGATGGTGATCGTCAACACGGTGGTGTACGTCCGCACCGTGCTCGGCCGCGGCGCCGACGACGTGGCGCTGGCGCTGGCGGCGTTTGGCGGCGGCTCGATGGCGGCCGCGCTGATGCTGCCCCGCGTGCTGGACCGGGTGGAGGACCGCCCGGTCATGCTCGGCGCGGCCGCGCTGCTAGTGACCGGGCTGCTGGCCATGGCGGCGCAGGCGTTCTCCGCCGCTTTCGATCCCTGGGCGGCCCTGCTCGCGGGCTGGGCGGTCCTGGGGATCGGCTATTCAGCCGTGCTGACGCCGTCCGGCCGGCTGCTGCGCCGCTCAGCGAACCCTGAGGACCGCAGCGCCCTCTTCGCCGCGCAGTTCGCGCTCTCGCACGCCTGCTGGCTCGTGACCTACCTGGTCGCGGGCCAGCTGGGCGCGCGGGCGGGTATGGGATGGACGATGATCGCGCTGGCGGGGCTGGCCGCCCTGGGCGTCCTGGCCGCGCTCGTGACCTGGCCGCGACGCGACCCGCAGGCCCTTGTGCACGATCACGCGGAGCTTCCGCCGGACCACCCGCACCTGGCCGGGGCGCGGCAGGCGCACGCCCATGACTATGTGATCGACGATCTGCACCACGCCTGGCCCCGCGGATGACACGAGGATCGATGCGCCATCGCGTAACCGTAACCGTAATGAAACGGGCGCACGCCGCGCCCCGTGCTAGCCAGGGCTCTATGAAGAGCCCGCGAACCGGCGTGCGTACGAGTTGCGCCGTGCTGATGATCCTGACCGGCCTGGCCTGGGCCGGGGCGGCGCTGGCGCACAACATCGGCGGGACCGACGCGGCGTTCGTCGCCGCCACGCGCGGGCCCGACCCGATCCCCTTCGCCTATCTCGGCGCCAAGCACATGGTGACCGGCTACGACCACCTGCTGTTCCTGGTCGGCGTGATCTTCTTCCTGTTCCGGCTCCGGCAGATCGCGCTGTACGTCAGCCTGTTCTCGCTGGGCCACTCGATCACGCTGCTGGCCGGCGTGTTCTTCGACCTGCACGTCGATCCGCACCTCGTGGACGCGGTGATCGGGCTGTCCGTGGCCTACAAGGCCTTCGACAACCTGGGCGGCTTCCGGACGCTGTTCGGCGTCCAGCCCGACACGCGGGCGGCGGTGCTGGGCTTCGGCCTGATCCACGGCTTCGGCCTGGCCACCAAGCTGCAGGCGCTGGACCTCAATCCCGAGGGGCTGCTGGTGAACCTGGTGTCGTTCAACATCGGCGTCGAGATCGGTCAGATCCTGGCGCTCAGCCTGATCCTCTTGGCCATGACGCTCTGGCGGCGCACGGCCCTGTTCGAACGGACGGCGGCGGGCGCCAACGTGCTGCTGATGCTGGCGGGCGTTATGCTTGCCGGCCAACAACTGGCGGGCTTCATCTTCGGCGGAGCGGTGACATGAGCGAGCAATCCACCCGGCCGATGGCCAAGGGCCAGCTGATCGCGGCCACGCTCGGGTCCCTGATCGTCGGGACGCTGATCGTCCTGGGCGCCGTGCTGCCGGCCGAGTTCAACCGCGACCCGCTCGGCGTCGGCGAGCTCTCCGGCCTTTCGCGGCTCTGGGCCCCCGAAGATCAGAAGGTCGACACCAGCCAGGGCGCGGCCCGCGCGCGGGAATACGACGTGGCCTTCCGTAGCGACGTGATCGAGATCCCGCTGGGCGACTTCATGGCCGGCGCCGACAAGTCCGAACTGGAGTACAAGGTCAGGATGAAGAAGGACGCCACCCTGATCTATGCCTGGGAGGTGGTCGGGACGAGCGAACCGCGCGACTTCCACTTCGACCAGCACGGCCACACCACGCCCAAGCCCGGCGAGGCCATGTCGGTGGCGACCTACCGGCAGGCGTTCGGGTTGAAGCAACAGGGCGCGCTGACCGCGCCCTTCGACGGCATCCAGGGCTGGCAGTTCTCCAACTCCAGCGACAAGCCGGTGGTGGTCCGCCTGCGGCTGTCGGGGTTCTACGACCTGATCCCGTCGGGCCAGCCGGGCAACGAAGGGGGCGTCGTCGCCAACGTCCCGGCGGCGCAGGCGCGGCCGGAGTCCTGATCGGCGGGCTACTTCGGGCCGGAGATCCAACGGCCGCTCGCCAACGTGGCGATCGGGGGCTTCGGCCCGCCCCGCTGCGCGGGTTGGCGACGCGATCGTGCTTCCCGAAGCGCGAGAATGCAGGCACTATCCCCACCATGTTCGAAGCTTCGGTCACGACGCGAGGAGCTCCGCATTGGCGGACGCGCCGGTCGTCGCGCCCGACGGCGAACGGGTGGCTGCGGCTTCTGCTCACACCGGTCTTCGCGCTCTGCCTGCTGGGCACCTGCCTCTCCTGTGGCCCGCTGGCGCATGCCGGCCCGTCGGCGGCGGACGTCGGTGTCGAACAGACGCAGGGGGCGGGTCTGCAAACCTCGGTCCAAGCTCCGCCCGTCGGCGGACCGGACGATGTCGGGGCTCCGATCACGGCGCCCGCCCGGACCTGCGGCGGCTGCGCGGGCCACATGGCCCCGATGCCGGCCGACATCCAGGTCGCCGAGACGGTGGCGCGTCAGCCCTTGCGTTGGCGCTCAGAATTCGCCCTGCCGCCGCCGCCGGTCGAGCCTGACCGCCTGGAGCGTCCCCCTCGCGCCTGAGCCAAGCCTGAGCGCCCCTTCGGGCGTCGCCTTGGTCTTGTTCGCAGAGGGATGTCAAAGCTGTGCCCCGACAGTCGCCGCAGGCCGTGTTGCGCGGTCGCTTCTCGTGCCGCCCACCCCTGGGTGTCCGGCGCTGCGTCGTGCATCGCACCATTCTCCGCTACCGAACTCCACCGGGCGGCGCAGCGCAGTCCAACCAGGTCGTTGCCTATTCGCCAGGCCTGGCTGGGTGCGCCGGCGTGTCACTCCCGACGCCACGCCGGCGTTACCCTTTTCCCCGTCCTCCTTCCGTTCGAGGGGCCCACCTCGAATGTCGGTTCCGGTCGTCGCCCCCCACCCATCACGGAGGCGACCGGACGCGCCGGCATGACGGCGAAAGCCGCCCATGCCGGCGCACACCATTAGGCCTTCTTTCGCAAGGGGTGACCCCGGCCCGCGGAGGAGGAGTCAACTGCAAGCAGCCCGCCTCGAGAGGGCTTTGCCGGCGGGGCCGGCGCGGCGAAAGGGGCGCCGGGGCCTCGCTTAAGGGCGGCCCTTTCGCCGCAGTCCAGCGCAGGAGCGCCCGCCATACCCGTGCCGCGGACCGCTCAGGCAGCGCCTACGGATGTCGGCGAGCGTCGCGGCGCTCGCGCTTGGTCTGGCCTGGGGCGCCCCCGACCTCGGCGCATCGGCGCCCCAAGAGGCCACCCTGCTGCTCGAGCCGACCGCCCCTGGCCGCGCCGGCGGCGGGCGGGCCGGTCCCCGTCCCGAATGCGCCCCGCCGATCACCCGACGGTGGCGCGTCATTACCGGCGGCGCCCCCAACCTCCCATTTGAGCCGAGTCCGAGAGGACGACACCCCAGGAGTTGCTCATGACCAAGGTTGGTGAAGGCGGTCCGATGGCGATCGCGGCGATGGCGCTCCGCGCCCAACAGGCGCGGATGCGGATCATCGCGGAGAATATCGCGAACTCTCAGACCACCGCTCCCACCCCGGGCGGCGACCCCTACCGACGCCAGATGCCGATCTTCGCGCCGCTCAAGCTGGAGGATGGGTCCATGAGCGTCCAGCTGGTCCGGACCGAACCCGATCCGACGGCGTTCAAGAAGGAGTACAGCCCGGGCCATCCGGCCGCAGATCCGAGCGGCTACGTGACACTCTCGAATGTCGAGACCCTAGTCGAGTCCCTCGACTTCAAGGCGGCGCAGCGCGCCTACGAGGCCAACCTCAACGTCATCGACACCTCCCACGCGATGGAGCAGAGCACCATGCGCCTGCTGCAGTCCAAGTGAAACCGCCCCCGAAAAGGTCTGACCGGCGGTCCGCCCATGGTTGATTGGCTCTCCGCCTGGGGCCTCGCCGATCCGGGCGCGGTCGTGCGCCACTTGGCCGATCTGGGCCTGGCTTTCCTCCTGGCCCTGCCGATCGGCCTCTACAACGAACGTCACGAACGCAGTGCCGGGCTGCGGACTTTTCCGCTGGTGGCCATGGCGGCCTGCGGCTTCGTGATCGTGGCGGTCAGCGTGCTGGGGCGCGAGAGCGAGGCCCAAGGCCGGGTCATGGAGGGCCTGATCACCGGCGTCGGCTTCATCGGTGGCGGAGCGATCCTGAAGTACCGCGGCCATGCGGACGGCACCGCCACGGCGGCGGGCCTATGGGTGACGGGCGCGATCGGCGCGGCGGTGGGCTATGGCCTGTTCGACATCGCCGCCATCCTGGCTTTCGCCGCCTTCCTCACCATGCGTGGCCTCAAGCCCATCAAAAAGTTCGCCCAGCGCGACCCCGCCGACGCTGCGGAGACCCCGCGGTGACGTCCCCCAACCCGTGCAACGCGCCTCGGCGCCTGGAGGCTCCATGCCCTTGATGATGTGTCCCAACGACAACGCCGCGATGGAGGTCATCGCCCGCGATGGCGTTCAGTTCGACATGTGCCCCACCTGCCGGGGCGTCTGGCTGGATCGCGGCGAGCTTGAGAAGCTCCTAGCCGACGCCCGCGCCGAGGCCGACGTGGCGCCGGTGGCGCGACAGCCCCCGCCGGAGCGGTATGACTCGCGCCGTGGCGGCCATGGCGATCACGACCGGGGCCGCGACAGCCACGGCGGCGGTCATGGCGGCGGCTACGGCAAGCATGGCCGCCGTCGGAGCATCTTCGATGTCTTCGACTGACACCCGCCCGTCCTCAGTCCCCCTCCACAGGAGCTCCGCGCCAGCGCGGAGACGCAACATGACACACCCTCTTCGACTTCTCTCGCTTGTGGCCGGCGCCGCGCTGCTCGCGAGCTGCGCCACGGTCACCCCCTATCAGCCGCAGGTCAGCCGTGGGCCGGTGAGCGGCGGCTACACGGACACCCAGGTGGAGCCCGACCGTCTCCGCGTCTCCTTTGCCGGCAACACCCTTACCTCCCGCGAGACCGTGGAGGTGGGACTGCTCTATCGGGCCGCAGAGCTCACCCTCGCGCGCGGGTATGACTGGTTCGAGCTCGCCGACCGGGCCACAGACCGCAAGGCCTACGCCTCCGCCGTCAGCGCCTACGGGGGCGTTTCGGCCTTCGGGGGCTGGGGCCACGGGTTCGGCCACGGACTGGGGCACGGCGGCCGCCACGGACTCGGACATGCGGGGTTGCACGGCTTCGGTCCCGGCGGGGGCCTCTATCCGGGGTGGGCCAGTGGGCTCGATGTCCGCACCGTCGAGCGGTTCACGGCCACGGCGGAAATCCTGCTGCGGCGGGGCGTGAAGCCAGCCGGCGATCCGCGCGCCTTCGACGCCCGCACGGTCCAGCAGAACCTAGAGCCGCTCATCCGGCGGCCTGCGGCGACGTCATGATCCGCCTCCCGATCCCGTCGATCGCGGCGCCCACTCGGCACTCGGTCGCCCCCCTCCTGCTGGTGGCGCTCATGGCGGCGACTCCGGCCCTCGCCCAATACGGCCGCGGCACAAATGGTCGCCCCGGCCAGGGGCGCCCACCGCCGGTCTCCCGGGCGCCGAGCCGTCCGTCGACGCATGTGCGCAGTCCGCCGCCCCCGCCACAGGCCCCCTTCAAGATGAGCGATGTAGTGGGGGTCGGGGTCGTGCAGACCCTTGATGTGGAGGCGGGGCGGGTC
>NZ_LSJI01000261.1 GCF_001557235.1 Phenylobacterium sp. CCH9-H3 | reverse complement strand
GACCTCTCGCCAGCGTACCGTATATCGGTGTCCCGATAATGCACTGGGGCCGGGACGTCGTTGGCGCGGCGCAGGGTGGCCTTGCCGGCGGCGTGGTATTCGCCGCCCGTGGCGTAGCGGCCGTACAGCACGACCGGGACCTCCACGTAGAGCGAGCCCGCGGCGCCCTCCACCCGCCCCGGCGCGCCGACCTGGGCGTGCAGGCGGGCGAACGACTTCAGGTCCTCCTCCCGCCCGTCCCGCCGCAGCTTCGCGGCCTCGGCGGTGCGGCCGCTTTCCACCAGGGCGTAGTAGGTCTCCACGACGGTGGCCGCAGCCTGCGCGCTGCCCGGTTCGATTGGACCCTCGGCGAGGGGCGTGCGGTCGTCGGGCAGGCCGCCCGGCGTCCCCGGCGCGGGCGGGCTCACCGGCGCCCTCGAGGGCGGGACGCAGGCGACGCCCGGGGCGCTGGCGATGTCTTCCCCCGGCGCCAGCGGGGCCAGCATCGCCTCGTCACCCTTGGTCCACCACTGCAGGGCGTCGCCCGTATAGCGCGCGCCGCTGGCCGAGCGGGCGATCCGCAGGAGGTGGGTCGCCTCACCCAGCTTGAGCTGCGCGGTGTCGCCGTCCGGATAGAGGGCGCTCACCGTCCGCCCGTCCGCACAGACGTAGTGCACCCAGGTCATGGCCACCGTCTTGGGCTCGGATTTCGGCGCCCCCGGCGTGGGCGGCTCGGAACAGGCGGCCAGGGCAAGGACCGGCAGCGAGAGGGCGGCAAGGCGAAGCTTCATCATGCCCACGTAACGCATGAAGCCGCGGTCCGTCCCTGCGGCTTAGCGTTTCATCCAGGGCTTGGACTTCGACTGGGACCGCGCCGCAGCCACGCGTTCGTTCTCCAGCTTGGCGCCGGGCGGCCCGCCGCGGCCTTGCGCGGCCTTCTTCAGGCGCAGCGCCTTCTGCATCGGAGTTTCGTCGGGCGGGGCGTCGTCGTCGGGGCTGGGCATGGTCGGAATCCTTGAAGCTCTCGCCGAACCTAACGCCTCCATCGCGCCTGTCGCGCCCAAACGCGTTGCGTCGCATGGCGTTTGCGCGCGCCGGCCGGCTTGCTAGTCATGGCCGCAACCAAGGGGTCTCCATGAACCTGAAGCTCGCCGCCGCCCTCCTCGCCTCCGCGGCCGTCGCCCCCGCGCTCGCC
>NZ_LSJI01000260.1 GCF_001557235.1 Phenylobacterium sp. CCH9-H3 | reverse complement strand
CCGCCTGCGGCGGCTGACTCAGCCCACCCTCGGGCGGCACATCGACCAGCTGGAGCGCCAGCTTGGGGCGCCCCTGTTCCTGCGCAGCCCCCGAGGCCTGCAGCCTACCGACCTGGCCCTGGCGTTCCGTCCGCACCTGGCCGACATGGCGGCGGCCGCCGCAGCGGCGGGGCGCGATGCGTCCGGGGTCGCCAGCGGGGAGGGGGGCGTGGTGCGCCTCGCCGCCAGCGATATCATCGGCATCGAGGTGCTGCCCGATATCCTGTCGCGCTTCCGCCGCGCCAATCCCGGTGTCGACGTCGAGCTGACCTTGTCCAACAAGAACGAGGACCTGAACCGTCGCGACGCCGACGTGGCCGTCCGCATGTCCCGGCCAACGCAGAACAGCCTGGTGGCCAAGAAGGTGGGGGAGCTCAGCGTCGGCTTCTACGCGACGCCGGACTACGTCGAACGGCACGGCCTGCCGACCGACTTCGACGAACTCGCCGGCCACACCCTGATCGGCTTCGACCGCCAGTTCCCCGACATGGTCAACGACCTGTCCATCGGCCGGCCGATCACCCGCGACCTCTTCGCCCTGCGCACCGACAACGACGTGGCCCAGCTGGCGGCGCTGCGGGCGGGGTTTGGCATCGGGGCCTGCCAACGGCAGATCGGCGAACGTTTCGGCCTGGTGCCGGTGATGCCGGACGCCTTCTCGTTCAAGCTGGATATCTGGATCTGCATGCACGAGACCCTGCGGGGCAGCCCGCGCATGCGGCTGATGTTCGATCACTTGGCGCAGGAACTGGGCGCCTACGCCGCCAAGGCGTAGATTGGCGGCCCCGGCAGCGAGCATGAAAACGGCGGCCGGATCGTTCCGGCCGCCGCCTTGTAGTCTCGACGCTCGAAGGGGCCTTTAGGCCTCTTCGGTTTCCGGCGCGGTCTCGGCCGACTTGGCGGCCATCTGGCGCTCGGCGATCCGGGCCGACTTCCCGCGGCGATCGCGCAGATAGTACAGCTTGGCGCGACGAACGACGCCGCGACGCTTCACCTCGATGGAGTCGATGTTCGGCGACAGGATCGGGAACACCCGTTCCACGCCTTCGCCGAAGGAAATCTTGCGGACGGTGAAGTTCTCGTCGACGCCCTGGCCGGCGCGGGCGATGCAGACGCCCTCGTAGGCCTGGATCCGCTCGCGGTCGCCTTCCTTGATCTTCACGTTCACGCGGACGGTGTCGCCCGGACGGAAATCAGGGATCTTGCGCGTCGCCAGCAGGCGGTCGGCTTCTTCCTTACGGAGGGTTTCGATGATGTTGGCAGCCATTGTCGTCATCCTTACCGGGCTTCAATCGCCCTTTGCCTGTTGATTGGCGGTCCTGGCGTCCCAAAGGTCGGGTCGCCGCTCCCGCGTCGTCGCTTCCCGCTGCATCTGCCGCCACTTCCGGATATCGGCGTGGTGGCCGCTCAGCAGGACCTCGGGGATGTCGAGCCCTTCGAACGTCCGCGGTCGCGTGTACTGCGGATGCTCGAGGAGTCCGTCCTCGAAGCTTTCTTCACTGAGGCTCATCGCCTGTCCCAGGACCCCCGGAACCAGCCGTACGCAAGCCTCGATCGCCACCATCGCCGCCGCCTCGCCACCGGCGAGAACCGCGTCTCCGACGGAGACCTCCTCGACCCCCCGGGCGTCGAGCACCCGCTGGTCCACCCCCTCGAACCGCCCGCACAGGACGATCAGTCCCGGACCGGCGGCCCATTCCTTCACGCGCGCCTGGGTGAGGGGCCGACCCCGTGCGCTCATGTACAAAAGCGGCCGTTCCCGCCGCTCCACGCTGTCGAGCGCAGAGGCGATCACGTCCGCCCGCATCACTTGTCCCGGACCGCCACCCGCAGGGGTGTCGTCGAGGAAGCCGCGCTTATCTGTGGAAAAGCCCCGAATGTCCACTGTTTCCAACGTCCAGAGCGCGGCCTCTCGCCACGCCGTCCCGATCAGGGAGACGCCCAGCGGGCCCGGAAACGCGTCCGGAAACATGGTCAGCACTGTGCAGTCGAACGACATGGCGGGTGAAGGCGCTGGTCAGGGCCGCGACGTCAAGCCTCCGAAGAACCGCGCATAGTAGGTGTAGCGGTCCGCCAGGCGCTCGCCGCGGTCGATGCAGAGGGCGCCGCGGCGGCTGACGCAGGGGGTGTCGTCGTAGCGGACGCCGGCCTTCAGGCCGTAGGCCTCGGCCCAGGTGAAGTCGATCACGCCCCGCTCGGCCGGCCGAAAGCGGAAGCGCACGCCGTCCCGCTCGCCCGCGATCCAGCCCCGGCGGTTGGGAAGGCCGGCGATCCGGCCGTCGCGCACCTCGGCGGCGATGGCCTCGTAGGCCGGGCGGCGCGCCTGGAAATTCAGCCGCACGCCGAGGTCGTAGATCGGCGGGGCCAGGGGGATCAGGGCGCCGCAGAAGGTCATCAGGACGGTGGGCGCCAGCCAGCCGGTCACGGGCTCGCGCATCATGTGCCAGAAGCTCCAGGCCAGCAGCGCCGGCGGCGGCGCCACATAGAGCGCCAGCACCAGCATCGGCGCGACTGACGGGGGTGTGACCTCCATGAGCCGCGCGGCCGCCAGCATCACCGAGACGGCCAGCACCATCCACGCCACCAGCACGGCGGCGAGCCGCGTGCGCCACACGGGCCGGATGTAGGGTCTCTCTCCCATCACCTCAGGATGACGGTGCTCGCCATGCCCGCGCAAGGGCGGCTGCGCCTTGCCGCCGGGCGCCCCGCAGCGTAATCGGCGCCCATGAGTGAGCCCCAGACGCCGGAAGCCGAAGGCCAGGACGAGACGCTGGTCGAGACCCTGCAGCTCGAGCGGATCGAGATGAACCTGTTCCGGGGAACGACGCCGGACAACTCGCCCGGCCGGATCTTCGGCGGCCAGGTGATCGCCCAGTCGCTGCTGGCGGCGTACGAGACGGTCGAGGACCGCGTCTGCCACTCGCTGCACTGCTATTTCATCCGGCCCGGCGATCCGACCGTGCCGATCGTCTTCGAGGTGGACCGCAGCCGCGACGGTGGCAGCTTCACCACGCGCCGGGTGGTGGCGGTCCAGCACGGCAAGCAGATCTTCAACCTCGCGGCTTCCTTCAAGAATCCGGAGGAAGGTTTCCGTCACCAGGCCGCCATGCCCGCGGGCCCGCACTGGAGCGAGCTCAAGGACCAGATGGAGGTCATGCGCGAGCTGATGAAGGACGCGCCGGAGCAGGCCAAGCGTTGGCTCTCGCGGCCCATGCCCATCGAGATGCGGTCCAAGGACGCGCGCACCTACTGGCTGGACGGCCCGAAGGAGCCGGTGTCGCAGAACTGGTTCCGCTGCCGCTCGCCCATCGGCGACGACGCCCACATGCACCAGGTGATCCTGGCCTACGCCTCGGACATGAACCTGCTGTCGACCGCCATGCGGCCCCACGGGGTGCATTGGCAGACGCCGGGCTTCCAGTCGGCCAGTCTGGACCACGCCATGTGGTTCCACGCCCCGGCGGACTTCAACCAGTGGCACCTCTACGTCCACGACAGCCCCTCGGCGTCTGACGGCCGAGGTCTCATCCGGGGCCAGATCTTCGCCGAGGACGGGACCCTGGTGGCGTCCGTCGCCCAGGAAGGGCTGCTGCGGATGAAGACGCCGAAGTGAAACCTCCTCTCCCCCGACGCGAAGCGCGAGGGGAGAGGGTCGGGAGAGGGGCGACGCCGAGCGATCCGCTGGCCAGCTGGTCCAGCCATGATCCTCGCGGAACCTGGATCAGCAGCTGGGAGGCCGAGCCGCCCCTCTCCCTACCCTCTCCCCTCTCTCGCTTCCGCTCGGGGGGCGAGGAGGTTGCCGCCGTTACGCCGTCAGCGTAAGGCACGCGCCTTCGCGACCGCAGCAAATCGGGAACGCCATGACCGGCCAGACGCTCGCCGAAACGCTCAAGCTTGAGCGGCTGGAAGTGAACCTGTTCCGGGGCACGACGCCCGACGAGGAACAGCGCCAGCGGATCTATGGCGGCCAGGTGATCGCCCAATCGCTGCTGGCGGCCTATGAGACGGTCGAGGGCCGGGTCTGCCACTCGCTGCACTGCTACTTCATCCGGCCGGGGGACCCGTCGATCCCCATCGTCTTCGAGGTGGATCGCTCGCGCGACGGCGGCAGCTTCACCACCCGGCGGGTCATCGCCGTGCAGCACGGCCAGCAGATCTTCAACCTGGCGGCCTCCTTCCAGGTGGCCGAGGACGGCTATGAGCACCAGGCCGACATGCCCGACGCGCCCGGCTGGGACGACGTCGAGGGCGATGCCGAGATGCGCAAGCGGCTGCGCGCCGAGGCCCCGCCCGAGGACCAGGACTGGATCGACCGCGAGCAGCCGATCGAGATGCGCACTGTCGGCGGCCGCTTCGACGTCGCCGCGCCCGAGCCCCGCGAGCCGCGCCAGCAGGTGTGGTTCCGCGCCCGCCATCCCATCGGCGCGGACCAGCACATGCACCAGGTGATCCTGGCCTACGCCTCGGACATGAGCCTCCTGGGCACCGCGATCCGCCCTCACGGGGTAAGCTGGCGCACGCCCGGCTTCCAGTCCGCCAGCCTGGACCACGCCATGTGGTTCCACCGGCCGACCGACTTCAACCAGTGGCATCTCTATGTCCAGGAAAGCCCCTCGGCCTCCGGCGGGCGCGGCTTCAACCTCGGCTACATCTACCGCGCGTCGGACGGCGCCCTGGTGGCGAGCTGCGCCCAGGAAGGGCTGATGCGGATGCGCAAGCCGAAGGCGAAGTGATCCTCCCTCCCCATCAAGGGAGGGAAACTACTCCACCTCGTCCGGCTTCACGCCCACGACGACGCCGTCGGCGAGGCGCACCTCGGGGACGGCTTCGCGGGTGAAGGGGAGGTACCAGGTGGCGCCGCCCTCGGCGGGCGAGACCTCCAGCAGGTCGCCGGCGCCGAAGTCCTGGACGGCCTTGATGCGGCCCAGGGGCTCGCCGGAGGGACCCACGACAGCCAGGCCGACCAGGTCCGTGACGTAGAACTCGTCCTCGTCCGGTTCGGGCAGGGCGGCCCTCGGAATGTAGAGCTTGAGCCCGCGCAGGGCTTCGGCCTGTTCGCGGGTTTCGATTTCCTTGGCCCGGGCGACGATCCCGCCTTTGGCGGCGCGCCCGGAGGTGAGCGTGAGGCCGATCGAGCCGTCCTCACGCTTCAGATCCTTGTAGTCCAGCAGCGCCAGCGGTTCGGCCGTGAAGCTGGTGATGCGGACCTCGCCGCGGACCCCGAAGGCGCCCGCGACGCGGCCCACCTGGATGAGATCATCGCTCATCCAGAAACGCCTCAGGCCTGCTCTTCGCCTTCGGCCGCAGCGGCCGGAGCCTCTTCGGCGGGGGCTTCGGCGGCCGGGGCTTCTTCAGCGGCGGCTTCAGCCGCGGGCGCTTCTTCGGCAGCAGCTTCCGGAGCGGCGGCGGCTTCGGCCGGAGCTTCCTCGGCGACCGGCTCTTCGACCGGCGGCGGGTTGGCGGCGGCTTCGGCGGCGGCCGCGGCGCGGTCGGCTTCCTTCTGGGCCTTCTCCTCGGCGCGCTCGGTGGCCTTCTTGCCCGGCTTGCCCTTGTTCGGGTTGTTGCCGGCTTCCCACTTGGTCACGCCGATCTTGCCCAGCTCGCGGGCGACGCGGTCGGTCGGCTGGGCGCCCTTGGCCATCCATTCCTGGATGCGCTCGACCTTCAGGACGACGCGGTTCGGATCGTCCTTCTTGAGCAGCGGGTTGTAGGAGCCGACCTTCTCGATGAAGCGGCCGTCGCGGGGCGAGTGGCTGTCGGCGACGACGATCGAGTAGTAGGGGCGCTTCTTGGCGCCGCCACGGGCGAGACGGATCTTCAGCATTGTCGTAAGTCCTTGGTCTGAAAGCTATTTCTTGAAGGGATTGAAGCCCGGCGGCAGGCCGCCGCCGAGGCCGGGAAGTTTCGGCATGCCGCCGGGTATGTTCTTGAGCTTGGCGGCCATTTCCTCGAGCTGTTCGGGCGTGGGCTGCTGGCCGCCGGCGGCCATCTGGCCCAGCTTGCCCATGTCCATCCCGCCCGCGCCGAGCATCTTGGCCATCTGGCCGAAGCCCTTGCCGCCGTTCTTGCTCAGGGACTTGAAAGCGTCGGCCATCTGGCGGTGCTGTTTCAGCAGGCGGTTCACCTCGGCCACGTCGACGCCGGCGCCGGCGGCGATCCGGCGCTTGCGCGAGGCGGCCAGGATGTCGGGCTTCTTCCGCTCCTGCTTGGTCATCGACGAGATGATCGCCACCTGGCGGTCGAAGGTCTTGTCGGTCAGACCGCTCTCGGCGATCTGCTTCTTCATATTCCGCACGCCGGGCAGGAGGCCCATCATGCCTTCCATGCCGCCCATCCGCTTCATCTGGGCGAGCTGGTCGGCCATCATGTCGAGGTCGAACTGGCCCTTGGCCAGCTTCCTGGCCGTGGCCTCCGCCTTGGCCATGTCCAGTTCCTGGGCGGCCTTCTCGACCAGGGCGACCACGTCGCCGCGGCCCAGGATCCGTCCGGCCACGCGGGCGGCGTCGAAGGCGTCCAGGCCGTCGATCTTTTCCGAGACGCCGAGGAACTTGATCGGCAGGCCGGTGACGGCGCGCATCGAGAGCGCGGCGCCCCCGCGGCCGTCGCCGTCGGCCCTCGTCAGCACCAGGCCGGTGAGCGGCAGGCGTTCGTGGAAGGCCTTGGCGGTGCGGACGGCGTCCTGGCCGGTCAGGGCGTCGGCGACCAGCAGGGTTTCGGAGGGGCTGGAGATCTTCGCGATCTCGGCCGCCTCGCTCATCATCGCCTCGTCGATGGTCGTGCGGCCGGCGGTGTCGAGGATCAGGATGTCGAAGCCCTGCAGCTTCGCGGCCTGCATGGCCCGGCGGGCGATGTCGGGGGCCGACTGTCCGGCGACGATCGGCAGGAAGTTGGCGCCGGCCTGCTCGGCCAGCATGCCCAGCTGCTCCATGGCCGCCGGGCGGCGGGTGTCCAGCGAGGCCAGCAGGACCTTCTTGCGCTCCTTGACGAGGCGCAGGGCCAGCTTGCCGGCGGTGGTGGTCTTGCCCGAGCCCTGGAGGCCCGCCATCAGGATCACGGTGGGCGGGTTCAGCGAGAGGTTCAGCCCCTCGGGCTCGCCCTCGCCGCCCAGCATTTCGACCAAGCCGTCGTAGGTGATCTTGACCACCTGGTCGGCGGGGCGGACCGAGCGGATCACCGCCTCGCCAGTGGCGCGTTCCTTGGCCTTGGCGATGAAGTCCCGGACGACGGGCAGGGCGACGTCGGCCTCGAGCAGGGCCACGCGCACCTCGCGCATCGCCTCGTCGATGTCCTTTTCGGACAGCACGCCGCGGCCGGAAAGCCGGTCGAAGACTCCTGTCAGCCGATCTGTCAGCGCGTCGAACATCTAAGCTCCTTAAGCCCCAAACGCAGTCGACCCCCGTGGACGATTGCGTCGACGGGGGGCCTCGCCGCTCTCGTCCGATATGGTGGTCGGGGTCGTAGCGGTGGAGGGCGCTGACCAAGGTTGGCGCCGGAAGGGCGCGCTTATGCGCTCAAAGAGGGCAAAAGGTCAAGGAACGGGGTCTTCCCGCGCCCCGAGGTTCGTGACGCGCTCGCCCGAGATCGAGACCAGGGCGATGTCCAGGGTGATGAGGATCTCGTTGTCGGCGCGGTGGCTCACCCGGATTTCGCCGGCGCCCAGGGTCGAGGCGTCGAAGGTGATGTCGATGCGGCCGCCCGGGGCGACCCGTGCGGCCTGCGACCAGGGCTCGATGACCACCAGCGCCTCGTCGGCGCGTTCGTTGACGTAGGACAGGCGGGGCATGGCGATCTCCGATCCGAGGCGGATGTATGCGATCCATGTCCGAAAGCCGCCAGCGGTTATCGGCGAACGCGACTATCTTCCCCTCATGACGCGATACGCCATCTTCGAGACCGCCATCGGCCACGCCGGCATCGCCTGGGGCGATCAGGGCCTGGTCGGCGTCCATCTGCCCGAACGGAACCCCGAAACGGCCCGGGCGTCGTTCCTGCGACGGTTTCCCGAGGCTATCGAGGCCTCCGTCCCGCCCGAGCTCGACAAGACGGTCGAGGACATCCGCGCGCTGATGCGCGGGGAGAAGCCCGACCTCCTGGATGCGCCCATCGACCTGTCGCGTACGCCGGAGTTCCACGCCAGGGTCTATGAGATCGCCCGGGCGATCCCGCCGGGAGAGACCCTGACCTACGGCGAGATCGCGGTGAAGCTGGGCGACAAGCTGCTGGCGCGGGACGTCGGCCAGGCGCTCGGCAAGAACCCCTGGCCGATCGTCGTCCCATGCCACCGCGTGACGGCGGCGGGCGGCAAGCCGGGCGGATTCTCGGCGCGGGGCGGCGTGAACACGAAGCTGAAGCTGCTGGGCATCGAGGGCGCCAAGGCGGCGGCGCAGGCGGACCTTTTCGCTTGAGCCCTGCCGCGCGGGGCGAACGGGTTCAACGGCGGCTCGGACCGCCCCTGACGCCGTCGTAGCGCGCCGCGGCCTGCGCCACATTGCCCGCTTCTCCCCTGAGCGGCCCCTGCAGGAAGGCGTCCAGCATGTCCGCCGCCACTTGCTGGGTCGCGGCGGCGCCCCGCTCGCCGCCCATGACCTGGGCCACCGCCCAGCGCCCAGGCAGGCTGAAGAAATAGTCCGCGTCGGTGAAGCTGAAATGGTTCGCGCCGCCGATGGCGTAGCGCCAGCCGCCGGCCGGGACCCGCGACAGGACGGCCTCGGTGGCCGCGACGTAGCGGGCGCGAAAGCCTGTTCCGTCATGATCGCTTTCGAGCAGCAGCAGGGGCCCCTTCAGGGCCTCCCCCCGGACCGGGCCGTAGAGCATGCCGTCAATGTCGGCGACCGCCCTGATCCGGGGATCCTCGCTCGCGGCCAGGACGGCGGTGGCGCCGCCGAACGAATGGCCGATGGCGGCCACGCGGTCGGTGTCCAGCCGTCCGGCGAGCTGCGGGCCGATCGCCCCCGGGCGGGCCAACTGGTCGAGCACGAAGCGCAGGTCGGCGGCGCGGATCGGGATCTGGCGCTCCATGTAGGCGATGCGTTCGGTGTCCCCACGGCCGTAGTACTGGGCCGGCCCCACCGCGCGGCCGTCGGCGAGCTGGGTGACCGCGGCCTCGTAGGGATGGTCGACCGTCAGGACCACGTAGCCCCGGCTGGCCAGGTCAGCGGCGAGGCCCGTGTAGAAGGCGCGCGGCGCCCCGTAGCCCGGCGAGAAGATCACCACCGGCCATGTCCGGCGGGCGTTGGAGACAGACGCGCGCGGCGTGGCGTGGGTGTCGGCCTCCCCGAACCGGCGGAACACGAACGTGGGAAAGGCCATAATGGGACCGGGCAGCCGGCCCAGGCCGTCCAAATACGGAGTCTGGCCGCGCGGCGACCGGGCGGCGCGGTCTGGGGTCGCGGGGTACCAGGCCTGGACCACGACGTTCCGGCGGTCGGCCGGGTCCGGCGTCGCCGTCTCCTCGCGGCTGGCGTCCACCCACCGGAAGACCTGCTCGCCGACGGGGTGCGGGCCCCGTGGCTGCGGCAGGACGGGGGCCGGCAGCAGCGCCCACGGCGCGAGGGCGGCCAGGATCAGGACCGCCAGCCCCACGGCGCCCGCCCAACGCGCCGCGGCTCCGGCGCGGTGGACAGGCAGGGCGGTGGCGGCAAGCAACAGGTAGCCGGTGACGAACTGCCAGGTGAAGCCGTTCAGGGCGTACTGCGCCCCGGCCAGCAGGACCAGGCCGACGCAGACGACGGCCCGCGCCTGCCGGCCCCGTCCCGGCGCGGCCAGCCGCCAGGCCCCCGCGGCGATCAGGCCCGCAAGCAGGATGGCGTCGATCGGCGGCATGGACGTTCGCTCCGGGCCCAATGGGTCCGCCACACTCCGGGCCGACCGTGCAGTTCTGAGCCGGAAGGTGTCATGGTCCGGCGCCGCTCGTCACGCCGTCGGTGACACCCTCGCCGACGCCCGCTAACACCGGATCATGAGCATCGGCGTGTTCGATTCCGGGGTCGGCGGCCTGACCGTCCATCACCGGCTGGTGGAGCGGTTCCCCGAGGCGGACTTCATCTACCTGGCCGACCAGGCCAATGCGCCCTACGGCGGACGGCCCGGCGAGGAGATCGTCGAGCTGACCAAGGCCGGCTGCGTCCGCCTGTTCGAGGAAGGCTGCGACCTGGTGGTCCTGGCCTGCAACACCGCCGCCAGCGTGGCGCTGCGCCGCCTGCAGCAGACGTGGCTGCCTGGCTATCGCCGCGATCTCTGCCGGCCGGTCAACGTCCTGGGCATCGTGGTGCCGACCATCGAGGCGGCCACCGGCCTGCCGTGGGAGCACGAGGCCCAATGGCGCGAGGAGAAGGCCGAGAAGCTGGAGATCCTCGGCGTCTTCTCCACGCCGGCCACCACGAGGAGCCGGGTGTACGAGATCGAGATCGACAAACGCCGGCAGGACGTCGCGGTCTTCTCCGAGCCCTGCCCCGAGCTGGCGCGGATGATCGAGGCCAATGCGCCCCGGGACGAACTCGCCGCCACCATCCAGGGCCATGTGAAGGCGCTGGCCACCCGGATTGGCCGCAATCCCGACCGGGCGATCCTGGGCTGCACGCACTATGAGATCGTGGCCGACCTGTTCCAGGCCGCCCTGCCGCCCGGAACGCCACTGATCCGCCAGCCGGACGCCACGGCCGACGCCCTCGAGCGCTACTTCGCCCGCCATCCCGAGTTCCGGCCGGGCGCGGACGCCGTTCGTCGCTTCCTGACCACCGGTGAGCCCGGCGCCCAGAACAGCCTGGTTGAGACATTCTGGGGAGGGCCGCTAAGCTTCGAGCCGGCCTGAGGCAGGCCTGGGGGCGAAACGATGCGATCGATGGTTCTGGCGGCGCTGGCCGCCCTGGCGTTCACCGGCGCGGCGCGCGCCGAGGTGGTCGAGACCGGACCCCAGGGGTTCCGCCTGAAGAGCGTGGTGCAGATCGAGGCCCCGCCGGCGCGCGTCTACCAGGCCATCGGCGAGATCGGGCGCTGGTGGGATGGCGAGCACAGCTATTCCGGCAAGGCGGAGAACATCACCCTGCCGCTGCAGGCCAACGCCTGCTGGTGCGAGACCATCCCCGGCGGCGGCAGCGTCCGGCACGGCGTGGTCGTGCTGGCCTGGCCGGAGCAGGGGATGATCCGGGCGGACGCGGCCTTAGGCCCGCTGCAGGACGAGGGCGTCAACGGCGCCCTCTTTTTCCGGATGAAGCCAAAGGACGGCGGGACGGAGCTGACGATCACCTACAACGTGGGCGGCGCGCGCGACTTCATCCTCAAGGCGGCGCCCCAGGTCGACGGCGTCCTGGCCGGCGGCTGGGCGCGGCTAAAGCGTTACGTCGAGACCGGCAAGCCATAGGCCTGGGCCGCGGCCGTGAGCGCCGAGTCCAGGCGGATCCCCTCGGCGTACGGCGCAAGGTCCGTGGTCGGCGGACCGCCGCTGCCCATGCCGGGCTCGGGCAACGGCGCGCCGATCCGCGTTTCCACCGGAAACACGCCGCACCAGGCCGCCCACGCGTCGTCGGCAGGCAGGTCGGTGACGCCGGTGTCCTTGATCTTCGCCGAGGCCTCCTCGATCTCCATCTCCACGAGGGCGATACGGCGTAGCTCGTCGTCCGTCGTGGGGCGCAGCTTCAGCGGCCGGCCCGCGTAGAGGCGGTCGATGAAGGCGTCCATCGCCGCCCGGACCTCCGCGAGGTCGCTGATCAGCCGGGCCCGGCCGAAGGCCATCACCGACCGGTAGTTCAGCGAGTGGGTGATACCCGAGCGGCCAACCACGAAGCCGTCCAGGAAGCTGACGGTCACGCAGACCGGCGTCCCTTCGGACACGGTCGCCAGCATCCGGCTCGCTGCGGCGCCGTGCCAGTAGAGCTTGCGGCCTTCGCGCCAATAGGCGGTCGGGGTCACGAACGGCTGGCCGTCTATGACGTAGCCCACGTGCGCCATGATCCCGGCGTCGAGCACGCCATAGACCGCGGCCTCGTCGTAGTGGCCGCGCTGGGGCCGCCGGCGAACCTGCGAGCGCGGCGTGGGCGTGAAGGATCCGTCGGGCGGGCTCATGGCGCGGGCTCCGTGGGTGGGGGGGCCACGGGAACCCGCGCCACCACCGGGAGCGGCTCGGGGAGAAGCGCCGCCACGGGCATCGGCGTGAGAAGGTGAGGCAGAGCCACGGCCACGAGGCCCACGCCCAAGGCATAGGCCAAGGTGGTGACGGCCAGGCGGCGTAACGCGTCGAGGGTCGGATTGTCGTGGCTCATCGGCATGGCCGCCTCCTTTCGGATTGGCGGGCTAAGCTGTATGTGGTCTGCTGAATAGGTCCACTTCCAACGATCTGGACAGACCACTCGGAGGCGCGATGAGCTGGGCCGACGTCTATCCCTGGGCCGCGCCGGAGGCGGGGCGCCCGGTGATCCGGCAGGTCTACGACCAGGTGCGGGGCGCCATTCACGCCGGAGCGCTCCGGCCTGGGGGACGGTTGCCGTCCAGCCGCGACCTGGCTTCGCGGCTGGGGGTCGCCCGGGCGTCGGTGGTGGCGGCCTACGACCAGCTCCTGGCCGAGGGCTACGCAGAGGGGCGGACCGGCTCGGGCACCTACGTCTCGCAGGATCTCTCGGGCGTGCTGGACCTGAAGCCGTCGCCGCAGGCTGCGGCCGCGCCGGTCCTGCCCGCGCGCATTCCGGACGTGGCGGGGTTTCCCGCGCCGCGCTCCACCGAGCCGCTGACCTTCTCGAATGGTCGGACCCTGATGGACGCCCGCGCGCTGGACGCCTGGGCGGCGTCGACCCGACGGGCGCTGCGAACCCTGGGCCCGGATCACTTCGGTTATTCCGAGCCGGCCGGCGATCCGCGGCTGCGCGCGGCGGTGGCGGACTATCTGCGCGCCGCCCGCGGCGTGGTGTGCGAGCCGGAGCAGGTGATCGTCACCTCCGGCGCGCAGCACGCGGTCGACCTGGCCTCGCGCCTGCTGCTGAAGCCAGGCGACAAGGTCTGGCTCGAGGATCCTGGCTATCCGCAGACCTGGCACGCCCTCACCTCCGGCGGCGCCCAGGGCGTGCCCGTGCCGGTGGACCGTTCGGGGATGGTCGTCCAGGCGGGGATCGCGGCGGCGGCGGACGCGCGCGCGGCCTTCGTGACGCCCTCGCACCAGTTCCCGCTAGGCGTGGCCATGTCGATGGGGCGGCGGCTGGAACTGATCGCCTGGGCGCGGGCCGCGGGCGCCTGGATCGTGGAGGACGACTATGCCTCGGAGTTCCGCTACGCCGGCGCGCCCCTGGCGTCGCTGCAGGGCCTCGATGGCGGCGAGCGGGTGATCTATGTGGGCACGCTGAACAAGTCGCTCTTCCCAGGCCTGCGGCTGGGCTACCTGGTGGCGCCCCGGGCGCTGGTGGAGCCGCTGTCGGCGCTGCGCCGTCTGGCCGATCGTCAGCCCCCCAGCCTGACCCAGGCGGTCACGCTGGACTTCATGGAGAGCGGCCAGTTCGCCGCCCACATCCGCCGCCGACGGCTGGCCTACAAGGCCCAGCGGGATGCGCTGGCCGAGGCGCTCGCCAGGCGGATGGGAGACATCCTCGAGCCGGACGTGCCGGACCAGGGCATGCACCTGATCGCCTACCTGAAGGACGGTCGCTCGGACCTGGACGCGGAGGCCCAGGCGGCGGCCCGGGGGGTGCTGACCCGGGCCATCAGTCCGCTGCACCACGCCGCGCCCCCGCGCCACGGCCTGCTCCTCGGCTTCACCGGCTTCCCGGCCAGGGCGATGGACGCCGGCGTGGCGCGGCTGGCGGCGGCGCTGGGCGCCTGACGTCCTGGCTCAGGCCGCCAGGGCGGTCTCGGCGGCGATCACGCGGCTCGCGGCGTTGACCACGGCCGCGATGCGGAGCGCGGCCTGGATGCTCTGGGTCGGCACGCCGTGCTTCTTCAGCTCGGCCTCGTGCGAGTCCAGGCACATGCCGCAGCCGTTCACGGCGGAGACGGCGGTGGACCACAGTTCGAAGTCGGCCTTGTCGACGCCCGGATTCGCCAGGACGTTCATGCGCAGGCGCGCCGGCAGGGTCTTGTACTCGCCGTTCGAGAGCAGGTGCAGCGAACGGTAGTAGACGTTGTTCATGCCCATGATGGCGGCCGCGGCCTTGGCGGCGCTCTTGGCTTCGGGCGAAAGGCCGGCCGCGTCGGCGGCGGCCTCGATGGCCCGGACGACGGCGGGGACGCCGAGGGCGTGGGCGGAGGCGACGAAGGCGCCCCACTTCTGCTGGTCGGTCAGCACGGTCTCGGAGGCCAGGCTGCCGAGGTTCAGGCTGATGTCCTTGGCATAGGCGGGCAGGCCGTCGCGCAGGGCGTCGAGGGACATGGTGGTCTCCGGAAATGTCTGGGATGCGCGCGTCGGCGCGCGGGGCAGAAAAATCCGGGGGCGCTCTGGGGGGAGAGGGGCGAGCGCCCCCGGACAAGCACTAAAGGCTGCGCGGTGTGTGCTTACGCGGCCTTCAGGGTCTCGCCGCCAACCGAACGGTTGCACGGGCAGAGTTCGTCAGTCTGCAGCGCGTCGAGGACCCGGAGCGTGTCCTGCGGGTTGCGGCCCACGTTCAGGTTGGTGACGTAGACGTGCTGCACGACGTTGTCGGGGTCGACGATGTAGGTGGCGCGCAGGGCGACGCCCTCTTCCTCGTTCAGGACGCCCAGGTCGCGGGCGAACTTTCCGGAGTTGTCGGCGAAGTTCCAGATCGGCAGTTCATTCAGATCCGGATGTTCGCGGCGCCAGCCGAGCTTGGAGTGCTCGTTGTCGGTCGAGCCGCCCAGGACGACCGCGTCACGGTCGGCGAACTCGCGGTTCAGGCGGGCGAACTCGGCGATCTCGGTCGGGCAGACGAAGGTGAAATCCTTCGGGTAGAAGAAGATGACCTTCCACTTGCCCGGGAAGCTTTCCTTGGTGAGGGTCTCGAACGCGCTCTCGCCGTTCTCTTCGTGGCGCATGAACTTGGGCTTCACACCCACGATCTTGAAATCGGGCAGCGTCTGGCCAACACCCAGCATACAACTCTCCTTAAAATGCAGCGGCGGCCACAAGGGGAGGAGGGCCGCCGTGGCGTGGAGATAGGGGGCGTCGGCCAACAATTCCAATCGATAGTTTTTGGATATGAAATAGGTTGCGTCTATATAGAGCTCCCCGCCGATGCGCGTGAATGATCGCGCGGCCGGGACGAGGTTCACCCATGCTCCCCACGATCCGCCAGCTCCAGTACCTCAAGCTGCTCGCCGAGCACGGCGCGTTCGGCAAGGCGGCCGAAGCGGCGCACGTCACCCAGCCCACCCTCTCCGCGGGCATCCAGGAGCTCGAGCGGACGCTGGGCGCGCCGGTGGTGGACCGGGCCCGTACGGGCGTGATTCTGACGCCCGTCGGCGAAGAAGCCCTGCGGCGCGCCACCGTGATCCTCAACGAGGCCGAGGAGCTGGTCGAAGCCGCGAAAAACGCCGGCCAGCCGCTGACCGGCCGGTTCCGGCTGGGGGTCATCCCCACGATCGCCCCGTTCCTGCTGCCGGGCGCCCTGCCGCTGCTGCGCCAGAAATTCCCCAAGCTGCGCCTCTTCCTGCGTGAGGACCTGACCCAGCGGCTGATCGTCGAGCTCAAGGCCGGCCGGCTGGACGCGGCGCTGATCGCCCTGCCGTTCGACATGGCTGGCCTTGAGTGGGCGCACGTCGCCGACGATGAGCTGCTGGCGGCCCTGCCGGCCGACCACCCTCTGGCCAAGCTGAAGACCGCGTCTCCGGAGGCGCTGGAGCAGGAGAACATGATCCTGCTGGAGGATGGTCACTGCCTGCGCGAACATGCGCTGTCGGCCTGCAAGCTGAATCCGCCACGCGTCGGCCTTGGGGAGGAGCCGTTCGCCGCCACCTCGCTGCCCACGCTGGTGCAGATGGTGGGCTCGGGTCTGGGCGTCACCTTCCTGCCTCAGATGGCCGTGAGCGCGGGGCTCGCGGACGCGGCTCACGTGGCCGTCCGCCCCATCGAGGCCGAACATCCCGCCCGGGAGATCGTCGTCGCCTGGCGCGCAGGCTCGAACCGCCGCGGGGAAGGCAAGCTCCTGGCCGAGGTGCTGAAGGAGGTCTGAGGCGCGCCTGGCTAGGCCAGGTCCAGCGCGCGCAGCACCGCGCCCTGATCGAAGTAGGGCCGCTCGCAGATGATCTTGTCGCCGCCGGGCGGGAACTCGAAGGTCGCGGCCATCCGCACCCGGAACGCCTTGCCGGTCGGCTCGGCCACGCGTCCCTGGCCGAGGTTCAGCGGCCCCAGGTGGGTGCCGGTCAGGAAGAACTCCACCAGCACCGTGTCGCCGCCATGGGCGATGGCGACGATCTCGTTGGCCTGGTCGGGGAAGGGCGTTCGCGAGGCGGCGAAATAGCCGCGGACCTGCGCCTCGCCGTCGAACACCTGGCCCGCGCCGTACATCTCGTAGCGGGGATGTTCGAAGGTGGCGATCACGGCGTCCCAGTCGCAGACGCATTCCAGGGCCATGTGGTCGCGCACCGTCTTCAGGCGGCGTTCGGCTAGGTCGGTCACAGGGTGGTTCCTTTTGGGGGCGGGTCGGAGGTCAGGAGATCGCGCGGATCGGATCGGCGCCGTCCCAGTCCTGGGCGGCCTTGCGAATGTGTTCGAAAAAGCGGCCCTTGTTCCCGCTGATGTCCGAGATCTCGATCATCGCGCCGGGATGCGGGGCGGTCGTGTCGAAATAGGCGAAGCGGCCCTGCTCGCCGCCGATCTGGCCCTCGTGCCCGACCTCGTAGCCCTTAGCGATCGCCCGGTCGTAGAGCCCCTGGTAGTCGTGGGTCCAGTAGGCCAGGTGCTGCAGCCCCTCGTGGCCGGCGTCGAGGAATTCCCGATAGAGCGACGGGGCGTCGTTGGTCTGCTGGATCAGCTCGATCTGCAGGTCGCCGGAGTTGGCCAGCGCCACGCTCATCGTCATGGGCGAGTCCGCGCCCCGGTGGCGGAACCAGTCCGTCTTCACGCGCTCGATGAAGAACCACGGGCCGACGCCCACCACATGGATCCAATGGTCCATCGCCGCGCGGATGTCGCGCACGACGTAGCCGTTCTGGCGAATGGGTCCGAACAACCGGCTCATGCCGCAAAGCTTGCCCACCGCGACGCGCACGTCCAGACGCATTGCTGCCGATACATTTCGACCGTATCGAAAAGCGCTTGCGGTCCGATGCGGTTTCGATGTATCTAAACTTTAGACATATCGAAATAGGATCGAAAATCGAATGCACAGACACTTTCACAATCATAGCGACCGCGGTTTCCATCGCAGCCGGTACGGCTGGGGCGGACGTCACGGCGGCGAAGGCCGTGAACATCGGCGGGGCGGCCGGATGGGCCGCTTCTTCGAGCATGGCGACCTGAGGTTCGTGATGCTCGCCCTGCTGGAGGAACAGCCCCGGCACGGCTACGAGCTGATCAAGGAGCTGGAAGAGCGGACCGGCGGCGCCTATCGCCCGTCGCCCGGCGTGGTCTATCCGACCCTGGCCCTGCTGGAAGACGAAGGGCTGATCCGGCAGACGGAAGCGGAGGGCGGCCGCAAACGCTTCGAGATCACTGACGACGGCAAGGCCGAACTGGACCGCAACCGCCCGTCGGTGGACCAGGTCTTCGGCCGGATGGACGAGGCGGCGCAGCACGCCGCCCCAGGCCGCCACCGTGTTGGCCGGGCGATGATGAACCTGGGCATGGCGCTCAAGGCGCGCATGTCGCGGCCGGTGAGCCCCGAGGATCTGGATCGGATCGTCGCCATGATCGACGACACCGCCTCGGCCGTGGAGAGGACCTGAGCGCCCACGGGCCGGGACTCTCCTCGCCCAGGATGCGACGGCCGCCGCTTTTCCCTATATAGCCGCGGCCATGAGCCGTCCGTTTCTCAAGATGAACGGGCTCGGCAACGACTTCGTCGTGGTCGAGACCCGCAGCGCCCCCTTCGCCCCCACCGCGGACGAGGTGCGGGCGATCGCCGACCGCAAGTCGGGCGTCGGCTGCGACCAGCTCATCGTGGTGGAGAAGGCGGACGACGCCGACGCCCGGGTCCGGTTCTGGAACGCGGACGGCGAAGAGGTCTCGGCCTGCGGCAACGGCACGCGCTGCGTCGGCTGGCTGCTGATGCAGGCGTCCGGCAAGGATGAGGCGGTCATCCAGACCAAGGCGGGACGCCTGGTCGCCACCCGCGCCGGCGAGCGCCTCGTCAGTGTCGACATGGGCGAGCCGGGTCTCGACTGGACCCAGATCCCGCTGGCCGAAGCCCGCGACACCGCCGCCCTGGACGTGGTCCTCTACCACCATGCCGACCTGATGGCGCCGCCCGGCTGCGTCTCCATGGGCAACCCGCACGTGGTGTTCTTCGTCCCCGACGTGGAAGCCGTGCCGATCGCCCGCATCGGACCGGAAATCGAAAAGCACCCGCTGTTTCCCGAGCACGTGAACGTCGGCTTCGCCCAGGTTCTGGACCGGGACCGCATCCGCCTGCGGGTCTGGGAGCGGGGCGCCGGCCTGACCAAGGCCTGCGGCACGGGCGCCTGCGCCGCCCTGGTGGCCGCCTCGCGCCGCGATCTGGTCGGCCGTCACGCCACCATGGTCCTCGACGGCGGCGAGCTGCACGTCGAATGGCGCGAGGACGGCCACGTGGTCATGACGGGGCCGGCGGCGGTCGACTTCATGGGCGAGCTGCCTTGACCGAGACCTACGCCCCGCGGCCGCGCCGCTGGTGGATCGCCCTCTTGCTGAACGCCGTCTTCCCCCCCGTGGGCTACGCCTACGCCGGGGCCTGGAGGATGGTGGCCGCCACCGTCGTCGGCCTGATGGCGGGCGCGGTCGCGCTGAACGAATGGACGCTGGCCTCGCCGCCGGGCGTATACCGCTTCGGGCTGCAGGGCCTGATCGTCGGCGCGGCCGTCGTAGCCGCGCTGCTCGGCCTCCACGCCGCGTGGCTGGCTTACCGGGCGCCGCCGAAGGGTGGCCGGCCCAGCAAGCTCATCCTGCTCTATGTGGCGCCTTGGCTCGTGCTGGTGATCGCCAACATGCTCTATGGCTCATACGGACCCCATCCGACCTACAGCATGGCTTCCGCCTCCATGGAGCCGACGCTGAAGGCGGGCGACGTCGTCATGGTCGACGGCGCGCGGGCGGAATGCGGCCGCGCCGACGTGAAGGTCGGCGACGTGGTCGTCTTCCGCCGGCCGGGCACGGCCGCGCCCTACATGCACCGGGTCGTCGCCGGCCCAGGCCAGACGGTTGAGATGCGTGGGGGCCTGCTGGTGATCGACGGCAAGCCGGTGGCCCGCCGTGCAATGGGCTCGGTCGCCCTGCCGAACACGCCGCTGCGCGTCACCGAATTCGAGGAGACGCTGCCGAACGGGGCGCGCCATCGCATCTACGATCTGGGCCCCAACGGCGACCTGGATCAGATGGCCGCGACGACCGTGCCCGCCGGTTCGTGGTATCTGATGGGCGACAACCGCGACAACGCCGCGGATTCCCGCGTGGATGGACCGGCCCCGGGCCGGGACATCTGCGCGATCGCGCTGAAGACCGTTTATGCGAAGGACCAGAGCCGTGTCGGCCGCCGACCCTGACGCCAAGACGGACGTCGACATCGTCACGTTCGGCTGCCGGCTGAACGCCTACGAGAGCGAGGTCATCCGCAAGCGGGCGGCGGAGGACGGCCTTTCCGACGCCATCGTGTTCAACACCTGCGCGGTGACGAACGAGGCCGTGCGCCAGGCCCGGCAGGCGATCCGCAAGGCCCGGCGCGAACGACCGGGCGCGAAGCTGATCGTCACGGGATGCGCTGCCCAGATAGACCCCGCCGCCTTCGCGGCCATGACCGAGGTAGACCTGGTCCTAGGCAATGCCGAGAAGAGCCAGGCCGGCGCCTATGCGCCCCAGCCGCAGGGCGCCGAGCCGATGCGGGTCCGCGTCAACGATATCATGAGCGTCCGCGAGACCGCCGGGCACCTGATCGACGGGCTGAAGGACCGGGCGCGGGCCTATGTGGAGGTCCAGAACGGCTGCGACCACCGCTGCACCTTCTGCATCATCCCCTATGGCCGCGGGAATTCGCGCTCGGCCGCGGCGGGCGAGGTGGTGGAACAGGTTCGCCGCCTGGCCGCCGAGGGCTATCGCGAGGTCGTGCTGACGGGCGTGGACGTCACCAGCTGGGGCGCGGACCTGCCGGGCCAGCCGACCCTTGGCCAGCTCGTGGCCAGGATCCTGAAGCTGGTCCCCGACCTGCCGCGCCTGCGCCTGTCGTCGATCGACGCGGCCGAGATCGATCCCGACCTGATGCGCTGCCTGGCGGAGGAGCCGCGGCTGATGCCGTACCTGCACCTGTCGCTGCAGGCCGGCGACGACATGATCCTGAAGCGGATGAAGCGCCGCCACAGCCGCGCGGATGCGTTGAAGCTGGTCCGCGAGGTGCGCGCCGTGCGGCCCGACGTGGCCTTCGGCGCCGACCTGATCGCGGGTTTCCCGACCGAGAGCGACGAGATGTTCGAGAACTCCATTCGCCTGGTGCAGGAGGCCGAGCTCGCCTTCCTGCACGTCTTCCCGTTCAGCCCGCGCCCGGGCACGCCGGCCGCGCGGATGCCGCCCGTGAAGCGCGACGTGGTCAAAGCCCGGGCCGCACGGCTGCGGGCCGCCGGCGAGGCTGGCCTGATCCGGCACCTGGAGCGGCAGGCCGGCCGGACCCTGTCGGCCCTGGTCGAGCGGTCCGGCATCGCGCGGGCCGAGGACTTCACCGAGATCGCGTTCGAGGGCGAGGCTCCTGTCGGCGGCGTGGCGGCGATGCGCGTCACGGGCCATGACGGGCGCCGGCTGACGGCGGTGGCGGCATGAGCCGGTCCGGCGGTTGCCAATGCGGCGCGGTCCGCTTCCGCGTCGAGGGCGACCTCGGCCGCGCCAGCATCTGCCACTGCCGCATGTGCCAGAAGGCGTTCGGGTCGTTCTTCGGCCCCTATGTCTCGATGAAGCCCGAGCAGGTGACCTGGACCCGCGGCGAGCGGAAACTGTTCGCCAGCTCCAACCTGGTCAGCCGGGGCTTCTGCGGCGACTGCGGCACGCAGCTGACGTTCGAGGGGGCGGGCTTTTTCGACATCGCGATCGGCGCCTTCGACGATCCGACGGATATCCGGCCGACCATCCAGATCGGCCTGGAGGCCAAGCTGCCGTGGGTCGATGAGCTGGGTTCGCTCCGCACCCAATCTCCGGAAGCGCACGCCAAGACGCGCGCCTACCAGGCGCAGGTGGTCTCCCACCAGCACCCCGACCACGACACCTAGTTGGGCGGCGCCCGTCCCGGAAACCCGGGCATCTGCCAGCCGAACAGGATCGCGCCGGACCGCACGGCGAAGGCCGCCAGGAACCCCATCGTCCCGCTGACCGCCAGCGGCAGGTCGAGGGCGTGCAGCCCGACGAAGACGCCGGCGCCGATCAGGGCCGGGGTCACGTAGAGTTCCCGGCGCAGCAGGATCGAGGGCTCGTGCGCCAGCACGTCCCGCAGCACCCCGCCGAAGGTGGCGGTCAGGACGCCCATGATGACCGCGGAGACCGGCGGCACGCCCAGCGACGTCGCCTTCAGCGCGCCCACCACGGCGTAGGCGGCCATGCCCAGGGCGTCCAGCCAGAGCAGCAGCCGCTCGCGGCCCTGCCCCCAGCCCAGGACCCAGATGGCGAGCGCCGCGATCAGGCACGCGACGATGTACTCCGGGCGGCCCACCCAGAAGACCGGCGCATCGATGAGGAGGTCGCGCAGGGTGCCGCCCCCGACCCCCGTCACCGCGGCGAAGAAGCCGAAGGTGATGATGTCGTGCTTGCGCCGGGCCGCGGCCAGCGCGCCCGTGGCGCCGAACACCGCCACGGCGGCGTAGTCCAGCACGACGAGGGTGACGGCCAGCGGGTCCATGGCCCTTGATGCGGTGGCGCGTGACGGCGCGCAAGGAGGTCGCTAGAAGCAGCCTCCATGGCAGACCCCAAACGCGGCTGGTTCGCGCGCCTTACCGAAGGCCTGACCAAGTCCTCCAAACAGATGGGCGAGCAGATCGCCCAGGTCTTCGTGGCCAAGGAGCCGCTCACCCAGGCCAAGCTGGATGAGCTGGAGGAGATGCTCATCGAGGCCGACCTTGGCCCGCATTCCGCCGCCCGCATCGCCGAACGCTTCGCCGCCGAGAAGTTCGGCAAGGACGTGGACGAGACCGAGATCCGCGAGGCGCTGTCGGTCGCCATCGGCGAGGAGCTGTCCGGCCGGCAGGGCGCGTTCGAGCCGCTGTCTGGGCCGCGGCCCTACGTGGTGCTGTTCATCGGCGTGAACGGGTCGGGAAAGACCACGACGCTGGGCAAGGTCGCCACCGACCTCACCCGCCAGGGCGCGAAGGTCCTGGTGGTGGCCGGGGACACCTTCCGCGCCGCCGCCGTCGAGCAGCTGAAGATCTGGGCGGAGCGGGCGGGCGCCGACTTCATGGGCCGTCCCACGGGATCGGATGCCGCCGGCCTTGCGTTCGACGCGGTGCAGAAGGCGCGCACCGAAGGCTACGACGTGGTTCTGATCGACACCGCGGGCCGACTGCAGAACAAGCAGGGCCTCATGGACGAGCTGCTGAAGATCATCCGCGTGGTGAAGAAGGTCGACCCCGACTATCCGCACGAGACGCTGCTGGTCCTCGACGCCACGGTCGGCCGCAACGCCCTGGCGCAGGAGAACATCTTCGGCAACCAGATCGGCGTCTCGGGCATCGTCATGACCAAGCTGGACGGCACGGCGCGGGGCGGCGTGCTGGTGCCGGTCGCCCAGGCGTCGGACAGCCCCATCAAGCTGATCGGCGTGGGCGAGGGCGTCGACGACCTGCAGCCCTTCGACGCCCGCGCCTTCGCCCGCTCGCTCGTGGGCCTCGAGGAACCTATCCGATGAGTGCTGAGAACCGGCGGCACTGGGTCCGCTACTTCGTGGACTACGCCGCCCTCGCCGCCTTCCTGGCCGCCTTCCTGGTCACCCGCGACATCCAGAAGGCTACGTGGGGTCTGGTGGTCGGCTCGATCGTGGCCATCGCCGTGGGGTTCGCCGTCGAGCGGCGTATCGCGCCCCTGCCGTTGTTCGTGGGGGGCGCGGGCCTGGTGTTCGGCGGCGCCTCGCTGTTCTTCCACGACCCGCGGATCCTGAAGGTCAAGCCGACAATCGTGAACACGGCCATCGGCCTGTTGCTGCTGGGCGGGCTGGTGCTGAAGAAGCATCCTTTGAAGCTGGTGCTGGGCGAGGCGTTCGCGATGCCCGACGCCACCTGGCGGCGGTTGACGCTGAACTATGCGGGATTCTTCCTGGGCCTGGCGGCGCTGAACGAGTTCGTGTGGCGAACCCAGACGGACGAGACCTGGGTCTACTTCCGCTTCCCCGGTATGATGATCCTGACGGTGGTCTTCTCCATCGCCCACGCACCGTTGCTGATGAAGTACGTCAAGGCCGAGGAGCTGCCTCCGCCGCCCACCGAATAGCTATTTCGGGAAGGTGATGTTGCTGGGGCGCAGGTGTGGCGTCTGCAGGCGGTTGTAGTCCGTGTCCGGCAGGCTGCCCACGATCATGCCGAGGATGTCCGCGCCGCCCGCCTCGCGGGGCGGCGGCTCGCCGTAGAGCTGTCGCCACAGGGCGGCAGCCTCTTCGTAGATGCGATCTTCCCGTCCCATGGGCCTGTTCAGCTGCTGGTTGCACGCAAAGAACCCGCGGGGGACGTACGTCGTTCCGTGATAAATTACAGTTAATTTCGAGGCTTAGGCGTGGAACTCGATTTTCTCCGCCTAGACCCGGATATCCAGCAGCGAGCCCGGTCGGAGGATCTTTTGGGCCGGATCGGTCGGGGCGGCGCTCGGCTCGACGCGGGCCGCGGTCGCGGAGGGGGTCGCCGCCGTCGCGGCGGCGGTCGCCGGGGGCGCGGAGGGCGCCGAGCTCCGCTGAGCCTGGCCCAGGGCGTCGAAGAACGCCCGCTGGGCCGCCAGCTTGCCGCTGTCCTGGGATTGGGGACGCGCCTGGGTCTGCGGGTAGAGGTTCGGACGGATCGTGGTCACGCGCGGCTCGGTCTGCGGGGCGGTATGGTTAACGGACGTTGCGCCCAAACTGCCGCTTCCGCCTCAACGCAGGGTTAACGGGCCAGTTTCGCCAGCTTCGCGGCCTCGGCGTCGGTGAGCGGGCCGGTGTGCTTGGCCAGGACCTTGCCGTCGCGGCCGATGACATAGGTCTCGGGCACTCCGGTGACGCCGAACTCGACGCCCGCGCGACCGTCGCGGTCGACGAGGGCGGTGGTGAAGGGATCGCCCAGCCGGGTCAGGAACGCCTGGGTGTTCGGGGGCGCGTCCTTGTAGGCGATGCCCACCACGCGAACTCCGGCGCCTTTCAGGCCCATAAGGACAGGGTGTTCGATCTCGCAGGGCGCGCACCAGGACGCGAAGAAGTTCACCACCATCGGCCCCTCCGCGGCGGCGTCGCGGATGCGAACGGGCTGGCCGTCTGCAAGGCTTGGCAAGGTCACGTCGGGCGCCGTCCGGCCCACAAGGGCCTGGGGCTGGTACTTCGCGTCGCCCCGCTGCAGGGCGTAGAAATAGAACAGCCCGCCCAGGGCCACGAGGGCGACGATCGGCAGGAAGGCGAGCCAGCGGCTCATCCTATTTCGCTTCCTTGGGAAGCTTCGAAGGACCGGGTCCTGCGTAGCCTTGCCGAAGCAGGATCATTTGCGGGTCAGGTCCTCGTAGCGCTTGCGCCAGCGGCGGGCGTGGTTGAGCGAGAACCCGATCATGCCGGCGAAGACGAGCCCCGTGATCACGAAGGCCGGGACGATGAACTCGGCGTACTTGAAGTCGAACATCAGCCCCTCGCGGCCCGCAGCGCCGCCGCCTCGGCGCGCCGGCGCCAAACCTCGCCCCGGATGCGCAGCAGCCACAACGACCCGAAGGCCGACATGTAGGCCAGGGCCATGAGGAGCAGGGGGATCCAGAACACCGGCGGCATGGCCGGACCGCCCTCGCGGAACAGGGACGAGCCCTGGTGGATCGAATTCCACCACTCCACGCTGAAGTGGATGATCGGTAGGTTGATCGAGCCCACCAGCGCCAGGATGGCCGCGGCGCGGGCCGCCTTCTGCTCGTCGTCCATCGAGGCCCTGAGCGCCATGTAGGCGATATAGAGCAGGAACATCACCAGGACCGACGTCAGCCGTCCGTCCCACTCCCACCAAGTGCCCCACATGGGCCGGCCCCAGAGTGAGCCCGTGACCAGGGCCAAGAAGGTGAAAGCCGCGCCCAGCGGTGCGGCGGCCTGGGCGGCGCAATCGGCCAGGGTGTGGCGGAAGATCAGCGCCAGGAAGCTGGCCACGCCCAGGCAGACATAGGCGAACATGCTGATCTGGGCGGCCGGCACATGGATGAACATGATCCGGACCGTCTGGCCCTGCTGATAATCTTCCGGCGCCGTGAAGCCCAGGTAGAGGCCGACGGCGCCCAGGGCCAGGGCGATGACCCCGAACATCGGGGTCGCCCACCGCGAGAACGCCATGAAGCGATCCGGATTCGACAGGAAGGCGGGCGCCCAGCTCATGCGACCGGCATAGAGTCAGCGCGCCCGCCCTGCAAGTCAGGCTACAGCCTGGGTGGTCGCGGCGGCTCCGGCGGCGCCGGCGGGGGCGGCATGTCGTGGGCGGCCGCGATCCGGTGGGGGATGACCATGGGTCCCATGCTGGGGCCCACCATCATCAGCATCGGCATGGCGTCGAACGCGGCCTTCTGCTTCGCGTCGAGTTGGCCGTAGAAGGCCTTGATGGCCGCGATCCGTCGGTTGGCCTCCGCCTGCTGCTCCGCCATCCGGGCCTGCATGTCGTCCAGGCGCTCCAGCGTCGTGCGCCGGGCGTCGCGGTCGAACTTGACCATGTGGTCGTGGCGGCCGCGGTCGTCTTGCGTCGCCTCCAGGAAGGCCTTCAGCGCCGGAGCCTGGTCGGGGCGCAGCTGCAGGATGTCGGACAGGTGGTCCATCCGGCCCGTGTGTCCCGCGCCGTGATGACGATCGCCCTGCCGATAGATGTGCACGTGGCGCCGCTCGGTCTGTTGCGGCCTCGCGCCCGGCCGGGCCGTGGCGGCGGTGTCCTCGGCCGCCTCCCGACGGGCGGTCTGCTCGCTCTGGGCCAGGGCGGACCCGGCGATGAAGGTAAGGGCGACCCCGGCCAGCAGCCGGATCATGGGTTTCGACATCGTCGTCTCGTCTCCCGCAGGTGGTTCCCTTCGAAGGGCCAAGCTCAGGCGGAGGATGCGGCTGAAAAGCGGCGGGCGGTATTAAGCTTTCTTCATGTGCTTCCGTGGCTTGGACGCGGCATACGGCCGAGCTTGAGACGAGGAGACCCGACATGATCGCCGCCCTGTTCGCCGCCGCCGTGGCGACGGCCGCGCCGCAGCCGCAAGCCGCCGCGCCAATGGACCCGGCCGCCGTGAAGGCCATCGAGGCCGTGGCCTACGACTATGTCGACGGTCAGCTGGAGGGCGACGCGGCCCGGGTGGCGCGTTCGCTGCACCCGGACCTGGCCAAGCGCGCCGTCACCACGAACCCCGACGAGATCCTGGCCCTGCGCCGGATGACGAAGGAGGAACTGGTCGACCTGACGAAACAGGGCGTGCTGAAGACCCCGAAAGAGCAGTGGAGCCGGTCGGTGCGCGTGCTGGACATCGCCGGCAACGCCGCCGTGGCCCGAGTCGAAACCCCCTGGTTCGTCGACTACTTTCACCTCGGCCGCTTCGGCGAGCGCTGGGTGATCGTCAACGCCCTCTGGTATCCGAAGCCGCGGAACTAGCTCAGCGCGTTCCGGCAGGCTGCCGCCATCGCCAGCGGCCCGAACGCGACGGCCGCAGCCGCGTAGGCGCCCAGGAACGCCATGCCGCCCGTCCAGGGCAGGCCGGCCGCGAAATTCGCCAGGGCGCCGCCCCCGAAGATCACCGGCGGCACGAACAGGGGCAGCACGATCACCGCCGTCAGCAGGCCGCCGCGCCGGGCGCCCAGGCTGAGCGCCGCGCCGATCCCCCCGATGAACGCAAACGCGATCCCGCCCAGCAGGGCGCAGGCGAAGACCAGCGGCGCGAGGGCCGGGCTGGCGCCGAGGGCGATGGCGGCCACCGGGGCGCCGAGGGCCAGCGGCGCGCCCGTCGCCAGCCACTGGCCGGCGCACTTCACCAGGCAGGTCAGCTCCAGCGGGACGGGCGACAGCAGCAACAGGTCCAGGGCGCCGTCCTCATAGTCGCGCTCGAACATGCGCTCGAGCGACAGGAGCGAGGCGAGGGCCAAGGCCACCCAGGCCGCGCCCGTGGCGATGGCCGCGAGCCGGTCGTGCTGCGGCCCGATCGCCAGCGGCAGGAAGGTCGCGACCCCGGCATAGAACCCCAGCGCCACCAGCGGCCCGCCGCCACGGCCCCAGGCCAGGGTGGTCTCCCGCGCGATGAGAGCGGCCAGGCGGCTCACGCCGCGAGCTCGAGGTTGCGGGTGGCGATCGGAAGCGGATCGTGGACGGCCGCCAGGATGAGGCCCCCACCGTCCAGGTGCCGCTGCATCAGGGCTCCGAAGCCCTCGCGCCAGCGGGCGTCCAAAGGGCTCAGCGGCTCGTCCAGCAGCCAGAGCGGACGCGGCGCGGCCAGCATGCGGGCGAGGGCCAGCCGCCGCCGCTGGCCGGCCGAGAGACGTCGGACCTCCAGGTCGAGCAAGGCGGTGAGTTCGAGCGCGTCGGCGGCCTCGCGCACGGCGGCCTCGCCGCCGCCGCACCACCGGGTCCAGAACGACAGCTCCTCGCGGGCTGTCCGCGACGCCTTCAGTCCGTCGGCGTGGCCCACCAGGTGCAGGCCCGAGCCCCGCGCGTCCGCTGGATCCAAGGCCCCGAACGCCACGTCGCCCGCCTCCAGCCGCACCAGGCCCGCCACTGCCCGCAGGAGGCTGGTCTTGCCCGAGCCGTTCGGGCCGGTCAGCGCGCAGGCCTCGCCGGCCGCCAGTTCCAGGGCAACCCCCTCGAACAGCAGCCGGCCGCCGCGCCGGACGGCAGCGTCCCGGATCGATAGCTGCGTGATCAAGCGGTCATCCAAGCTTTTGGGAAGGTTCTTAGGCGCGCGCATGGACGCCGCGATAGGTCGGGTCTATGAAGCGGCGGCCGCCGACGCTTGGGGGGAACCAACGCCGCGCGGGGACGAACGCTGTGTGTCCGTCTCTGATAGAGCGCGCGATCCCCTTTGGGTGTCCGGCCGGCAGCGAGCAGAAAGGATCTCCCTAATATGGCGTCCGTGGACACCCTCAAGACCCGCCGTCAGCTGACGGTCGGCGACAAGACCTACGCTTACTACAGTCTCCCGGCCGCGGAGGAAGCGGGACTTTCGGGCGTTTCGCGCCTGCCCATCTCGATGAAGGTGCTTCTCGAGAACCTCCTGCGGAACGAGGACGGCGTCTCCGTCGGCCCCGACGACCTGAAGGCGATCGCGGCCTGGATCGACAACAGGGGCGCCGTCGAGCACGAGATCAGCTTCCGCCCGGCGCGGGTGCTGATGCAGGACTTCACCGGCGTGCCGGCGGTGGTCGATCTGGCCGCCATGCGCGACGCCATGACCGCCCTGGGGGCCAACCCCGAGAAGATCAACCCGCTGAACCCCGTCGACCTGGTCATCGACCACTCGGTGATGGTGGACTACTTCGGCACCGCCAAGGCATTCGGCGAGAACGTCGACCGCGAGTACCAGCGCAACATCGAGCGCTACAACTTCCTCCGCTGGGGCTCCTCGGCGTTCAACAACTTCCGCGTCGTGCCGCCCGGGACCGGCATCTGCCACCAGGTCAACCTCGAGTACCTGGCCCAGACCGTCTGGACGAACGCCGACGAGGGCCCGGAAGTCGCCTATCCCGACACCGTGGTCGGCACCGACAGCCACACCACCATGATCAACGGCCTGGCCGTTCTGGGCTGGGGCGTGGGCGGCATCGAGGCCGAGGCGGCCATGCTGGGCCAGCCGATCCCGATGCTGATCCCCGAGGTGATCGGCTTCAGGCTGGACGGCGCCCTGCCGGAAGGCGCGACCGCCACCGACCTGGTGCTGACCGTCACCCAGATGCTCCGCAAGAAGGGCGTGGTCGGCAAGTTCGTGGAGTTCTACGGCCCCGGCCTGGCCTCTATGACCCTGGAAGACCAGGCGACCATCGCCAACATGGCCCCGGAATACGGCGCCACCTGCGGCTTCTTCCCGGTCACCCAGGCCACCATCGACTACCTGGCCGCCACCAATCGCGCGCCTGAGCGCGTGGCGCTGGTCGAGGCCTACGCCAAGGCCCAGGGCATGTGGCGCGAGCCGACCGATCCGGATCCGGTGTTCTCGGACACCCTGGAACTGGACATGTCGACGGTCATGCCGTCCCTGGCGGGTCCCAAGCGTCCGCAGGACCGCGTGCTGCTGTCCGACGCCGCGCCCGAGTTCAAGTCGGCCCTGACCGGCGAGACCTTCGGCAAACCCGACAGCCTGGCCGAGCGCTTCAAGGTCGAAGGCGAGAACTTTGACATCGGCAACGGCGATGTGGTGATCGCGGCCATCACGTCGTGCACCAACACGTCCAACCCTTCCGTGCTGATCGCCGCCGGCCTCGTGGCCAAGAAGGCGGTCGAGAAGGGCCTGCGGGTGAAGCCCTGGGTGAAGACCTCGCTGGCCCCCGGATCTCAGGTGGTCACCGACTATCTGAAGGCCGCCAAGCTGGACAAGAGCCTGGACGCCCTGGGCTTCAACCTGGTGGGCTATGGCTGCACCACCTGCATCGGCAACTCCGGCCCGCTGCCTGAGGCGATCTCGGAATCAATCCAGAAGAACGACGTGGTCGCCTGCTCGGTGCTCTCGGGCAATCGGAACTTCGAGGGCCGCGTGAACCCCGACGTGCGGGCCAACTACCTGGCCTCGCCGCCGCTGGTGGTGGCCTATGCGCTGGCCGGCTCGATGCAGATCGACCTGGTCAACGAGCCCCTCGGCGAGGGCAAGGACGGTAAGCCCGTCTACCTGAAGGACATCTGGCCGACCTCGGCCGAGGTCACGGCGCTGCAGCGCAAGCACGTGACCAACAAGATGTTCGCCACCCGCTACGCCGACGTCTTCAAGGGCGACAAGAACTGGCAGGGCATCAAGGTCAAGGGCGGCCAGACCTACGACTGGGACATGGGCTCGACCTATGTCCAGAACCCGCCCTACTTCCGCGACATGCAGATGGAGCCGTCGGCGGTCACCGACATCGTCGAGGCCCGGGTGTTGGCCGTGTTCGGCGACTCGATCACCACCGACCACATCTCGCCGGCCGGTTCGATCAAGACGACCTCGCCCGCGGGCCAGTACCTGATCGAGCGGCAGGTCCCGCCGTCGGAGTTCAACGG
>NZ_LSJI01000026.1 GCF_001557235.1 Phenylobacterium sp. CCH9-H3 | reverse complement strand
CGGCGCTCCGGGTCAGGCGTTGGGCGGCGCGGGCGTGGGCGCCGGCCTCGCTGAAGTCGCCCGCCAGCAGGCGGTGATCGCGCGCATTGGCCCGCAGCAGGCGGCCGACGTCGAGGCGATCGCCGATTGGGTCTCGCGCGGTGCGGACGCCGGCAACGCGGCCTACTACACGTTCCACACCACCTGGGATCCGCCCTCGGACCTGGCCTTCGCGGCGCTGGGCGCGCGGGACGTCGCGCCCTACATCCTGCGGGTGCGGGCGCTCGGACTGGAAGCCCAGCTCTACGAGGGCGAGATCGCCAATCCCGAGGCCGCGCTGCCCGGCCGCTTCGACTTCGCCTTCGTGCTCGTCTACCTGGCGCCGCTCTTCGTGATCCTCCTGTTCCACGACCTGAGGTCGGGCGAACGGGAGGCGGGACGGCTGGGCGCGCTGGAGACGGCGGCCGGCTCGGCGCGGGCGTTGTGGGCGACGCGAGTGGGGGTGCGCGGTCTGGCGCTCTTCGCGGCCCTGGCCTTGCCGTTCCTCGCGGGCGCCCTCTTCGCCGGCGTCGCGGCCTGGAAGTGGGCGACGGTGCTGGGGCTCGTCCTGTCCTATCTCGCCTTCTGGATCGTGGTCTGCCTTGTGGCCGCCCGGGCCGCGCGCAGCTCGCTCGCCAACGCCATGACTCTGGCGGCGGCGTGGCTGGTGCTGACCCTGATCCTGCCGGCCGTGGGGCATGTGGCGATCAACGCCGCGGTCCCCCTGCGCCAGGGCATGGAGCTCAGCCTGCTGCAGCGCACCGCCGTCCACCGCGCCTGGGACATCCCCAAGTCGCAGACCATGGAGGCCTTCTTCCGCACGCACCCGGAATGGGCGGACACGGCGCCGGTGACGGCGCCCTTCCACTGGAAATGGTACTTCGCCTTCCATCAGGTGGGCGACCAGTCCGCGGCCGGTCTGGCCGGCGCCTATCGCGACGGTGTTCTCGAGCGCGCGGCCATGAGCGGGCGGCTGGGTCAACTGCTGCCGGGCGTCGGCGTGCAGCTCGCCCTGCACCGCCTGGCCGACACCGACCCGCAGGCGCAGATGGCCTACCTGGACCGGATCCGCGGCTTCCACGGCGACCTGCGCCGCTTCTACTACCCCTACATCTTCAACGAACAGCCCTTCGACCGGGACGACTTCGCCCGCGCGCCGGCCTTTCGGCCTCGGCCTCAAGACGAGTCCTGGCCGGCCTCGCCGATCGCCGGCGTCGTCACGGTGACGATCGTTGTCGCCGCCCTGGGCCTGCTGCGGGTCCGCCGCCGCCGGATGTATCGCCCCGCCCAAGCTTGAGATCCGCATGCGTATCGTGAAGCTTGCCTCCGTCCGGGGCCTCGTCGCCGCCTGCGTGTTCGCCGCCCCGGGCGAAGCCCTCGCTCAACGGGTCAATGACAACGCCGTGGCGGGCGCCGACGACGCCTTCGGCGCCAGCATCGGCAACGAGCGGGTGGGCCTCTACAGCAGCAGCGAGGTGCGCGGTTTCTCGCCGATCACGGCCGGCAACATCCGGCTGGAAGGCCTCTATATCGACCGGCCCGCCTCGTTCACGGACCGGCTGGTGGAGAGCAACGTCGTCCGCGTGGGGCTCGCCGCCCAGAGCTACCTCTTCCCGGCGCCTACCGGTGTGGTCGACTTCCGGGTGCGCCCGGCCGGGGACCGTCGGGTGGTCAGCGTCCTGGCGGGCTACGGCCCCATGGGCGGCGGGCGGCTGGAGCTCGACGCTCAGGTCCCGATCACAGAGACCCTGAGCGTCGCGGCCGGCGTCGCTGGCTTCGACGACGAATACGCCAGCGGCGCCGACGCCGTCTTCGGGTCCTACGCCATCGCAGCGCGCTGGCGGCCGGCGGCCGACGTGCTCGTCCTGCCGTTCTGGAGCCGCGTGGATGCCTGGGATCGCGAGACAAGCCCGCTCTACGTGGCCGCGCCAGGGACCATCCCGCCGCGTGTCGCGCGGCGACGCTATGTGGGGCCGGATTGGGCCGACTATCGCAACATCGCCACCAACTACGGTGTCCTCGGCCACGCGCGCCTACCCGGCGGCTTCGACCTCGCCGCGGGTCTGTTCCGGTCGGTCAACGACACCCGCGAGAACCACGCGCACCTTCTCAGGGACGTGCGGCCCGACGGGACGGCCCGTCGCCGGATCAGCCGTGATCCGCGGCAGCAGCTCGCGTCCACGAGCGGCGAGGTGCGGGTCAGCCGCGCCTTCGTGACGGGCGACTGGGCGCATAGGCTGCACGCCTCGGTTCGCGGGCGAAAGCGCGACAGCCGTTACGGTGGCGGCGCGAGCGTTGATTACGGCGCGACGGACGTCGCGGAGGTGTTGGACGTCCCCGAGCCCGCGTTCGCCTTGGGCGCCCGGACCCGCGACAAGGTGGGGCAATGGACCGGCGGGCTGGCCTATGACCTGCGCTGGCAGAACCGCGGCGCCTTGACCGTCGGCCTGCAGCGGACCGACTATCGCAAGACCGTGGGGCGGCCCGACGGCGCCGTGGCGGCGACCGAGGATCCAGCGTGGCTCTACAACGCCGCCGCCTCGTGGACGGTGACCCCGCGCCTCGCCCTCTACGGCAGCGTCACCCGGGGGCTGGAGGAGAGCGGCATCGCGCCCGACAGCGCCGCGAACCGCACCCAGGCCCTGCCCGCGATCATCACCGACCAGTGGGACGCCGGCGCGCGCTGGGTCCTGCCGCAGGACATGCGGCTGGTGACCGGTGTCTTCGATGTGACGAAGCCCTATTTCGCCCCTGACGAGGCGAACGTCTTCCGCCAGCTGGGATCGGTGCGGCATCGTGGCGTCGAGATAAGCCTCACCGGCTCGCCCGTCGAAGGTCTGACGCTGGTGGCCGGCGCCGTGATCATGCGGCCCCGGGTGACGGGCGAGCCGGTGGCGCAGGGTCGGATCGGTCGAAAGCCCGTGGGCCAGACCGAGCGAGTCCTCACCGTGAGCGGGACCTGGGCCCTCCCGGTGGACGGGCTCTCATTGACCTTCGCCGCCAACCATCACGGCCGCCGGGTCGCCGACCAGCTCAACCGCGCCCATGTGCCGGCCGCCACTATTCTCGACGCCGGCCTGCGCTACCGCTTCGATATCGCCGAGACACCGGCCCTTCTGCGCTTTCAGGTGTCCAACCTGACGAACGAATTCGACTGGAAGGTCGTCAGCAGCGGCGCCTTCGAGCTGAACGCGCCCCGGACGGCGACCCTGTTCTTGACACTCGACTTCTGAGGACGACGTCCGCCTGCCTCTCTTCTCCGGAGGGGTCTTGGCCGCCGTCCTTATAAGATTCCCAGAATTGCGCCTCCCGCGCGCGGCGGCATGTTCCCGCCGTGACACGACTGGAGGGAAAGGTGCGATACGAGGCCTTTGACTGGGACTCCGCGCAAGCGGGCCTGCCGATCGACATGGACGGGGCGGCCCCGAACACGCGCGCCCTGACACCGATGGTCTCCGGGGCCGCCCCCGAGGGGACCGGCGAGGGCGAGACTGTAATCGCGCCATCGCCGCCGGCAGCCGAGCCGGCCGAGCCAGTCGTCGCCGGCCCGTGCCTCGACAGCGGCGGGAACGCCCTGGCGGAAGCCGCTTCGGACAGCTTCGGGGCGTGGAGCGCCTGGCTCGGCGACGGCCTCCTCGCCGCGGCGCCGGCCGAGGACATCGACCCGGCGCAGATCCTGCGCGATCGGCCCGACGTCTACGCGGGTTTCTACCGGGACTTCTACGGGCCCAACAACGATCGCAACTCGCCGGCCTGGGTCGACCGTGTCGGCGGCGAGACGCCCGAGGACTACGCGCGCTACTGGTACGAGGCTCACGGGCGTTTCGAGGGCTATACGCCAGGCTCCGGACTCCAGGGCGCACCGGTGGAAGGCGCGGACGAAGCTCCGGCCGGCCGCACGACCATCGATGGCATTCCGCTCTCGAAAATCCTGAGCGATCGCCCGGATGTCTTCCAGGCCTTCTTCACCGAGTACTACGGGCCGAACAACGACCGGAATTCCGACGCCTGGGTCCAGCGCGTGGGCGGCTCCACGGTCGAGGACTACGCCAACTATTGGTACAATGCCCACGGCAAGGTCGGCGGCTACGTTCCGAGCGGATCCGGCGCGGCCCGAGATCCCGCCCCGGATCCGGTCGCGGCGCCCGGCGGGGACGGCGGCCTCGCGCCGCTTCCCGCGGAGGACCCGTCCCTCGATCCTTGGAACCATCCGGCGATCTATCCGGACTGGCAGCCGCCATACCCTGGCTGGCGCCCGCCGTCTGGGGGATCGGGCGACGCGGCCCCGGCGGACGAAATCGCACCGCAGGCCGAAGATCCATTCGTCTATTCCGATCCGGAAGCGCCGATGCTGCGCATCCCGCCCGGACAATCTCTGTTCGACGGCAGCGGCGTCTGACGCCGGCGCCCCGCGATCCGATCATGAGCCTCCCGCTGGGCATCCCAGCCCCACTTTTCAGCGCCCCTTCGCCGGTCAATCCGAAATTCGCGTTCGGCAGCCTTGGCGGGCGGTACGTCCTGCTGGCCTTTCTGCCGCCTCCTGGGCCGGAACGCGACGCGGCCCTGCGGCTGGTCCATGAGAACGCGGCCCTCTTCCGCGACGACCGGATGGTGTTCTTCGGCGTGCTGCCCGACGCGGCGTCCTATGCCGAGGCCCAGAACGAGCCGCCTTGCCGCTGGTTCGCCGACCTGGATGGCGACCTGCGGCGGCTCTACCACGCGGTGGACGCCGATGGCGGCGTGCGTCCGCTGTGGTTCCTGGTCGACCCCATGTTGCGGACCCTGGGCTCGGCGCCGCTCGACCGAGGCGCGGAGATGATGACGCGGCTGGCGCGCCTGGGCGATCCCGACGCCCACGCCGGCGTCCCCGTCCATGCCCCGGTGCTGATCGTTCCCCGCATCTTCGAACCCCAGCTTTGCCGCCGGCTGATCGACTCGTATCACCAGGATGGCGGCGCACCGTCCGGCACCATGGTGGAGCGGGACGGCAAGACGGTCGGCGTCCTCAGCGACTTCAAGCGGCGACGCGACGCGACCATCGCCGACGAGGCCCTTCTCACCGAATGCCGCACTCGCCTCAGGCATAGGCTGCTGCCGGAGATCGAAAAGGCCTTCCAGTTCACCGCCACGCATATCGAGCGCTACATCGTCGCCTGTTACGACGCCGACGACGGCGGGTGGTTCAACGCCCACCGCGACAACACCACGCTCGGTACGGCGCACCGGAAGTTCGCGGTCTCCATCAATCTGAACGCCGACGAGTTCGAGGGGGGCGATCTGCGCTTCCCGGAATTCGGGCGGCGGACCTATCGTCCCCCGACCGGCGGGGCGGTGGTCTTCTCCTGTTCCGTGCTTCACGAGGCGACGCAGGTCACCGGGGGCACACGCTACGCCTTCCTGCCGTTCCTCTACGACCAGGCCGGAGCCGACATCCGGGCCGCGAATCTGCACGCTCTCGAAGTGGCGGAACCGGCCACGCGGGAACCCGAGGCCGCGCCTCGCTGACGGCCGGCGCTCAGCCGTCATCCTCCGGCACGAGACGGTAGCCCAATCCTGGCTCCGTGGTGACCAGCTGGGGCGCCGAGGGCTCGGCCTCCAGCTTCTGCCGCAGCTGCCCCACCAGCACGCGGACGAACTGGGCGTCCACCTGCGCGCCGGCGCCCCAGACCGCGGCGATCAGCTGGCGGTGGGTCACGACTCGCCCGGCATGGCGCGCCAGCACGCGCAGGAGGTCATACTCGCGGGGCGTCAGGTGCACTTCCTGATCCTCGATCGTCACCCGCCGCAGGGCGAAATCGATGGCCAAGTCCGCGGCGCGGAACCGGGCCTGAGAGCGGAAGCGGCGCTCCCGGCCGCGCAGGCTGGCGCGGACCCGGGCGAGCAGTTCCCCGACCCCGACGGGCTTGTTGACGAAGTCGTCCGCGCCTGCATCCAGGGCCGCGATCTTCTCGCTCTCCAGGTCGCGCGCCGACAGCACGATGACCGGAGCGTCCGACCATTCCCGGATCCGGAGGATCACCTGTTTGCCGTCCAGATCCGGCAAGCCGAGATCCAGGATGACGACATCGCAGGGCTCGCCCGCCAGCTGAGTGAGGGCGCCCTCTCCGGTGACGGCGACGTCAACGGCATAGCCGGCCGCCTGGAGCGCGGGAGTGAGGGCGCGGACGATCTGCGGTTCGTCGTCGACCAGGAGGAGGCGTGGACCGCTCACGCCGTCACCGCCTCGAGGCTGAATCGCACGACAAGACCGGCGTCGCCATCGGACCTTTGGCCCGCGACGACCTTGCCGCCCATGACCGTCATGAGACCCCGGCTGATCGACAGGCCAAGGCCCGTGCCCGCCGTGTCCGAGGCGCTGGGCGCGCGGTAGAATTTCTCGAAGATGCGCTCGAAGTCATGCCCAGCGACGCCCGGGCCGCTGTCGGTGACCTCCACGACGATCTGCGCGCCCTCCGTCCTGGCCGCCACCGACACGGCGGAATCCGGCGGCGTATAGCGGAAGGCGTTCTCCACCGCGTTGCCAAGCGCCTGTTCGAACAGCACCGGATCGCCCAGCGCCTCGGGCAGGTCGCCGACGGACGCCGTGGAGATGCAGCGGCGGTGATTGCGATTGCGGCGTTGGAGCGTTCGCTGGATCACCTCGGGCACGTTGAACGGCGCCCTCTGGATCTGCAGGGCGCCCGCTTCCAGCCGGGTCATGTTGAGCAGGTTCGCCACGAAGAGATCGAGCCGCTCCGCCTCCTCCTGGATGGTGGTCACCAGGTCCAGGCGCGTCGCCGCGTCGAAGGTCTCGCCGAAGGCGTCCAAGCTGCTCGCCGACGCCAGGATCGCGGCGAGCGGGGTGCGGAGGTCGTGGGAGATTGAAGACAGGAGGGCGTTGCGGAGGTCTTCGGTCCGCGCGCGGGTCTCGGCTTCCGCCTTGCCGGCCGCGAGCCGCGCCCGTGAGATGGCCGCCGCCCCCGTATCGACCAGGATGTCGAGCACCGTCTGTTCCTCGTCGCTCAACGATCCTCCGCCGAGGGGCCGCCAAGCGACGATTCCGAGAGACGCATCGCCCGCGCTGAGCGCTCGCAGGCTCCAGCCGTTCAACTGCTGCGTGGCGCGCCCCAGAGCGGAGCTGCGGCCCTCCGCCGCCCGCAGCATGCGCACCGCATCGTCCGTCAGCTTGGCGGCCGGCGCGCTGACGTAGCTTGGCCCGTCGTGCACCGCCGCCTCGCCGCGCGCCGCGCGGGCCATGTGATGCGCCAGCCGTGCGCGGATGAAGGCCTCGTCCGAGCTGGCGGAGAACTCTCGCGTCGCGTCCAGGAGCGCGCCGTTGACTCGCTGCCGCGCCTTGGCTCGGGCGGCTTCGTCCCGCACCCGGCCCGTCAACAGGCCGGTGAGCGCGGACACCGCCAGGAACATCATCAGGACGTTGAAGTCGTCCGGCGATCCGAACGTGAACTGGAACCTTGGGTCTACGAGGAAGAAATAGGCGAAGAAGGCGGCGGCGGCGGCGAGATAGGCGGGCCCGGAACCCAGGAGAAAGGCCGCCAGCAGCACCCCGGCGATGAAGATGCTCGAGAGCCGGTCGCTTCCCGTAAGCCTGTAGACCAGTTCGGCGACGCCCGTGGTCAGGGCGATGATGGGAATCACGGCCGCATAGCGCAGCGTCTGGCGGAGCGCCGCTTTCAGCCGACTTCCATCGTCGGGTTCGGAAGACACCCACCACATGCGTTCACGTTCCCCAAGGGCCGGCTGGCGTCAATTATGCCGTCCTTACGAGGTCTGGCGGATGGCCGCCCTTATAAGTTCCTTATGCTTGGCTGTGCCGGCGCTTGGGGTGATGACGTCGTGGAAGGCTCGCCTCGACCGGGGCGTTCGCGAGCCCCCCAAGCCTGCTCCCCGGGAGGGCGAGCCTTCAACGGAGGTTCGATGGATCGAGAGCCGGCGCTGCTGCGCGCGCAAGACTGATCGTGCTGACCGGCGCTCAGGAACACGCCGGCTCCTTTTCCAACCGGGGCGCTCAAGATGAACAAGTCCATTCATATCCTTCTGGCGGCTGCCGCCGCATCGGCGTTGCTCGCGGGTTGCGCCACCCGCGCGAAGGGGCCACCGGTCCAGGACCTGGCGGAGGCCGGGGCGCAGCCGGGCGCGGTGCCCGCCGCCGCCGATCCGCTCCCGGGCCCGGCGGTCCAGAGCGCTCAACAGCTGTTGGCCGCCGCGGCCGGTGACCGGGTGTACTTCGCGCTCGACAGCGACCATCTGGACGGCGAAGCACGCGAAACGTTGCGGCGCCAGGCGGACTGGCTCGCCGCAAACCCCGGCGTCCGCGCACGCATCGAAGGCAACGCCGACGAGCGGGGCACACGCGAATACAACCTGGCGCTGGGCGCACGGCGCGCGGCGGCCGCACGCCAGGCCCTGATCGCCGCGGGAGTCGCGTCCTCTCGGGTCGAAACCATCTCCTTCGGCAAGGAACGGCCCCTGGATCCGGGCTCCAACGAGGAGGCCTGGGCCCGGAACCGCAATGCCGGGACGGTGGTCATCGAGCTGGCCTCGCCGTGAGCCCGGAGGACTGCCGCCAACTCAGGCTCAGCCTCGGCGTGACGGCGTATGAGCTGGCCCGCCAGGCGGGGATCGTGGAGCGCACCGTCGTGCGGTTCGAAGCGGGGTTGGCCCAGCCACGGCCGGTGACGCTTGTCGCGCTGCGCAAGGCTTTCCGCCGGCTGTCGCCATCGTACGCTCGGGAGGCGTGAACGTCGCACCCGCCCGGGCGCGCTGTTGGGGTGCTGCTCCGCCCAGCGCCGCCAGGCGCGAACCGCCGAGGAGCCACGACCTTGGACGCCTAAACGCCGCCAAGCACCAACGACGAGCTTCGCCCGGGCGGCGCCTTCGCGGCGGGCGACGGGGGCGGATGGAATGTCCGCATCCCGAATGGCGGCGATGTCCGGAGGTGGCGCACGGGGCGCCAGCCCCAGAACTTGCGTCCTTCTGGCTCTCCCGAACAGGCCTGTGCGTCCGCCCGGACCCTGCGTCAGACGTCCACTTCGGCGTCCAGGGCGTTCTCCTGGATGAACTCGCGGCGCGGTTCGACCAGGTCGCCCATCAGGCGGGTGAACATGTCGTCGGCGTCGTCGGCGTGGTTCACGCGCACCTGCAGCAGGGTGCGGGCCTCCACGTCCAGGGTGGTTTCCCAAAGCTGCTCGGCGTTCATCTCGCCGAGGCCCTTGTAGCGCTGGATGGAGAGGCCGCGGCGGCCGTTGTCCATGACGGCGGCGACCAGGTCGAGCGGGCCACGCACCTTGGCCGTGCGGTCCTTGCGGGTGAAGGTGGCCACGCCCGAGAACACCTGGGCCAGGTCCTTGGACCGTTCCGCCAGGCGCCGCGCGTCGGCGGCGTGCAGCAACAGGTCGTCCAGCACCACGCGCTCGGACACGCCGCGCTTCACGCGGCTGAACGCGAAGCCGCCGGTGGCCGCCTTCTCGCCCGACCACGGCCCGTCGCCCTCCTCGGCGTAGAGGTTGAGGCGCGCAGCCGCGGCGGCGGGGTCGCCGCCCTCGGCCAGGAGGCCCGCCATGGCCGCCTGTTCGATAGCGAAGGCGGGGGCGCGGGCGGCCAGGCGCTCGATGTTGGCCTTGGCCCCGCGGGCGGTCTGGACCAGCGCCAGCAGATCCGCGCCCGTCAGGCGCTCGCCGCTGGGCAGATCCAGGGTCGCGCCGTCGACGCCCTCATCGATCAGGTAGATCTCGAGCTCGGCGTCGTCCTTCAGGTAGCGGACCGACTTGCCCTTGGCCGCCTTATAGAGCGGCGGCTGGGCGATATAGAGGTAGCCCCGCTCGATCACCTCCGGCATCTGCCGGTAGAAGAAGGTGAGCAGCAGGGTCCGGATGTGGGCGCCGTCCACGTCGGCGTCCGTCATGATGACGATCTTGTGGTAGCGCAGCTTCTCGATGTCGAAGTCGTCGCGGCCGATGCCGGCGCCCAGGGCGGTGATCAGCGTGCCCACCTGGTCCGACGACAGCATCTTGTCGAAGCGGGCGCGCTCCACGTTCAAGATTTTGCCGCGCAGGGGCAGGATCGCCTGATTGTCGCGGTTGCGGGCCTGCTTGGCCGAACCGCCGGCCGAGTCGCCCTCCACCAGGAAGATCTCGGACTTGGCCGGATCCTTCTCGGAACAGTCGGCCAGCTTGCCGGGCAGGGAGGTGATGTCGAGCGCCGACTTGCGCCGGGTCAGTTCGCGGGCCTTGCGGGCCGCTTCGCGGGCGGCGGCGGCCTCGGCGATCTTCTGGACGATCATCTTCGCTTCGTTCGGGTGCTCCTCGAACCAGGTCGAGAGGCCTTCCGAGACGAGGTTTTCCACCGCCGGGCGCACTTCCGAGCTGACCAGCTTGTCCTTGGTCTGGGACGAGAACTTGGGGTCCGGAACCTTGACCGACAGCACGCAGGTCAGGCCCTCACGCGCGTCCTCGCCCGAGACAGAGACCTTCTCGCGCTTGGCCGCGCCGGAGCTCTCGGCATAGCCGGTGATGATCCGCGTCAGCGCCGAGCGGAAGGCCGCCAGGTGGGTGCCGCCGTCGCGCTGGGGGATGTTGTTCGTGAAGCAGAGGACGTTCTCGTGGTAGCCGTCGTTCCACCAGAGCGACAGGTCCAGCTCCACGTTCTCCTTCTTGCCCCGCACCACGATGGGCGTCTTCATCAGCGGAGTCTTGGCCTTGTCGAGGTGGCGCACGAAGGCCTCGATGCCGCCCTCGTAGTGCATGACCTCCTCGAACGGCTCGGCCTCGCGGAAGTCCTTGAGCCAGATGGTCACGCCCGAGTTCAGGAACGCCAGTTCGCGCAGGCGGTGCTCCAGCGTCTTCCGGTCGAATTCGATGAAGGCGAACGTCTGGGCCGAGGGGAAGAAGGTGACCTCGGTGCCCGACAGCGGCAGGCCGTTCTCGCGCATCGGCGCATCGCCCGTCTCCTTCAGCGGCGCGACGGAGTCCCCGTGCCGGAACTCCATCTCGTAGCTCTTGCCGCCGCGATAGATCTTCAGCTTCAGGAACTCGGAGAGGGCGTTCACCACCGACACGCCCACGCCGTGCAGGCCGCCCGAGACCTTGTAGCTGTTCTGGTCGAACTTACCGCCCGCGTGCAGCTGGGTCATGATGACCTCGGCCGCCGAAACGCCCTCGCCCTCGTGGATGTCCACCGGGATGCCGCGGCCGTCGTCGGTGACGGTCACCGAGCCGTCGGCGTTCAGGATCACCTCGACCCGCGTGGCCCAGCCGGCCAGGGTCTCGTCGATGGCGTTGTCCACCACCTCGTAGACCATGTGGTGCAGGCCCGAACCGTCGTCGGTGTCGCCAATGTACATGCCCGGACGCTTGCGCACCGCGTCCAGGCCCTTCAGCACCTTGATCGATTCCGCGCCGTATTCGGCCTGGCCGTTCGTCTCGTTCTCTTCGCTCATCTTGCGTCCAGCTGAGGCGCTTCGTTCGAGGTTCGGATCGCATGATCCGGAGCGCCTGGTGGCAGGCCGTTCGCGCTTGGCGCGGAGCCTAAAATCCGATGCCTTCCTATATAGGGTTCCCGGCTGATTCTGCACGCTTTTCGGCGTGTGCCAGGCGCCGGCTTCTCAGGGCGCCTCCGCAAGCCCCGATGCATCCACCCTGAACCCCTGAGCGCGGCCGCTCAGGCCCTCGAACAGCATCTCGTCGGTGCCGGTCAGGAAGGCCTGCAGGCCCAGGGCCTCGATCTCGTCGAAGAGGGCGGCGCGGCGGCGGGCGTCGAGGTGGGCGGCCACCTCGTCCAGCAACAGGATCGGCGACGGGGCCTGGGCGCGGGCGAGGCGGGCGGCCTGGGCCAGGACCAGGTTGAGGATCAGGGCCTTCTGCTCGCCCGTGGAGCACTCGGCGGCGGCGCGGTCCTTCTCGGCATGGATCACCGACAGGTCGCCGCGGTGCGGGCCGGTGAGCGCGCGGCCGGCGGCGGCGTCCCGCTCGCGCGCGGCGGCCAGGGCGCGGGCCAGGCGCGCCTCGATCTCGGTGAACTCGGCGCCCTCGCGGGCCAGCGTCTCCCACTCTCCGGTGAGGGCCAGGCGCGCCTGGGGGAACGGCCGCTCGCCGCGAGTGGCTATCTCGGCGGCCAGGGCTGCCAGGGTGCGGGCCCGGGCCTCGGCCATCAGGGTTCCCGCCTCGGCCAGGCGGGCCTCGAGGGCGTCGAGCCACGCTGGATCGGGCGGCCCGTCGGTCAAGAGGCGCATCCGCTCGCGCATCGCCTTCTCATAGGCCTGGACGTGGGCGGCGTGGGCGGGCTCGGCGGCGAACACCAGGCGGTCGAAGAAGCGGCGACGGTCGGCGGCGCCTTCCAGGAACAGGCGATCCTGGGCGGGGGTAAGCCAGACTTGGCGGACATGCTCGGCCAGGCGCCCGGGCGGCGCGGGCTCGCCCTCCACCCGCACGACCCGCCGCGAGGCGCCGGCCTGCTCGACCCCGGTGCCGAGCCGCGTCTCCTCGCCGTCCGCGCGCAGGGTCACCGACACCGCCCAGGCGCGCCCCAAAGGCTCACCCGGCATCCGTCGGCCCACCTCGGCCAGGCTGGAGCCCCGCAGGCCGCGACCGGGGATCAGGAAGCTGACGGCTTCCAAGAGGTTGGTCTTGCCCGCCCCATTCGGCCCCGCCAGCCAGACGGGCCGCCCGTCCAGCACGAGCTCGGCCGTCGCGTAGGACCGGAAGTCGGTCAGGGCCAGGCGTGTGAGGGCCGTCGAGGTCACGTGCGGCTCTTAGCGGGTTTCGCCGGCCAGGGCGAAGGCCCATGCCGTCATCCGTTCATGTCCGGATTCCGCCAGCGGCATGTCACGGACCACCCCATATCGCCGTCCTGGGATCGAGATCAGTCAAGGGGACCCCATGAGCCAGACCGCCAAAGCCGAACGCTTCCGCAAGCTGCACGAGGGACCCGACGTGTTGGTCCTGCCCAACGCCTGGGACGCCGCAAGCGCGGCGGTCATGGCCGACGCCGGGGCCAAGGCGGTGGCCACGTCGTCCGCCGCCGTGGCCTGGGCGCATGGCTATCCCGACGGCGACGTGCTGCCGATGGATCTGGTCGTCGCGACGATCGCCGCGGCGGCGAAGGCGGCGGGCGACGTTCCCCTGACCGCCGACATCGAGGGCGGCTTCACCGACGATCTGGACGTGCTGTCGGCCAATATCGCCCGCGTGATCGAGGCCGGCGCTGTAGGGATCAACATCGAGGACGGCGGCCGCGACCCGGCCTTGCACGCCCGCAAGATCGCCGCCGTGCGCGCGCAGGCCGAGCGGCAGGGCGCCTCCCTGTTCATCAACGCCCGCACCGACGTCTACCTGCGCGGGCTGGCCGAGGGCGAGGCGGCCTACGAGGAGTCGGTGAAGCGCGCGGCGCTCTACGCGGACGCCGGCGCGGACGGGATCTTCGTGCCCGGCCCCGCGGACCCCGTGCTGATCGGACGGCTGGCGGCGGCGATCCCGAGGCCGCTGAATGTCATGGGCCGGACCGGCGTGCCCGCCGCCGCCGAACTGAAGGCCCTCGGCGTACGCCGCCTGAGCTCCGCGATCAGCCCCTTCCGCATCGCCTACGCCGCAATGGGCCGGGCGGTGGAGGACTTCCTGCGCGACGGCGACGCGGACGCCCTGTCCCGCGCCGGCGACGGGGCCCCGAACCTGCAGGGCCGGTTCAGCCAGGACGCCTGACCCGCGGCGGCGCGAGACAGGCGACGCACAGATCGGCCCCGCGCGGCAGATGACCTGCGGCGCGCGGGGCCCTATCTTGGAGCCATGACCGACACGCTCGACGCCGCCGCCCCGCCCCTTCCCGACGTCGATCGGCCGAACACCCAGGATGGACCGGCGATCCGGCTCTATCTGGTCGACGGCTCGGGCTTCATCTTCCGCGCCTTCCACGCCCTGCCGCCCCTGACCCGCAAGACCGACGGCCTGCCCGTCGGCGCGGTCTCGGGCTTCTGCAACATGATCTGGAAGCTCTTGGTGGACATGAAGACGTCCGCCGAGGCGCCGACCCACCTGGCGGTGGTGTTCGACCACTCCGAACAGACGTTCCGCAACAAGCTCTACGACAAGTACAAGGCCCATCGGCCCCCGCCGCCCGAGGACCTGGTCCCGCAGTTCCCGCTGGTGCGGGAAGCCACGAAGGCGTTCGGCGTCCCGTGCCTCGAACTGCCTGGCTACGAGGCCGACGACATCATCGCCGCCTATGCCTGCAAGGTCCGCGACATGGGCGGCGAGGTGATGATCGTCTCGTCCGACAAGGACCTGATGCAGTTGGTCGGCGACCGCGTCTTCATGCTCGACACCATGAAGAACGTAAGGATCGGAATTGAACAGGTCGCCGAAAAATTCGGCGTTACGCCCGACAAGGTCGTCGATGTGCAAGCGCTCTGCGGCGATTCGGTCGACAATGTGCCTGGTGCCCCCGGGATCGGCATCAAGACCGCATCCGCCCTGATCAACGAATACGGCGACCTCGACACGCTTCTGGCCCGCGCCGGCGAGATCAAGCAGCAGAAGCGACGCCAGACCCTCATCGAGTTCGCTGACCAGATCCGGCTCTCGCGCCAGCTTGTGCAGCTCGACTGCGACACGCCGCTGCCCGAGCCCATCGACGCGCTGGCGGTCGACGATCCGGACCCTGCCGAGCTGCAGGCCTTCCTGGAGAAGATGGAGTTCCGCACGCTGGCCCGCCGGATCGGCGACGGTAAGGCAGGCTCGGCCGGCGGCATCGCCGCGCCGGCGACCCCGGCTCCCGAGGCCAAGGCCCGCCCGGCGCCGCAGCACGGCGCCATCGACGTCAACGCCTACCAGTGCGTCCGCGACCTGGCCGCGCTCGACGACTGGATCGCCCGGGCCTACGCTGCCGGGATCGTCGCGTTCGACACCGAGACCGACGCCCTCGGCGCCACCAGCGCCAACCTGTGCGGGGTCAGCCTGGCCGTGGCGCCCGGCGAGGCCTGCTACATCCCCGTCGGCCACGCCCACGAGGGCGAGGGCGGGCTGGAGCTCGAGGCGCCCGCCGACCTGACCCAGATCCCGATCGACGAAGCCATGGCGCGGCTGAAGCCGCTGCTGGAGGACCCGGCGATCCTCAAGGTGGCCCAGAACGCCAAGTACGACATGGCCGTGCTCTCCCGCTACGGGATCGAGGTTGGCCCCATCGACGACACCATGCTGATCTCGTTCACACTGGAGGGCGGCCTGCACAAGAGCCACGGCATGGATGAGCTCTCCATGCGCCTGCTTGAGCATCAACCGATCAGCTTCAAAACCGTGGCGGGGACGGGCAAGGGCCAGAAGAGCTTCAAGCACGTCGAGCTGGGCGCGGCGACCTGCTACGCGGCCGAGGACGCCGATGTCACCCTGCGCATCTGGGAGCACCTGAAGCCGCGCCTCGTCGAGGAGAAGCTCGCCACAGTCTACGAGACGGTGGAGCGGCCGATGCCGCAGGTGCTGGTGGATATGGAGCTTGCGGGGATCAAGGTCGATCCCGAGCGCCTGCGCCAGCTCTCCAACGACTTCTCCGTCCGCATGGCCGAGCTGGAGGCCGAGGCCCACCGCGTGGCCGGCCGACCCTTCAACCTGGGCTCGCCGAAGCAGATCGGCGACATCCTCTTCAACGAGATGGGCATCGCCTCGGGCAAGACCACCGCCACGGGCGCCCAGTCCACCGACGCGTCTCTCCTCGAAGACCTGGCCGCCCAGGGTCACGAGTTGCCGCGCATCCTACTGGACTGGCGCCAGCTCTCGAAACTGAAAGGTACGTACACCGACAACCTGGTCGCCGCGATCAATCCGGGCACCAACCGGGTGCACACCTCCTACAGCTTGGCCGCCGCCACGACCGGCCGCCTCGCCTCGAGCGATCCGAACCTGCAGAACATCCCGATCCGCACGGAGGAAGGCCGCAAGATCCGCAAGTGCTTCATCGCCGAGCCGGGCAAGGTGCTGATCAGCGCCGACTATTCCCAGATCGAGCTGCGCCTGCTGGCCCACATCGGCGACATCCCGCAGCTGAAGAAGGCTTTCGCCGACGGCCTGGACATCCACGCCATGACCGCCTCCGAGATGTTCGGCGTGCCGGTGGAGGGCATGCCCGCCGAGACCCGCCGCCGCGCCAAGGCGATCAATTTCGGCATCGTCTACGGCATCTCGGCCTTCGGCCTCGCCAACCAGCTCTCGATCCCGCGGGAGGAGGCGGGCGCCTATATCAAGACCTACTTCGAGCGCTTCCCCGGCATCCGGACCTACATGGATCGCATGCAGCAGCAGGTCCGCAGCCAGGGCTTCGTCACGACCATCTTCGGCCGCAAGGTCCACATCCCGGCGGCGCGCGGGAAATCCCAGGCCGAACGGGCCTTCGCCGACCGCGCCGCGATCAATGCGCCGATCCAGGGTGCGGCCGCCGACGTCATGCGCCGCGCCATGATCCGCATGCCGGGCGCCCTGCGCGAGGCGGGCCTGACGGCCAAGATGCTGCTGCAGGTGCACGACGAACTGGTCTTCGAGGCGCCCGAGGCCGAAGCAGACGCCGTCATCGCCGTCGCCCGCCGGATCATGGAGCGCGCCGCCGAACCGGCCCTGCAGATCTCCGTCCCCCTCGTCGTCGAAGCCCGCGCCGCCACCAACTGGGACGACGCGCACTGAGGGCGGAGTGTCTGAAGAAGGTTCCTGGTGGAGCCGAGGGGAGTCGAACCCCTGACCTCCTCATTGCGAACGAGGCGCTCTACCAACTGAGCTACGGCCCCAGGAAGGCGCGGAATAAGGCGATCTGGCCCCCGCCTGTCAAGCCGGGATAATGAGCGTCGCCTTGTCACAGCCGCAAAGGCCGGTAGAACCGCCCCTATGATCAGCTTTCTCTACTTCGTGATCGACGGCCTCCTGGGGCTCCTGGTCTTGGCGATCATCGTCAGCGCGATCCTGTCGTGGCTGGTGGCGTTCAACGTGATCAACCTGCGCAACCAGTTCGTCTATGGCGTGGCGCGGTTCCTGGACGCCGTGACCACGCCCGTTCTGCGACCGTTCCAGCGTATTATCCCGCCGCTGGGCGGCGTGGACATCAGCCCGATCATCGTGATCCTGATCCTCCAGGGCGCGCGCGCCTACCTGCTGCCTTGGCTGTTCCGGCCGCTGATCGGCCTGATCGGCTGACCCGCCTCGCTGTCCGGGTGACGCCGCGCGGCGGCCGCGATGCGGTTGACGGCTGGATGACCGACGCCGAGGGCCGGCCCGTCCTGAAGCTTCGGGTGAGCGCGGCCGCCGCCGACGGCGCCGCCAACGCCGCGGTGATCGCGCTGGTGGCCAAGACGCTGAAGCTCCCCAAATCGGCGGTGCGCATCGCCAGCGGCGAGACGGCCCGCGTCAAGCGGCTGGAGATCGAGGCGACCGAGGCTGACCTGGTCGACGCGTTCGGGAACCCTCCCTGACATCAAATGTTATAGCGGCGGTCATCCAACGACTTGCCTGTCGGACACGGATGGCCCGGATCGGCCCGGCCCACACCCCTGGCATCCCCCCGACCGAGGTCGGGGGGATGCCAGGGGTGTGGGCC
>NZ_LSJI01000259.1 GCF_001557235.1 Phenylobacterium sp. CCH9-H3 | reverse complement strand
ACGAAACCCTCCTCAAGGAGGCCGCCGCCTGGTTCTCGCGGCTCAACACCCGGTCGGTCTCCTCCGCCACCCTCGAGGAGTTTCGGACCTGGCGGCAGGCGCCGGGCCGGCGCGACGCCTATGCCGAGGTCGAGCGCGCCTGGCGCCGCTCGAGCGTCCTCGACGGCGACGCCGCCATGAACGCCGCGGTGGCCGATGCGCTCAGCCGCGGCCGCGGCGCCGGAGCCCGTCCGCGCGCTGTCGCGGTCGCCGTCGCGCTCTCGCTGATCCTGGCGCTGGGCGTGGGCTTCGCCGTCTGGACCCAGGTCTCGGGGGAAACCCTGACCACCCGCGTGGGCGAGCAACGCCTGGTGGTTCTCGAGGACGGCTCGCGGGTCCGGCTCGACACCGACACGCGCCTCTCCGCGCGCATGGACGGCCAGCAACGCCGCGTGCGCCTGCTCAAGGGCCAGGCCTTCTTCGAGGTCGCCCACGATCCCTCACGCCCCTTCCTGGTCGACGCCGCAGGCGCCCAGGTGCGCGCCATCGGCACCCGCTTCGACGTCCGGCGCGACGCCGAGCACGTCCGCGTCACCCTGGTCCAGGGCGTCGTCGAGGTGCGCCGGCCCTCCGAACCCGCCCGACCGGCCGTGCGGCTGACGCCCGGCCAGCAGATCATCGCCAACAGCCGCCTTGGAGCGCCCCAGCGCGTCGATCTCGAGGCCGCGACCAGCTGGACCGACGGGCGGATCATCTTCCATGCGGTGCCGCTACGCGTCGCCATCGCCGAGGTGAACCGCTACAGCCGCCGCAAGATCACCCTGGAGGCGCCGGAGCTGGGCGATGAAGTCGTCTCCGGCGCCTTCGACAGCGGAGACGTCGAGGCCTTCGTCCTGGCGGTCAGCCATCTGCACGGCCTGCGCGCCGAGCCTCAGGGCGAGGACGTGATCATGCTCAAGCCCCCGAGGGGTTGAACCGACCGCAAAAAAATTGTCACACGGCTCCAGGGTCGGCCCGGGGCCCCAGCGTCTACCGCTCAGACCCCGATCCAACAGTCTTTGTCCGTCTCCGGGCGCGTCGGTGTCTGAGGGGGAACACCGTCGCTCATGTCCTGTCGCTCGCCATCTTCATGCCTTTGCTTGACCACCTCGACCCTCGCCCTGGTCCTGGCCGCCGCCCCAGCCGTCGCCGCCCAGGCGCCCGCCGCCGAGGCCGAGGTGAACTTCAACATCGAGGCCGGCCCGCTCGACGCGGCCCTCATGGCCTTCGTCACCCAGTCCCACGTCCAGCTCATCTACAAGGCTGACACCGTCCGCGGACACAGCGTCAGCGCGCTGCGGGCCCGGCTGCGTCCCCGCGACGCCCTCGCCCGTCTGCTGGCCGGCGCCGGCATCGAGGCCCAGGACGCCGGCGGCGGCACGATCGTGCTGAAACCGCGCGGCGCGGCGCCAGGCCCCGGCGACACCGCGGCCTCCCCCGCCGCCGCGCAAGCCCAGGCCCTTGCCGAGGTCCCACCGGCCCTCCCCGGCGCCCCCGCTGAGTCTTCCGGCGTTCGGCCCGCCGAGGCTGGAAACGCCCCAATCCAGCTCAGCGAGGTCGTCGTCACCGGCAGCCTGATCCGTGGGCCAGGCGCCGGCGCCTCCCCCATCGTGGCGATCTCGCGCGAGCAGATCGACGCCAGCGGCCGCGCCACCCTCGCCGAGCTGCTGGCCGACCTGCCGCAGAACTACGGCGGAACCAGCACCCCGGTCACCAGCCTGACCGGCGCCGACCGGCTCGGCACCAACAGCGTCGTCTCCCAGGGCGTCAATCTGCGCGGCCTGGGCGCCTCGGCCACCCTCGTCCTGGTCAATGGCCGGCGCATGGCCGGCACCGGCCTCAAGGGCGACTTCGCCGACGTCTCGGCGATCCCGACCGCCGCCATCGCCCGCGTCGAGGTGCTGCTGGACGGAGCCTCGGCCCTCTACGGCTCGGACGCCGTGGGCGGCGTGGTCAATATCATCCTGCGCGACGACTTCGACGGCGCGGAGACCCGCGCGCGCCTGGGGGCCGCCGCGGGCGGCGTCGGCGAGCGCCAGGTCGGTCAGACCTTCGGCCGCACCTGGACGAGCGGCCATGCGCTGGTCACCTACGAATACTACCGCCGCGACGCACTCGGCGCCGACAAGCGCCCGTTCACGGCCAGCGCGGACCTTCGGCCATTCGGCGGAACCGATCACCGCCAGTTCTACAGCCATCCCGGCAACATCATGAAACTCGACCCCGCCACCGGCGCCGTCGTACCGGGCTGGGCGATCCCGGTCAGCCAGGCCGGGACCGGCCTGACCGCGTCGAGCTTCCTCGCCGGCCAGGTGAACCTGGAGAACCTCCGTCAGCAGACCGACATCCTCCCCGAGCAGTCGCGCAACTCGGTCTATGCGAGCCTCGGCCAGGAACTGGGCGAACGGCTCGAACTCACCGCCGAGGCGCGCTACAGCCACCGCGAGTTCGCCTACGCTTCGCCCGGCTCCGTCGCCTTGATCACCGTGAACCGCGCCAACCCCTTCTTCGTGTCCCCGAACGGCGCGAGCTCCAACCAGATCGCCTACGATTTCACCGACGAACTCGGCCCGTTGCGCTCGACCGGCGCCTCCGAGAGCCTGGGCCTCTCGGCCGGCGCGGAGGCCAGGCTGGGCCAGACCTGGCGCGCCGAGGCCTACGGCGCCTATGCGCGGGAACTCAACCGGCGCTCCAACCTCGGACGCCTCGACACCCAGTTCCTCAAGGAGGCCCTGGGCACGGTCGCCGACGATCCGACCACAAGCTTCAGCGCGGCCCGCGACGGCTTCTTCAACCCCTATGGGGACGGGGCCGCCAACAGCCGGGCCGTGCTCGACTTCATCGGCAGCGGCTACGTCAAGACCCGCTACGAGAACCAGGTCAGCGCGTTCAATTTCAAGGCCGACGGCACGGTGCTCACCCTGCCGGGCGGACCGCTCAAGGCCGCGTTCGGCGCCCAGGTGCGGCGTGAACGCTTCCAGACCCGCAACATCAGCCTGGTCTCCAGGGCCACGCCCACCACGACCATCGAGGGCCCCTACGAGCGCACGGTGAGCGCGGGCTTCCTGGAGGTCCGCATCCCGCTGGTGGGACCCGACAACGCCCTGCCCGGGGTGAGGCGGCTGGAGCTGTCGGCCGCCGGACGCATCGAGCGTTATGACGACGTCGGGACCAGCCGCAATCCGAAGCTTGGCCTGATCTGGGCCCCGGCCGACGACCTGACGCTGCGCGCCAGCTACGGGACCTCGTTCCGCGCGCCGGCCCTGTCTGAAGTCTTCGAGCTACAGGACGTGGGGCCGGGGATCCTGCCCTATGGCGCCAGCCAGAGGCTCGTGCTGCTGCGCGTCGGCGGCAACCTCAACCTCAAGCCCGAAACCGCCCGCTCCTGGACCGCCGGCTTCGACTATCAACCCGCGGCCGCGCCGGGCCTGAAGCTGAGCGGGACCTGGTTCGACACCCGGTTCACCGGCCAGATCGCCCAGCCGGTGAGCGACGACGTCTTCAACGCCCTGACCAACCCCATCTATGCCTCCTTCATCCGGCCCGTGGTCGCGACCAATCCGGCGGACCTGGCCCTGGTGAAGGGCCTGCTGGCGCAATCGACCTCCTCCAACGCCGGCCTGTTCCCGGCCGAGGCCTATACGGCGATCGTCGACGCCCGCTATCTCAACACCGGCGGGCTGGAGGTGCGCGGCGTCGATCTCACCGCCCGATGGGGCGTGGACCTGGGCGCCGATCGGATCGACCTGTCGGCCAACGCCACCTACCTCATCGACTACCGGCGACAGGTGACCCCCACCGCCCCCGCCGTCGAGCTGGCCGGGACGCCAGGCCGGCCCGCAAGACGACGGGCCCAGGCCCAGGTCGGCTGGACCCACGGCGACGTCGGCGCGAGCCTGGCGGTGAACTATCTCGACGGCGCCAAGGCCGCGAGCGGACCGTCCATCGCCAGTTGGACCACCGCCGACCTGCAGCTCCGCTGGCGGCCCACGGCCACGAGCGGCCTGCAACAGGACCTCGAACTGGCCGTGTCCGTGCGCAACCTCTTCGACACCGATCCGCCCTTCTACGACGCGCCGCAGGGCGTCGGCTTCGACCCGGCCAACGCCGATCCCCTCGGGCGCTTCGCCTCGGTTCAGCTCACCAAGCGCTGGTAAGCCGATGCGCCGCCCGGCTCGCCACGCCCTGGACGGGGCGCGGGCGTTGGCCGTCGTCCTCGTCCTGGGGTCGGCGCCGGCCCTGGCCCGGCCCTTCACCGTGGACGACATGCTGCGGCTGGAGCGTCTCGACCAGATGGAGATCACCCCGGACGGCCGTCACCTGATCCTCCAGACCGAGGCGGCCTACGACACCGCCCCGCGGTTCGACGGCGACGGCTACGGGCCACCCCTGCTCGGCCGGATCAAGATCGCCGAGGTGGCGCGCCCCGGCGTCGCGCGCGACCTGATGACGCCCGAGCCGGGCGCCGGCTATGTGGCCGGCCCGGTCTCGCCCTCCGGCCGCGCCATGGCGGTGCAGCGGTTCTCCGGAGGGGTCTGGGACACCGGGGTCGTGGATCTCGCCAGCGGCCGGACGCGCTGGCTCGGCCTGCCGACCGACGCGGCGGTCTATGGCCGCAGCCTTCAATGGCGATCGGAAACCCAGCTGGTGGCGATCGTGCTGGCCCGGGGCGACCTGCCGCTTCACATGCGCACCCTGCGCCAGACCACCGAACGGCTCGCCGCCCAGTGGCGCGCCGCCGCCGAGGGACGGACGCCGACCGCCACCCGGGTCGGCAGCGGACGGGAGCTTTCAGCGTGGCCGGCGCGGCCGCCTCGCCGACTGGCGGAGATCGATCTGCGCACGCGTCAGGTCCGCACCTTGGCGCAGGGCGACTTCCACGACCTCGAACTGTCGCCCGACGGCCGTCATCTGGCGGCCGTGGCCGAAGCGGACCCCCTGCCTTCGCCGACCGCCGAGCCCCTGCGGGTCGGCACGGCGGCCCGCCGCCGCGTCCTCAGCCTCATCGACCTGGGGTCGGGCCAGGTCTCGTGGCCCCTCGGCGACGGGGACGTCCTGCCCCAGCTGCTCGCCTGGTCGCAGGACGGCGACCAGTTGCTGGTCTTCGCCCGCCCCGCTGGGCGGCCCTGGGCCGAGGGCGAGCTGCTGCAGGTCGAGGCCGCGGCCGGCGCGCTCCGGCGACCCGCGGCCGGACGGGTCACGCCTGATCTGACCTATGACGAGGAGGGGCTGGCGGTCGTCCGTGCGGACTGGCTGGCCGGGCGGCCGATCCTCTACGGCCGCGCGACGGGGCGATCGTCGGACCGGGCCGATTGGTTTCGCCTGGCCGACGCCGGCGCGGTCAATCTCACCGCCGGCCTGCCGGCCGCGCCGGCCAAGCCGGCCGCGATCGGCCGGGGCGGCCTCGCCTTCGTCGGCGGCGGCCGTATCGATTGGGTGGACGCCTCCGGTCGCCTCCGCCCGCTGAGCGTCGGCGCCGGCGCGCGCGCCCTGAGTCCGCGAAGGCTGGGCGAAGGCGCCCGCTTCGCGGTCAACGCGGCGCCGCGCCAGGAGGCCGTCTGGACCGCCTACGACGACCAGGTGCTGCGGCTCGCCGCCGACGGGTCGAAGCTTCGGTTCGCCCTTGCGGCCGGTGATCTGCCGATGGCGACCTCGGCCAACGGCCTCGCCGTTCGATCCCGCGACGATCGCGGGGTGGAGGTTGTGCGCCTGGTCGCCGCCGCCGGGGACGACCGCGTCGTCCTGACCGTCAACGCCCGACTGGCCGAGGTCGATGCGCTGCGTGTGCGGCCGATCCAGCACGCCGGGCCGGGGGGGACGCTCCTGACCAGCTGGCTCTACCTGCCGTCTGGACCCGCGACGGGAGCGGCCCCGCCGCTCATCGTCCTGCCCTATCCGGGGTCCGTCTATCCGAACCCGCCCGGCCGTTATGCGCCCAACGCCCTGGTCTTCACCCCCAATGCGCGGCTGCTCACCGCCCACGGCTTCGCGGTCCTGGCGCCCAGCCTGCCGCGCGCCCAGGCGCCGGGCGAGCCGGCCGCTGGCCTCGCCGACGCGATCCTGGCGGCCGTCGAGGCGGTGACGCGCCAGGGCCTGGCCGACCCGGATCGCATCGCCCTCTGGGGCCACAGCTTCGGGGGCTACGGCGCCCTGGTGACGGCGACCCAGACCGGTCGGTTCAGGGCCATCGTCGCCCAGGCCGCCAAGACCGATCTCGCCTCGGGCTGGGGCGAGTTGCCCCTGCACTTCCGCGCGGTCCCCGAGGATGGCCCCGCCGTCAATCTCTCGGCCGGCTGGTCGGAGGCCGGGCAAGGCGGGCTTGGCGCGCCGCCCTGGTCCGATCCGGACCGCTATCTTCGCAACAGTCCCCTCTTCGCCGCCGACCGCATCCACACGCCGCTCTTCCTGATCCACGGCGACCTGGATTTCGTCTCCATGGCCCAGGCCGAGGCGATGTTCGCCGCGCTCTATCGGCAGGGCAAGGACGCCGTGCTGATGACCTTGATCGGCGAAGGCCACCTGCCCGCCAGCCCGGCCAATGTCCGAGAGATCTATGCCCAGGTGCTTCCCTGGCTGGACCGGGCCTTGGCGACCCGCCCGCCCGCTACGCCGGCGGACCGCCCCGGGCCGCCGCCAGGCGGTCCTGCCAATGGCGCAGCCATCGTTCCGCGGCCACAAGCTGCAGAAGCGCGCCATAGTCCCCCCGCCAGATGAGATGCTCTGGCGTCAGCATGGCCTCCAGCACCCCCCGGTCGAGCAGCCCGGCCGCGGCCGCCCGGCCCTCCAGCAGGAACGGCCGTAGCGCCGGCAGGCTGCGCGCCAGCACGCGGCCGTAATAGGCGGTCAGGTCGCCCTTGGAGCGGCGCTCCGTCACAGCGGCGGGCAGGCGCGCGGCGAAGGCCGATCGGGCCAGCGC
>NZ_LSJI01000258.1 GCF_001557235.1 Phenylobacterium sp. CCH9-H3 | reverse complement strand
CGGCGCAACCCGCCGGTCGCTGAGTCGGGAAACCCAGGAGACACCCGTGCACACGCTCTTCAGAACCACTCTCTGCGCCGCGATCCTCGCTGGGACCTCGATCCCGCCGGCCGCCGCCCAGGCGCCCAAGCCCATCGCGCTGGTCGTGGTCGACGTGACCGCCGTCGCGCTAGGCTACCGCGCGACCCAACTCATCGGCCGGCCCGTGAGCAACGGAACGGAGGCCATCGGCAAGATCGACGACCTGATCGTCGGGCGCGACAAGGTGCTGTTCGCGATCATCGGCGTCGGCGGCTTCCTCGGGATCGGCGAGCGCCTTGTGGCCGTTCCCTACAACACCCTCGCCGTCACCGCCCAGAGCATCGTGCTCCGCGGCGCGACCAAGGCCGCGGTCGGTAAGCTCCCGGCATTCCATTACGCCAAATAGCCGGCGGGGGCCGCGGCTTTGCCGCAACCCGCCATGCGGAAACGCCCCAGCGCCATCCGGCGCTGGGGCGCTTTCGTGGAGGGGGTCACGCCATTTCGAACAGGCCCACGGTGATCCGGTTATCGACCTTGGTGACGCCGGGCGCCTGCCAGGCGGCGCGCTCGGCCGCCTTGCGTTCGGCCCAGGACCGGACCTTGCCGCGCAGGATGACTTCGCCGCCGTTGGCTTCCACCGTGATGTCGTTCGCCTCGAGTGCGGCCTGTCGCTTGAGGGCGTCCTCGATCTTGCGCTTGACCTCGGTCGGGGCGACTCGCGGCTTGACGTGGATCAGGTTGCTCACGCCCTTTACGCCCTTGAGCCGGCGCACCGCAGTCTCCGCCAGATTGCTCTGGTAATACCACTCCACCTCGCCTTCCAGGGTCACCCAGCCGTTCTTCACCACCGGCGTGATGTGTTCGTAGGTGATCGGAAGCTGACTCTTGATGGCGTTGACAGCCTCTCTGGCGATCTCGGGATCGGGCCGTTCGTCCGAGCTCGGCAGGCGAACCTCGATGTCGTTGGCCAGGCCCACGACGCCCGAGACCCGCTTGGCGTCGCGCTCCGCTTCGTACTTCTCGCTGTAGGTGCGGACGAAGCCGGTCAGGGTCACGACGCCGTCCTTGACGGCGACGCCGATGTCATCCGAACCGATCTTGGGATCCCACCGGAGTTCCAGCTCCACATCCCGCTTGATATCGCCGTCGCTTCTCATTTCATGCTCCTTCGAAGCTCTTTGGAGAAACTTGCCCGGCGGAAAGCGAACGCCTCTCGGCAGGGCGACCACGAGGCTAATCGGGCCGACGAGCGGCCACACTGACGGACGTCAGCGGACGCGAGGCGACGGGCGGGCCGTGTTGGCGTGATTGCAGGCTCCGGAAGCCTCCGCTTATGTCACGGGACTGCGGCCGACGCCGGCGCGGGTCCACCAAGTCCGTTGAGACGGTTTGCGCTACGGAGCATGGCCGGGCGTCAGCTTGCCGCTTTGCGATCCCGCGACGGATGGCGGTCAGCGCCTTCCTGTATCAGCGGCAGACAGACCTGTTCGATCTGCCGGACGGCGTCGTCGACGCGGCGGGAGAGGCGGTCGTCCTCGCCTTGCCCCCAACCGATTGCGCCTTCCCAGAGCCCGCGTGTGGGCTCAGCCCCCGCGGCCGAAACTGCACTGTCCCTGACAAGTTCGCCCGCGGCGACCACGACCTCGGTGTGGACCGCACGGATCTCCTCGAACGCGGAAGACGCCCTCTCCCCAAAGTAGGCGATGAAGCGGTAGCGATTGGCGTGGAGTTGCGAGAACAGTTCGCTCTCCTCCGTGATGCGCTCGATCGGTGCGGAGAGCGACCGATGCGGTCCGACGCTGGGCGCGTCGTGGTCGCCCCCTCGGGACCCCGAGATCGCCGGCGTACGCGCCCAAGTGAGCACGTCTCTCGCCTGGTAAAACTGAGCCAGGACCTCTTCGGCAAGTTCCGTCTTGCGCCTAACCACAAGCTCGGCGCGCCATGTTCCAAGGCCGCGAAGCGCCGCCCAGCCAGCGACGAGGGCCGCCAGTCCGGCGAGCAGCGTTCCACCTGCGGAGATCCACTCCGGGTTCATGCTCGGGCGCAACTGTGCGCCACGGGCGCCGGCGCGTCGTGCGGACAATCCCTCAGGAACTTCCCGGGGCGCGTCAGACCCTGATGAGGGAAGCACGCGAAGGGATCGCCCAAGAAATCTGGAGGAGTCTGACCCATTGAAACTCTACAGGTTCAGTCAGGGCGGCCATCAGGCTACGCGGTTCAACGCCGGCCACACTGACGGACCTTAGCGCAGGGCGCGTGCAAACGGCCCCAGTGCAGGACGATCCCTGGCGCCGCCTCGCCGACGGGCAAGGCGAGCTTGACCGCACGGCGCCAACGGCCGGCGCTTCCACGTGCCAGGGCCGATGATGCTGATCTCGCGCTGTAGCGTGAGCGGTACCTAGGTCGGGGTTGGCGGCAAGGCGATCGGCTCGCGCAGCTGCATGATGTGCTTGGTCCCATTGTTGTCGACCACCGCCAAGCTGTGCGCCCGCCCGGCGCGCTCCTGAATAGCGAACTGACGTGGATGCCGCACCAGATGATCCACGCCTTCAAACTGGATCTCGAACAGGTCGCCCTTCGGATCGTAGGTTATCCCGTGGAACGGCGCCCACTCGGCCTCCACCTGGTCTCCAAGCGCCGCCGCGACGACCTCCAGCCGGGCCGCTTGACCACGTATCTGCCCGCTCAGCAGGTCGGCGGCCGCCTGCCACTTGACCTTCTCCACCATCGCCATTCAGAGCTCCTTTCGCTTGCGATCCTGAGCGGCGAGCGCGCCGTTGGCACTGACGAGAATCAGTGCGCGCGGCCTAACCGGAGAGCTCCGCGGGCGCGGCCTCGCGCAGCCGCGGCACGATCTCGCGGCCGATCTCCTCGATCACCTCTCCAGCGGGACGCTGGCCGTACTTGAGATTGCGGATCACGTGGTGCACGCCGATCTCGCGCAAGGTCCCCAGGAACCGCAGCAGGTACTCCCGCCCGCAGCGATAGCCGAGATGGATGGGCTTAGGCCGCCCGGGGTCCCGCGCTAGGTCGATGTAGAGCGACTGGCTGAACGGCTTGCAGGCGCCGGGCTCGGCGGCGTCGACGGCGGCGCGCCGACGCGCGCGGTAGGGTTCGCTCTGAGCATGCCGGTAGATAGCCTCTGTGGGCGCTCCTGGAACTGACGCGGGTCAGGAGGGAGGCACCCGGTTCAAGAGCTGTTTGCCATCGTGCCGGCAGTCGGCCCGCGGTCGCTCGCGCGAGCTCCGGCCATGCAGCAGACCCTCTAAGCGGCGCCAACGCCCCAGGAGCCCGCCTCCGTCGCGTGGTTTGAGGACAGTCTGTCCACACCTTTCGCCGTTGTGGCGGTCGGGCGAACGCGCCCGAATTGCGTCTACGCCGTCGCCGCTGCATGGCGGGGAACCAGGCACCTGAACCCGCGACCTCTGCATGTCTGTGCAAGTGGCGGAACCACGAAAGATAGAACGACGGACCCATTCGTGAAGCGCAGCCCGGCGTCTCAGATGCGCCGCTAGCCGACCTTGGCGTCAGGCCGCAAAGCGGACACCGGCGTCGGCACTCTGGCGATGAGGCGCCACGACCAAGCCCAGCTCTCCCTCGCTCAGAATGTCGCTTCGATCGCCACGCCCACCGTGCGCGGCGGCGCATAGATACTGAGGGTGTTACCGAAGATGTCGAGGGGCGTGCGGCGGAGGACGCCATCCTCCTCCAACAGGTTGTTGGCGAACACCCCGAGACGGACCTTGTCGCCCGGCAGGCTGTAGAACAGCCGGGCGTTGACCAGGTGGATGTCGTCCGTCTTCGCCTTCGGAGACAGGGTGACGTCCTTGGGCGCGTTGGTCTCCTCGCTGAAGGCGCCCTGCAGGTACGAGTACTCCAGCATCGGCTCCAGCACCCCGCCGCTTGGCAGCGTCCAGGCGTAGGAGGCCTTGGCGCTCACGTCCCAGCGGTCCGTGTAGGGCACGGTCTTGCCGGCCAGTTGGTCGAAGCCTCCCGCATCGTTCGGGCTGAGGAAGTCCTTGTATTCGCCTTTCGACCAGCCGGCGGCCACCTCCAGGATCAGGTGCGGGATCGGGATGGCCCGAGCTTCGATCTCGAAGCCGCGGAATTCGACGTCGTCCGCCGGCGCCAGCAGTTCCTGCCCGAACTGGTTGACCACCTTCTGGTGATAGCCGTCGACCTGGTAGAGGAAGACCGATCCGTTCACCCGCAGGCGGCGGTCGAACCACTCCGTCTTGGCGCCCGCCTCGTAGGCCGTCAGTTTCTCGGGATCGACCGCGTTGATCTCGGCCACGTCGATGAACGCCGCGGTGTTGAAGGCGCCGCTCTTCACGCCGCGCGACACGCTGGCGAACATGAGCTTGTCGCGGTCGATCTGGTAGTCGACGCCCAGGCGACCGCTCCAGAATTTCCAGGTCCGGTCGTGCCGCACGTTCTCCACGCCGCTCAGGTCGGTCACGTCGCCCGGCTTCACATCGTAGGGGTTCGCGGTCCGCGGATCGATGAAGGTGCCGAAGCCGTCGTAATTGTAGAAGTCCTGGTCCAGCTTGCGCTTGTCGCGCGACAGCCGGCCGGCCAGCGTGACCTTCAGCTTCTCCGTCGCCTGGTAAGTTGTGTGCGCGAATGCCGCGACCGACGCGATCTTCTGTTCGTAGTCGTCGAGCACGAGAAACACCGCGGGCGCGCCGCCCCCCAGATAACCGAAGGCTCCGGAGTCGTCGCCCAGCAGAAAGGAGCCGGTGCTCTCCAGGTCTTCCCGCATGTAGAAGGCCCCGAGGATCCACTGCAGCGGGGCCTCCGTGGTCGACGACAGCCGCACCTCCTGGGTGAACTGGTCCGACTTGGCCCGCCCGCTCTGCACCCCGTAGTAGGGCGTCTGCACGGGTCCCGCGCCATAGCCCAGGTCGCGGACGCCCTGGGTCACGCCGTCCACATAGTTGAACGCGAGGTGCGTCCGGGTGAACACCCCACCGGTCACGGTGTTCAGGTCGAAGCCGTCGAAATGGTGGGTCAGGCGCAGCGACGCCTCGCTCGCCTTCACCCGCTCGAACTGCTGCGTCGTGGAATAGAGGTCGTACGTGCCGCCCAGCATCTGGCCCGTCAGCGGCTGCACCGCCTGCTCGGCTGGCCGCATCGTCGGCTGCCCGAGAAACCGCCCCGTCTGCAGCTTGATCTGCGCCAGCGTGTCTTGGCCCACGTCGATGTCCACCAGACCGCGGACCGCCCAGCGCTCGTCCTCGCCCAGCGGCTCGCCGTTCACCAGGTTCTTGAAATGGCCGTCGCCGTCACGGGCGGTGAAGGCGAGCCGCCCGCGGACCGCATCGCCCAGCATCGGGCCGCTGACCGAACCATTGGCCGCCACATCGTTGAAGCGGCCGTAGCTGGCGTAGAGCCGCCCCTGAGGCGTGCTCGTGGGCTGCGCCGACACGAAATGGATGATGCCGGCCGAGGCGTTGTAGCCGAACAGCGTGCCCTGCGGCCCCTTCAGCACCTCCACCCGGTCGAGGTCGAACAGCGCAAAGCCCTGGGCGGCCAGGTTGTTGAGCAGCAGGTCGTCGCTGTAGACCGGGATGGGCGTGTTCGAGCTCGGGTTGAACTCGGTGTTCGACACCCCGCGCAGCGTGAACTGCGGCGTGGAATTGCCGAAGGTGTTCACGGCCTGGAGGTTGGGCACCTGGGCGACGATGTCGGTCGCGCTCGTCATGCCCGCGTCGGCGATGGCCTGGGCGCCCAGCGCCGTCACCGCCACCGGCACGTCCTGCAGGCGCTCCGCCCGCCGCTGAGCCGTGACGATCACTTCGTCGATTGCAGTGGGCTCGCTCGCCGTCTGCGCGCTCGCCGCCCCCGTCAGGCACGAGAGGCCCGTCGCCCCCAGCAACATCCAGCGGCGCGTCTTCGAAAGCGTGTTCATGTCTGGCCTCTCCCCCGAGGGCTGCGCCGCGTGCGGCATGGTGGGCGTCAGGCAGCCGACCTCGCCCGCCGCGCCGGGGCTGCGACGTTGGGAGGTGTCCCGCCTCGTTGATCCTCGGGGCCGCTGCTCGCGCCGGGCCCCCTGCGGCGCCGGCGTCAGAAGGCCCGGTGTGTCACCGACGCCTCCGTCCTGCCCTCATGCGCATTCCAGGCGCTGTTCAGGACGTAGGCGTAGAGCGCAGCCGCGTCGGGGTCCGGCATGTCCTTGAACTGCGGCATGCCTCCGGCCCGCCGTTCGCCGCCCTGCACCACGCCCTTGAAGGCGGCGAGGTCCATCCGCGTGCGGTTGAGGTTCGGGATCCCGCCGCCGACCGACGCGCCGCCATCCGTGCCGTGACAGTACTCACACTGGTAGTTGGCGAAGAGCAGTTCGCCGCGAGCGACCAGGGCTGGCTGCGGACGCGGGAGGGCCGGCGCAGGCACGGTTTCGGACTTCGCCAGCGCCGGATAGGCAGCCTTTCCGCCCAGCTTGAAGGCCAGGAGGCGGGGCGGCGTGCGCGCCTCCGGCGTCGAGCTGTAGCGCCCGACCAGCGAAGCCGAGGCCGAGGCCGCGCCATTGCCGGTGGCCACGACGATATACTGCTCACCGTCCAGCATGACGCTGGAGGGCGCCGCGCGGATGGCGCCGCCGGTCTGCCGGCCCCAGACCACCTTGCCGGTCGACTCGTCGAAGGCCAGCAGGCGCCCGTCGGCCAGCCCCTGAAACACCAGGCCGCCGGCGGTGTGCAGCAGCCCGCCGTTGACCGGCAGACGGGACGTCACGGTCCGCCACTTCACGACGTTCGTCGTCAGGTCGATGGCCACCACCTGGCCGCTCGGCTTGACCTTGGCGTCCGGTCGCAGACCGTAGAACCAGTCATAGGCGCCGTCGGCCGTGCGGCTGACCGGCATCACCATGGCGGGGATGTAGAGCGTGCTGGACTTGGGGTCGAAGGCCAGCGCCTCCCAGCCGTGCGCGCCCATCCCGCCCGGCAGCACCAGGGTCTCTTGGCCCGGCCGGTTCCAGTACATGGCCTCGGGGTTCTGGATCGGCCGGCCGGCCTTATCCAGGCCCTTGGCCCAGGCCACGTCGACGTACTGCGTCCCCGCCAGGAACTTGCCGTCGGCCGCGTCGTAGACGTAGGCGAAGCCCTGCTTGGGCACGCTGACCACAACGTGGCGCGGCTTGTCGTCCAAAGGCACGTCGGCGACCATCAGCCCGACCGCGGCCTCGTAGTTCCAGCCGTCGTGCGGCACCTGCTTGGCGTGCCAACGGTACTTGCCGGTCTTGGCGTCGACCGCGACCACAGAGTTGGTGAAGAGCTCGTCACCGGCGTCGGCCGCCCGGGCGCTGGGCTCGCCCGGCCCCAGCGCGCCCGTGCCGATGATCAGCTGGCCCAGCTTCTCGTCGTAGGTCAGCGCATCCCAAGGCGCGCCCGAGCCGCGGGTCTTGTCGTGCCAGCCGGTTCCCCAGGTCTTGGCGATGTCCTTGTAGAACGGGTCGGTCTCGGTCGCCGGGTCCCCGGGCACCGTGTAGAACCGCCACTTCCGCTTGCCGGTCTCGGCGTCGAAGGCGTCGACGAAGCCGCGCTGGGTGCCCAGCTCCTGGTTCGAATTGCCGATGAACACCAGGCCGCCGCCCACACGCGGCGCACCAGCGATGCCGTAGTCCAGCTTGGGATCGCAGCTCTGCGCTTCCCAGCGCTGTTTTCCGCTAGCCTTGTCCACGGCGACCAGCCGGCAGTCGCCGGTGGCGATGATCACCTTGTCCTTGTAGAGGGCCACGCCGCGATTGAACTGGCGCGCCCAGTAGCCGCCCACCGACTGGCCGTCGCCCTCGGCCTCAGGATAGGTCGCCTGGAACTGCCAGAGCAGCTTGCCGGTCTTCAGGTCGTTGGCAAAGATCCGCCCGCCCGGCCCGCCCTGGTAGACGACCCCGTCCTCGATCAGCGGATTGCCGACGAGGCCGTAGGTAGTGGGCATCTCCACCGCCCAGGCCAGGCCCAGCTTACCGATGCTCTCAGCGTTAATCTGAGTCAGGCCGGCGTGGTGCTGCATCTGCGAGCTGTTGCCCAGCACGGTCCAGTCCGAGTTCTTGAGCTCGCCCTTATCGGAACAACCGGCGAGCAGGATCGACAGCGCAAGCGCCGTAGTCGTCGTCGCGAGCTTCATCTGCGTGGGTCCCGTCAGCTCTTGCCGCAGCCGACGACAGCGACGGCGCGGACCTCGACCAGGAATTCCGGCAACGCGAGCTGTGTCGTGCCGACCGCCGTCCAGGACGGGTAGCGGTCGGGGAAGTAGGCGTCCTTCACCGCCCGGAACGCCGGCATGTCGCCGCGCAGGTCGATGTGGAAGGTCACCAGCTCGACCACGTCGGCCAGGCTCGCACCCGCCGCCTCCAGCACCGTCTTCAGCCCCTCGAACGCCAGGCGCGCCTGGGCCTCCATGCCCTCGCCGGGCCGCATCTCGGCGTCGATGCCGACCTGGCCCGAGACCCAGATCGTGTCGCCCACCCGCGTGGCCGGCGCGAAGTGGAAGGCGTCGTACATGCCCTGCATGGACGCCGGGATGACCTGCAGGCGCGTCTTGTCCTGTACGCTCATCGTCCCCGCCCTCACGCGACCTGGCGGAAGACGGGCGAGCGAAAGGGCTCGCCGGCGTTGAGCTGCGACATCTCCTCTTTGAACAGCACGCCATCGCGGGCGTAGCCGGAGCGGCTCACCTCGGGCAGCGGGCTGAAGGTGGCGTCGTCGCCGAAGAAGCGCAGCACCAGGGTGTGGCGGTTCGGGAAGGCCGCGTCCACCGGCGCGCCGCCGTGGAGGCTGGCGGGGTGCAGGCACAGCACGTCGCCCGGCTCGGTAGCCCAGGACAGGATGTCGTAGGCGTCGGGATTGGCCTTTCGCTCCGCTTCGACGTCGGGCAGCCGAGGCCACACGTCGCCGCCATGCAGCGGATCGTTGGGCACCTCCGGGTCCATGAAGGTGGTGCCGTCGTAGCGCGGCCCCCGGTGGGAGCCGCGGACGATCTCCAGCGCATTAGCCTTGGGCACGGCCTCGAAGCTCATCCAGGCGTTGCCCCAGTGCTGCCCGGCCCAAGGCAGGTAGGACGTGTCCTGATGCCATAGCGTGCGGGCGCCGACGCCGCCCTCCTTCAGGAAGACCTCCTCGGCGAAGTACCAGGCGTGCTCCGAACCCCAGAGGTCGGCGAACATCGCGCCCAGCGGCAGCGACGCCACCAGCTCGTCGAGCTTCGGCTTGGCGATCGGGTTGCAGTTGTCGACGTGACTGCGCTGGCCGGTGTCCTTGTACATCTTGCTGGCGTGGGGACCGGGGTTCTGGATCGCCCAGTCGAACGCGGCGCGGCACAGCACCAGCTGGTCCGGGCTGAGCGCACCCTTGATCAGGACCGCGCCGTCCTCGCGGTACGCCTTCCGAAGAGCCTCTTCCATCGCTGCGTTCCTCCACGCTCCGCATCTCGATGAAGCATGCGTAACAGCGCCATCTTATTTACGCAACATCTGTTATCATAATATGTGTGATGAAAATTGAGACCCGCGGCGAACACGCTATGCTGCCGGCCATGGCTGACGACCTCGCGATCCCGGAAGATCCCCCTGCTCCGCCCCCCACGCGCCGGCGCGGCCGCCCTGTGGGCGATCGTGAAGGCCGCCGGGCTGAACTGATCGCCGCGGCGCTGAAGGTGATCGCTGAAGAGGGATTTGCGGCGGCATCCCTGCGCAAGGTGGCGCAGCGCGCCGGATGCACGACGGGCGCGGTCTCGTATTACTTCGCGAACAAGGAAGCGATGATGGCGGCCGTCATCGAGAGCCGGTTCGACGACTTCGACAGCCTGCTGGAGATCCGGGGCGGCCTCGATGGCGTGCGCCGGATGTTCGAGCGCTGGCTGGAGATGACCAACGCCGAGCCCGGGTGGATCGCCGGTCTGCAACTCCTGGCCTACGCCCGTCACGACCCGGCGCTCGCCGCCACCTACCAGCGTCGCTACGCGCACTACCGCAAGATTCTGACCGGGATCATGGCCGAGGGCCAGCAACAGGGTTGGATCCGCCAGGACATCCCGGCCGAGATGCTCGCCGACCAGCTCAGCGCCATGGGCGACGGCTGGATGATGCTCTACCCGATCGAGCCCGAACGGTTCGGCGCCGACCGCGTCGACGCGCTTCTGGACGCCACGACCGCGCTCATCTCTCCACGGTAGCCGCGGGGATGCGCTGACATCAGCCCGACGCCAGTTCCGGACCTTGGCGCGTCTGCAGGAAGCAGACCTGGCGCTCGCCATCGCATCGGACGCTGAGGCGGATGATCGGCCGCTGGCGACGACTATTGCGCTGCGACGTCGGCTGAGCCGGCGGTCGATCGGGGCGGCAATTCCGACTTGGCATGGACCGCCACTCTGCTCGGTGCGTCCGCGGTAGGGATTTCGATCTCACAGACGACGCCATCCGGCTCGAACCGCCGGGTTGCGCTGCCGCCGTGTGGCGACAGCGCGCCCCGCAGCAGCCGATGCCCGAAGCCGTGCGCCTGGGGCGGCTCGACCTTGGGCCCGCCGATCTCACGCCATTCCAGGTGCGACTTGCCCCCGTGTGCCCGGCAGCAGACGCGAACCCGGCCTTGCGCCGAAAGCGCGCCATACTTGACGGCGTTGGTGGCCAACTCGTGGATCACCAGACAGACGCCCGCCGCTGCGTCGGGGTGCACCACCGCCGCGCCGTCGCACTCGAGTTCGAACCGGGTGAGATCGAAGGGCTCCAGCGTCCGCGACAGCAATGCTGGAAGCGAGGCTGCGCCGCCCTCGGCCTTCAGAACCTCTCCCTGCGCCCGGCCCAGGGCCTCCAGTCTCGCATTGATGATCTGCTCGGCTTCCTCCAACGAGCCGGCTCGGCGGATACTTTGGGTTACGATCGCCATCAGCACGGAGATCGCGTTGCGTCCCCGGTGGCCTAGCTCGCCGACCAATGTCCGAAGCTGCGCCTCGGTCGCCTCGAGGCGCTGCTCGCGGTCGCGCGACACCCGCACCGCCTCGGCCAGGAGCGCACCCGCCGCGATGACGAATCCGCCGGCGATGACGAACGACCCCAGGGCCCACATCCGCAGGGGGTCGTCAGGGTGGAAGAAGAGCCGCCCCGCGAACAGGGCCGACGCGACGAGGGCGACTACGCCGCCCCACGCGCCGCCCCAGATCGAGGCCGCGAGCAGGAACGGGAAGTAGGTGATGAAGGGCAGGCTGTAGCCGATGAACGAGTTGACGGCCCACCGCAGCGCCGTCGCCGCCGCAGCCATGGCCAGGCCGAGCAGAACGGCCCGCGCCCACGTCGCGCGCGCACGCGGAAATGGCGCCCGCCAAGCCATACCAAAACGCCTCCCGGGTCCATCCAACTGGAGATGTGGGACGTCTACAAGGTGCGACATTCCAATGACCCACTAGCTTGGGCATCAGGCTCGTCAAGTCACAGGGCGCTTCAGCCGTCTGTCGCAGATGCGCCACGGAGAGACATTGGGACGAGGTCTGCGAGCGCACGTTCGGTTCCTCGGCTCGGCTCAAGCGGTGAGGCTTGGCGCCTCCCTCCTTGGCGCTAAGCTGCGTTGGTTTGGGGGAACGCCGATGTCGTCCGAGATCACGCGTCGGGCCGTGCTGGCCGTGGCGGGCGCGGGCCTGCCTGCGACGGCCGCAGCGGCCGCGGCCGTCGACCGCGTCCGCCGCCTGATCGATCTGACCGCCACCGAGGCGCTGGCCCACATCCGTGACGGCTCGCTGAAGGCGGAAGACTACGCCTCCGCGCTGCTGACGCGACGCGCCGCCGCTGCCGACCACAACGCCCTGACCTGGATCGACGCCGACCGGGTGATGGACCAGGCGCGCCGCGCCGACCGGGCGCGGGCCAGCGGTCGCGCGAAAGGCCGTCTGGCGGGCTTGCCGGTGGTGATCAAGGACAACATCGATACGCTGGGTTTTCCGACGTCCGCCGGGACGGCGCTTCTCAAGACCCAGCGTCCCCGTGCCGACGCCGGCGTGGCGCGCGCCCTGTTCCGCGACGGCGCCATCCTGCTCGCCAAGACCAACATGCACGAACTGGCCGGAGGCGGGACGTCCAACAACCCGGTGTTCGGCCCTGTGCGCAATCCCTACGACCGGACCAGGATAGCGGGCGGCTCGAGCGGGGGAACGGCCGCGGCCGTCGCCCTCAGGTTTGCGCCTGTCGGGCTCGGCACCGACACGGCCGGTTCGGTGCGCATTCCGGCGTCCTTCTGCGGCCTGGCGGGCCTGCGTCCCACGATCGCCGGCGCCGCCAAGCTTTATCCCGACGACGGGATCGTGCCGCTGGCCGCGTCGCTCGACACCGCCGGGCCGCTGGGCCGCTCGGTCGCCGATCTGGCCCTGATACACGCCGCGGTGACGGGAACACCGGCGCCGGCGCCGGCCGCGCTGCGCGGGCTCCGACTGGGCCTTCCCGAACAGCACTATTGGGCGGGCCTCGACGCCGAGGTGGAACGGGTGTGCCGTGCCGCCGTCGCACGGCTGGCGGACGCCGGGGTGGTGTTCGTGCCGGTGGACATCTCCAGCTACATCGGACGCGCACAACAGCTTTTCGGCGGGCTCTTCATGTCGGGGATGCGCGACGACCTCGACGCCTATTTCCGCCGACAGGGCCAGCCCTTCAGCCGGGCCATGGTCGTGGCCCAGATCGCCAGCCGCGACACGCGCGCCATGTTCGAAGCCGCAAGCCGGTTTCCCAGAGGCGCGGTCAGCGTCAGCGCCCGGGCCGACCTACTCGTCGCCTACCACCAGGTGCTGCGGGAGGTTGGGGTCGAAGCGCTCTGTTTCCCGACCGTGCCCACATCCCCTCCGCCGATCGGCACCGGCGGGGATGGTCCGGACGACACGATCGAGATCGGCGGCCAAACAGTCCCCGAGCACCCGACCTTGCCGCGCAACACAGTTCCGGTCTGCGCCCTTGGCGCGCCGGGACTTACCCTGCCGACGGGCCTGACCTCCGCCGGTCTGCCGGTTGGTCTGGAGATCGAGGGCCCGGCGGGTTCTGACACACGGCTCCTGGCCATCGGCCAGGGCTTCGAGGCGTTGCTTGGCCGACTGCTCGGACCGGGCTGACGACCCGCTCTCAAGCGGTCCTAGAGCAGCAAGCCCGCCTTCAGACGCTTCCAGTCTCAGATGCGCCATCCACAGGTTTTCGATCCAGCTTCTGGGGGGAGCCGCCGCTCATTCTGCGTCCTTGCCGTCCGCCGCCGCTTTGGCGGGACCCCAGCAGGAAGGACGGCGGACCCTGGCACGAGAACGACGCAACCCCGCATTTTCGCGGATGATCTCCGACTTCGCGAAGCTGCGAGGGCCTATGGTGCTCTCGCCGCGGGACGTCGAGAAACTCAAGCTTCATCTGGTGGAGGTGCTCCACCGCAACGAACGGCTTCCGGCCCGGGGCCAAGGTCTCGACTGGCGGGCGATCGCGGACGATTGCGGCATCGACGGCGAGGCGCTCGTTCGGGGGCGCGATGTCCTGCGGCCAGGGCTGGAGGCGCTTCGGCGCGAGCTCCGCAAGGCGCCCCTCATTCCGCCCCGCAGCACCACGCTCGCGACCGCGCCCTCGGCGACCGCTACGCGTCGGGCGCAGGTTCACGCAGAGGCGATCTCTCATCCTCAGCCCGCCCCACGTCCC
>NZ_LSJI01000257.1 GCF_001557235.1 Phenylobacterium sp. CCH9-H3 | reverse complement strand
GCTCGACCTATTGCGAGGCGATGGCCATGGAGATCTTCGCGCGGCTGTCGCTGGGCGAGTCGATGAGCGCCATCTGCCGCGACCCGACGATGCCGTCGCAGTCGACGGTGGCGCTGTGGCGGGCGCGGTATCCCGAATTCGCCGAGCGGGTGGCGCGGGCGCGGGGCGTGCAGGCCGAGCAGTTCTGCGACCTGGGCTGGGAGATCGCCTGCGCGGTGACGCCGGCCACGGCCTATGCCACCGAGGTGAAGCTGCGGCAGCTGCGCTGGACGGCGGCGGGGCTGGCGCCGGCGCGGTTCGGGCGGCACCGGCCGGTGGAGGCGGAGGCGACGCTGGAGCGGGAGGCCGCCTCGCCGGCCCAGCCGGGC
>NZ_LSJI01000256.1 GCF_001557235.1 Phenylobacterium sp. CCH9-H3 | reverse complement strand
GTGAACAACCTGTTCGACAAGGATCCGCCGCTCAACGGTTCGTCGAACTGCCCGACCGGTCCTTGCAACGGCAACACCTGGCCGCAAATCTACGACGCCTTCGGCCGGTACCTGTTCATCGGCCTGACCGCCGACTTCTAAGTCGAACGTCACGTCAGACGACTGCGTGGGGCGGCGGAGCAATCCGCCGCCCCATTCTTTTTGCCGCCGCCGCTGCTAGGTTCGGCTGGTGAGCAATACGTGGAACACCGGGCGCTTCAGCGTCAGCTTCGGCGGCCCGCCAGCGCCCCGCCCCGCCGTCGCGCCGGGCGACGCCGCCGAGGCCGCCCGCTGGGGCGCCGAGGGCGACCGGCTGCGGCTGGCGGGCGATGTGGCGGGCGCCGACCGCGCCTATGCCCGCCAGATGCGCGCGACGGTCACCGATCCCGAGCTCGTCCGCGCGGCCGACGCGCTGATCGCGGGCGATCTCCCCGGCGCCGACGCCCTCCTGCGCGGCGTGCTGGCGCGGCGGCCCGCCGACCCGCTGGCCCTCTGGATGGCCGGCGACGTGGCCTCCCGCTGCGGGCGTAACCACGACGCTGAGACCTTGCTCGCGCGCTGCCTGGACCTTGCCCCCAGCCTGACCGCCGCGCGGTCTGCGTACGCCATGGTGCTGACCTGGCGCGACAAGGTGGAGGCTGCGCTCGCCCAGGCCGACCGCCTGCTCCAGGCTGAACCTGAGAATGCGCTCTACCGGCACCTGCGGGCCTCCTCACTCTCGCGGCTGGGCGAGGACGCGGCCGCGGCGGAGGCCTATGCGGCGATCCTGGAGGCCCACCCCGGCCAGGCGCTCAGCTGGATGAGCTACGGTCACGTGCTGAAGACGCTCGGCCGGCAGGCGGACGCCGTGGCCGCCTATCGGCGATGCCTGGCGCTGGACCCCCGCCAGGGCGAGGCCTGGTGGAGCTTGGCCAACCTCAAGACCGTGCGCTTCGGCGAGGCCGACGTGGCGGCGATGGAACGGGCGCTCACCGCCGAACTCCCCGACGCCGACCGGCTGCAAGTCCATTTCGCCCTGGGCAAGGCGCACGAGGACGCGGGCGCGTTCGCGCAGGCCTTCGCACACTATGCGCGGGGCAATGCGATCCAGCGCGCGCGGCTGGACTACGACCCCGCCGAGACCACGGGCCAGATGCGGCGGACCAAGGCGCTGCTGGGACGCGGCTTCTTCGCCGTGCGCGCAGGGCAGGGGGCGCCGCACCCCGACCCGATCTTCATCGTCGGCCTGCCACGCTCGGGCTCGACCCTGGTGGAGCAGATCCTGGCCAGTCACAGCCAGGTCGAGGGCACCCAGGAACTGCCCTACATCCCCGCCCTGGCCGCCCGGCTCGCCGGCCGCGCGCGGCGCGAGAGCGAAGGCGCCTATCCGGACGTCCTGGCGGCGCTGTCGCCCGAGGAGTTCGCGGCCCTAGGCGAAGAGTACCTGGCCCGCGCCCGCACCCATCGGAAGACCGGGCGGCCCTTCTTCATCGACAAGTTGCCGAACAACTTCGCCCACGCCGGGCTGATCCACCTGATCCTGCCGAACGCGAAGATCATCGACGCCCGCCGCCACCCCCTGGGCTGCTGCCTGTCCGGTTTCAAGCAGCACTTCGCGATCGGCCAGCCGTTCACCTACGATCTTGGCGACATCGGCCGCTACTACGCCGACTACGTCGAGCTGATGGCCCATTTCGACGCAAACCTCCCCGGACGGGTCCGCCGCGTGATCTACGAGCGTCTGGTCGCCGATCCCGAGGCCGAGGTCCGGCGCCTGCTGGATCACTGCGGCCTGCCGTTCGAGGAGTCATGCCTGCGCTTCTACGAGAACGACCGCGCGGTGCGCACTGCCAGCTCCGAGCAGGTGCGCCGGCCGATCTTCACCGACGCGGCCGACCATTGGCGCAACTTCGAGCCCTGGCTGGACCCGCTGAAGGCCGCGCTCGGTCCGGCGCTGGACGCCTATCCGGCGGCGCCAGCGATCTAGACGCGCGTTGCGCGGCCACGGCTGCTAGATTGCGCGCCGGAATTTGCCGCGAAGGTGCGTGACGTTGAGCCAGTGGAAAGTCGGACAGATCAAGGTGAAGGCCGGCTACACGCCCGCGCCGACGGCCAGGCCCGCGGGTCCCGCCGCGCCGCCCGCGCGTAGCCCCGAGGCCGACCGCGCCCGGCTGCAGGCGATCCACGCCGCCACCCAGGCCCGCGACTTCCCTCGAGCCGCCACCCTGGCCGAGGCCGCGCTGAAGGACGGGATCGAGCACCCCATGGTGCTGAACCTGGCGGCGCTGAAGGCCGAGCAGGAGGGCCGGTTCGACGACGCGCTGGCGGTGCTCCGCCGCGCGGTGGAGATCGCGCCGCAGGACCTGGGCGCCCGCAACGCCATGGGCCTGGTCCTCACCCGCCTGGAACGATACCCCGACGCGCTCGCCGCCTTCGAAGGCGTGATCGCGCTGGAGCCCGGGTTCGCCGGCGCCCACTGCGCCCGCGGCGCGACGCTGGAGGCCATGGGCCGGCTGAAGGAGGCCGAGGCCGCCTATAATCACGCCCTGGAGTTGGAGCCCGAGAACCTGGGCGCCACCCAGGGCCTCGCCAACCTGCTCAGCCGGCGGGGCGCCCATGCCGAGGCGCGGCCCCTGGCCGAAGCCGTGCTGGAGGCCGAGCCCAACTTCCCCGACGCGGTGATGGTCCTGGCCGCCGCGGACGCCGCCGAGGGCCACGGCGAACGCGCCCAGAAGCGCCTGGAGCTGCTGGCCGGCGACGAGCGGCTGACGCCGCATCAGCGCGCCCTGGCGCACGGCCAGTTGGGCGACGTGCTGGACGCCCAGAACCTCACCGCGGAGGCGTTCCAGGCCTATGCCGCCTGCAACATGGGCCTGTGGCGCGCCTATGCGCCGGTCCATGGCCAGGGGATCGGCGCCCTGGACTTCGCCCGGGCCATGATCGCCGAACTGGACCAGGTCCCGCCCGAGGCCTGGACGTCGAAGCCGGTCGCCGCGCCCGCCGACGGGCCGAAGGCGCATGTTTTCCTCCTGGGCTTCCCCCGCTCCGGCACCACCCTGCTGGAACAGGTGCTCGCGAGCCATCCGGACGTCGAGGCGCTGGAGGAACGCGAGACCCTCGCCGACGCCCAGCGCGCCTTCCAGATGCAGCCCGCCGACGTGGCCCGCCTGGCCCGGGCCACCGAAGCCGAACTGGCGCCGTTGCGGGAGGCCTATTGGGCGCGCGTGAAGGCCGAGGGCGCGGACGTGGCCGGCAAGGTCTTCGTCGATAAGCACCCGCTGCACACCTTCCGCCTGCCGCTGATTCTGAAGCTGTTCCCGGACGCCAAGATCCTGTTCGCCCGCCGCGATCCGCGCGATGTGGTCCTGAGCTGCTATCGCCGCCGCTTCGCCATGAGCGGCTCGGCCTACCAGATGCTGACCCTGCCCGGCGCGGCCGGGTACTACGACGCGGCGATGCGGCTGGCCGACAAGCTGGCGGCGCCCATGGCCCCGCGCACCCTCGTCGTGCGCCATGAGTCCCTGGTGGCCGACTTCGACAAGGCCGTGGGCGAGGTGGTCGCATTCCTGGGCCTGCCCTGGTCGGACCAGGTGCGCAACTTCGCCGACAAGGCGCGCGACCGGGCGGTGGCCACGCCCAGCGGCGCCCAGCTCTCGCGCGGCCTCAGCGCCGAAGGCGTCGGCGCCTGGCGCCGCTACCGCGACCAGCTCGCCCCGGTGCTGCCGACCCTCGCGCCCTGGGTCGCCGCGTTCGGGTACGAGGCCGAATGACCCTGACCCGCCGGCGCGCGCTGCAGACGCTCGCGCTGGGCGGACTGGGCAGCGCCTGCGCCACCAGACCGGGGCTCCGCGCTGGGCCCGTCCGCGAGCCTCTGGTGTCGATCAACCTCACCGACGTGGCGCCCGACCCGGCGCCGGCGACCGGCACCCGGGTGGAGACGGCCTTCGACCAGGCGCGGCGCATGACCGTGCCGGTCCGGCTGGGCAAGCGCGGACCGTTCCAGTTCGTGGTCGACACCGGCGCTAACCGCACGGTCATCGGCGTGGAGACCGCCCAGCGCTGTAGCCTCGTGGGCGACGGGGTGGCGCCGGTGCACGGCATCGTGGGGACCCAGCCCGCGCCGCTGGTCAAGGTGCCCATGCTGCGCGTCGGCATGGTGCAGTCGTCGAACCTCAGCCTGCCCGTCCTGCCGAAGGCCAGCCTCGGGGCCGACGGCCTCCTGGGCATCGACGTGCTGCGGAACCGCCGCATGCGGCTGAATTTCCGCGGCAACACCTTCGAGATCGGCCCGTCGGGCAAGGGCGCGTCGGTGCAGTCCCTGGGCGGGGGCGGCGGCACCCGCATCCCGGATCCTTCGCGCGGCATCGTGGTTCCGGCGCAGTACCGGTCCGGCCAGCTGGTGATCTTCGACGCCGACGTGGCGGGCGTGCCCGTGCGCGCGTTCCTGGACTCGGGCGCCCAGATCACCTGCGGAAACGAGGCCCTGCGCGACGTGTTGGTGCGGGAGCGGCCCGAGTTGGCGGGCCGCATGGTCGAAAGCCAGCTCATCAGCGCCACGGGCCAGACCTCGCCCGCCCGGATCGGCCCCTTGCCCCGGCTGCGGCTGGGCGGCCTGGGGCTGAACAACATCCGCGCCGCCTTCGCCCCGCTGCACATCTTCAGCCTCTGGGGACTGAACGATCGGCCCGCCATGCTGGTGGGCGTCGACGTCCTGCGGCATTTCGACGAGGTCACCCTCGATTTCGGCCGGCGCGAGGTCATCTTCACGCGCGCCCGCGGCGCCGGGCCCGCCGTCGCCTGAGCCTAGCGGATCGGGGTCGGCGCCAGCACGGTTCCGCCGCCGTTGCTCCGCAGCCGGGCCTCGGCCGCCTGGTCGATGATCGCCTGCGCGCGCGGGTCGCCGAACACCCAGGCCGCCGCCGCCAGGGTCCGCGCCGAGGCCGCCGACACCCCCAGCGCCTTCTGCAGGGCCTCGAAGGCGCCGTCGGCGGGCGTCATCCGCCGCAGCGGCACCTCGCCCTCCAGCTTCGCCAGCTGCTTGGCCTTGTCCACGGCCTGGTAGAAGCCGCCGACCTCGTCCACCAGACCAAGGGTCTTGGCCTGGGCGCCGGTCCAGACCCGGCCCTTGGCGATCTCCCGCACCCGCTCGGGCGGCAGCTTGCGGCCCGCCGCCACGCGCGCGATGAAGTTGCCGTAGATGCGGTCCATCCAGCCGGCGAAGGCCGCGCGCTGCTGCGCTGTGAACGGCTGTCCCAGCCCGAACGCGCCGGCATATTCACCGCCGACGCCCGTCTCGCGTACGTCGACACCGAACCTGGCTAGAGCGGGCCCGAGGGCGAACTTGCCGCCGAACACGCCGATGGAGCCGGTCAGGGTGGTGGGCTGGGCCACGATCGCCGAGGCTTCGGAACTGATCCAGTAACCGCCTGAGGCGGCGTAGGTCCCCATGGAGACCACCACCGGCTTGCCCTTGGACTTGGCGAAGCGGATGGCGTCCAGGATCTGCTCGGACGCGGTGTCGGAGCCGCCGGGCGAATTGACCCGCAGCACGATGGCCTTGATCGAGCTGGCCTTCCCCGCGCGGACGATCGCGTCGGCCAGGTCGTCGGAATAGATGGTGGCCCCGCCGGTGAAGGGGTTCGAGCCCGTGTCCGTGCCGGTCACGATCGGCCCCTCAGCCTCGATCACGGCGATGGCGTCGCCGCCGCGACCGTCACGCGCGGGGCGGTTGTCGGCATAGTCGTCGAAGTCCACGGCGCGGGCGCCCTCGCCCGCCTTGTCCAGCAGCGCCTGCTCGGCCTCGCGGACCTGGCCGATGTGGTCGATCAGCCGCCGGGCGAGGGCGTCCTCGGCGAGGTAGGGGCCGGCCTCCAGCGACCGGCGCAACGCCGCGGGATCGGCCTTCCGGTCGGTGGCGGCAAAGGCCAGGTTCGAGGCATAGACCGAGCCCATCCAGCTCAGCGTCGCCTGCTTATGGGCGGGGGTGTAGTCGGAGTAGAGGTAGCCGTTGACGGCGTTCTTGTACTCGTACCGCTGCTCGTACTGCGGCACGACGCCGTACTTGTCGAAGAACCGCTTGAGGAACAGGTCCTCGGTCGCGACGCCCGTCACCTGCAGCGAGGCGCCCGGCTGCATCCAGAACTGATCCGACGCGCGGCCCAGCATATAGGTGGTGGTGGCCATGCCGGCGGGATAGAGCCCCTGGCTGTGCGTGTAGACCGGCTTGCCGGCGGCCCGGAAGTGGTTGAACGCCAGCCGGATCTCGTCGGCCATCCCGGGCTCGAGGCCACCCTCGGGCAGGCGGACCAGCAGGCCCTTGACCTTGTCGTCCGCCTCGGCGCGGCGAAGGGTTGCGATGATCGACATCACCGAGGTCGAGTTGCGCCCGAGGCCCCACAGCGGATTGTGCGGCGCCTGGTCGGTGAGCGGACCGCGCAGGTCCAGCTCCAGCACCGTGTTCGCCGGGATCGGCGCGGGCGCTGCGGCCTGCATGGCCATGCCGATCAGCACGATCGGCACGCCGACCAGAAAAATCACCAGGCCCGCGAAGACCCCGGCCGCCGTGATCAGGAACTGTTTCATCTCACCATAGGGTCGTGCGCCGCCCGCGCGTTCTCAAGGGGCGCTCTCGCACACAATCCCCCGCCCGCCTAGCGGCGTGCGACGATGGCGCATGGAACTCGGGAGAAGATGGTCGCAGGCGGACTGCGTTGCCGACGTTGCTTCCCGCGCCCGCTGGCCCGCCGTCACGGCAGACCGCACTTGCGAGAAGATATTCAGCCTGTGATTGTCTGATCCTGCAGCCACCGCTGCACGCATCGGCCTTCGGTCACCAGCGTTGGGATCGCGGTCTTTGGCACAGGCTCTTGAAATAGCGCCAGCGCCTCCTCGAGCGCCCCCAATCGAAAAAGCGTCACCGCGAGCACCGTTAGGTTGGGCTTCCGCCAGAACCCTGTAGTGCCCCTACCATACCAAACTGACGCCTCGTCTTCGAGAGATCGAACGCATTCGAACCAAGGTATGCCATGGAGTAGCACAGCCTCGGTGACCTCGGCCGGACCTTCGGGATCGTTCTTCCACCAACGGTCGCGGCCGTCGATCAACTCGCCTATCCGTTGACCAAACTGTCTAGTGCCTAGCTGCTTCTCGCACGGGATGGATTTCAGGATCCGCTCGGTCTCGAGATTCTTTGCGAACAGGTTTACCGTGACACCTCCATCGATGGAGCTCTTCTGAAGATCAACCTGGTCCTGTATCTCCCCGCGCCGCCGAACCCAGTCACCGCTCTCCCGTACAAACCCTAGCGGCGTCAGAGCGCGATCGAGCGCTTTGATGTAGGAAGCCCCGCTCATATGAACTTCTTCGGGTCATAGTAGATCACACGGGTCTTCACGCCGGTCGCCTCATACTTCTTCAGAGCGCGCGCGCCGGCGGCTCGACCCGACGGAGTGTTCGGTTTGAGCTCCAACTGAAATGGCTGCGGCTCCTCCCCCTGGCCCCGAACTCGCGGAGGCGTGCGTGCATCAGGCCGCAAAATGCGGCCGTCTTCCAGCTTCACCGTCGGTTCGGACTGCCAGCGGGGTTTTGATGTTACGTCCTGCCTAAATGCGGTGTGCGCGCGGCGCCCCGCGCGCGTGCCCCAGTTGTCGCCCACGTGCAGATATGGGTCGGCGCGCTGCAGCACGAGTTGCGCTTGCCTAGTAACGACTGGCGCAAGTCGCCCGGCGATGTACGCCGCGCCCTCAACTCCGGCGACCGCTGCAACGGGGGCCAGTGCTGGAACCGCCATCCACATGTTGTCCCGGCTAATGGCGCGCTCAGTCTTCTTGAACTCAGCTTGCTGTCTACGAAGCTCCGCAATGTCAGAGTCGGAGCCCCGATACATCCTGTCTGCCAAGGCGGCGACTGGGGTGGTTTGCATGGGAGCAGGTGCCGTGGCGACGCCCCTGCGGCGCTGCTCCAACGTTGCCGCCTGCCTCTCGTTGTGAACGCGTTGTTGCGCTGCCATTCTTGCGTACGGCTGCGCAAGTGTGTCGGGTACGCTACGCGGCTGGTCGCCACGCGCGTATGAGCCAGTTCCGGCCAAGAGTATCTCTCCAATCAATGAATGAAGGCTGCCGCGCAACGCCCGCAGCCTCGACGGCAGCGATCTAGCCGCTGCAACGGGACGAGCTCGGATTGGCCGGACTCAGTGCGGGGCTTGTCCGCCCACTGGCGGGTGGCGCACTGATCGAACCAGTGCGATAATCTCACAAGCTGGGCCATTGTCAAGAACAAAAAGTGAACAGGCCTCGCCTATTTCAGCGGCGGTGTGCTCTGCTCCCAGGTTCTCAGCTGAGTGGGAGGCATCCGACGGCAGCGATCTCCGGCAGCGCCGTTAGGGGCGCCTGGAACGGCCGCTGTCCGGATCGCCGCCGAGTTTGGCATGGGCGACACGGCTTCGCACAATATGCGACCGCCATGACACTCCGATGCCCGGCCACAGTTACTCGGCGCAGCGCGCTCTCTTCACGATTCTGGGCTCAGCCACCCGCTGAGTTCGGCTCGGCCCCGCCCGCAGGCATCGATTTTCCCTATTGCGTTCGGGGTCAATGGGGAAGGGCGCACCGAACGCACACTTCCTTTTCGGGCCGAAGGAGAAAGCCAAGCTTGCCGGGAAAGCGTGGACTAAGGGATCCTGGGCCGCATCCGCGAGTCCGTCTCCGCCTAAGGCGTGAACTTCTCGGGTTGTTGGCGGGAGGGATATCTCCGGGTCAACGCGGGAGAAGATGGTCGGAGTGGCAGGATTTGAACCTGCGACCCCTGCGTCCCGAACGCAGTGCTCTACCAGACTGAGCCACACTCCGACTTGGAGGCGCGCTTATAGAGGAGGGTCGGCGGCCCCGCAAGCGGTCGAAAAAGACCTTTGTCGACGGGCGTTGCATCAACCGGTCCGCTGCGCTATTTCCCCCGCTCCCGAGCGCTGAGACGCCTCGGTGGCCGTTCCTGCTGGGGAATGGTGTAATGGTAACACTGCGGTTTTTGGTACCGTCATTCTAGGTTCGAGTCCTAGTTCCCCAGCCACGGCCGTCCTCCTTGCGCCGGCGCCTCCGGCCCAAGGCAGAGCTTGAGGCTCCAGACAACCCCGAATTGCTGCGACACCCCGTCACTCGGGGAATCTACTTAAGCAATCGCCCCGGATTTCCAGGCCCCGAATCACTGTGGTTCTTAGTCGTTAACCATAGTGAACAGCGATGGAAGACGGGCCGCAGATGATCCCAGGAAACTTCTCAGAAGCGCGCGCACCCCGGGGGCTGGGGCGCCGTTTCGAGATGCGGTCCTAGGGGATTGGGGGCGATCATGGGTGGCAAGGTTTTGATCATCGACGACGACGCGGCATTGCTGCGCCTCATGTCGATGGCGTTTCAGGCGGCGGGATTTCAGACCGTCGCTGCAGACAATGGGCGAGCCGGCATCCGCATGGCCGGCGCCCACAGGCCGGACCTAGTGGTGACCGACATCGTCATGCCCGACATCGAGGGCATCGGCGCCATCAGGGCGATCAAGCAGGGCGCGCGCCCACCGAAGGTGATCGCGATCTCGGGCGCCGGTCGGGCGCGGGGCGCCGACTACCTGAGCTGGGCCCGGCACCTGGGCGCGGACGAGGTGCTGGCCAAGCCCTTCCGCATGTCCGAGCTCATGAAGATTTCCAAGTCCGTCATCGCCAAGCCAACCGTCAACGCGACAGATCTCAGGGGTTAGATCCGATGCACATCCTTCTGGTGGAAGACAACGAAGCCACGGCCAAGAGCGTGAAGCTCATCCTTGGCGCCGAGGGCCACACCGTCTCGATGACGGCCTCCGGCGAGGAGGCCGTCGAACTGGCCGAGATCTACGAATACGACGCCGTCCTCATGGACATCGACCTGGAGGACATCACCGGCATCGAGGCTCTGCGCGAGCTGCGGCAGAAGAAGAACGCCACGCCGATCATCATCCTGTCGGGAACAACCGATGTGGAGACCAAGGTCGCCAGCCTAGCCGCCGGCGCGGACGACTACATGACCAAGCCGTTCCACAAGTCCGAGCTGACCGCGCGCATCAACGCCGTGGTGCGCCGCTCGCGCGGCCATACGGACTCGATTATCCGCACCGGCCTGATCGCCCTGAACCTCAACACCCGCAGCGCCGAGGTCGCGGGACAGCCGATCCACCTGACGCCCAGCGAGTACAAGATGCTGGAGCTGCTCTCGCTCAGGAAGAACACGGTCCTCACCAAGGAAGCCTGCCTGAACCACCTCTACAACGGCATGAGCGAGCCCGAGATCAAGATCATCGACGTCTTCATCTGCAAGCTGCGCAAGAAGATCGCGGCGGTGGCCGGCGGCGACAGCCAGATCGAGACGGTCTGGGGCGGCGGCTACATGCTGCGCGACGCCAAGACCGACGCCAAGCCGCAGGCCCTGGCGGCCTAAACACCGGTTCCCCAGGTTGACGGAGCGGCCGGACCTCCCGGGGTCGGCCGTTCCGATGCGCACCAGCCGCGGCAAGCCGCCGCTACGTAGGAGTACCTAGGTAGAGACCTCGGGATGCCTGCGGCCCAGCTGTGTGCTCTTGATTCGCTCGGCCACATTTTGGCCATGGATGAGGCAGGATCGCGGCGCGCCATGAGCACCGACGGTTTCAAGGCTTCCACGGGGCAGGGCGCCCGGCTGGCGAACCGCGCGGGCGCGCAGGCGGCCCGCCGCCAGGTCAAGCGCCCGGTCCGCCGAAGCGAAGCCCGCGGCGGCGACCCGCGCCTTGAGGCGCTGCACCGCCAAGCCGGCGTGCTGGCCCACGACTTCAACAACCTGCTTGGCGTGATCCTGGCGGCGAACGAGGCGCTGGCCGCCCAGCTGCCACCGGGTTCGGATGGCTACGAACTGGCTCGCATCAGCCAGGAGGCCGCCGAAAAGGGCGCGGATCTGCTGGCCCGCATGGTCGAGCTGTCGCGTCCCGACGCGGCGGAACCCGTGGCGGTCGACGCCGCCGAGGTGGCCCTGACCACGGCCCGCCTGGCCCAGGTCTCGACGCGGCCCGGCGTGACCGTCGTGGCGATGGCCCAGCCTCAGGCGCTGTCCTGCCGCGCCGAGCGGGGCGGGCTGGAGTCCGCGCTCCTGAACCTCTGCGTCAACGCCGGTCACGCGATGCCGGCCGGCGGCGCCGTGCAGATCGCCGCGGCGCCCGCGCGTCTCGACGGCGAGGCCGCCGCAACCCTCGATGTCGACCCCGGCGACTACGTGGCGCTCTCGGTCACCGATCCCGGCGTCGGCATGTCGCCCGAGGTGCTGGCGCGCGCGACCGAGCCCTATTTCACCACCCGCGCAGGCCGCGGCGGCACGGGCCTGGGCCTGGCTGGCGTCCGTGACTTCGCCCGCCGCGCCGGCGGCGCTCTGCGCCTGGTCTCGCAACCCGGCCGCGGGACCACCGCCACCATCTATCTGCCGCGGGCGTAGGCGCTACGCCGCCCCGGCGGTGATGGTCGAGCGGATGAGGTCGGACAGGCTCTCGGCGCGCATCTTCGACATGACGTTGGCGCGATAGATCTCGACCGTGCGCGGGCTGATGGTCAGCGTGGCGGCGATCACCTTGTTGCTGGCGCCGTCCACGATCAGGTCCAGGACCTGGCGCTCGCGAGGGGTCAGGCTTTCCAGCCGGCGCAGGATGCGCGTGCGCGCCGCCCCGGCGTCCACCGCCGCGTCGTTTTCCTCCAGGCAGTGCCGGACCGCCTTGAGGATCACCTCGCTCTCGTAGGGCTTCTCGATGAAGTCGACGGCGCCGGCCTTCATGGCGTCCACGGCCCGGCTGACGTCCGCGTGCCCGGTGATTACTATCACCGGTAGTATGCAGCCGATCCCTTTCAGCGCCCGGATCAGCTCGATCCCATCCATGCTGGGCATGCGCAGATCGGTGATGATGCACCCCCGCGCGGCGGGGTCGAAGGTGGCGAGGAAGTCGTGGGCGGAGGCGAAGCCGCGGACGGGCAGGCCGTCCGACTTCAGAAGCATGAGCAGTGAATCGCGAGCTGCGTCGTCATCATCGACGACGAACACCGTTCGATCCGCCGCTCCGCTCGCCATCGTCCCCTGCCCGCGCCAGAACAAAACTAAAAGCGGCGCCACCAAGGCGGCTGGGTTCGACCCAGATCCGTCCCCTGTGATTTTCGACTATAGCACTGGAAATCGAGAGGCCTAGCCCCATGCCTTCCGGCTTTGTGCTGGCCAGCGGCTGAAAGAGTCGGTCCATCACGCTTTCGTCGATTCCCGGACCACTGTCCTCGACAGTCGTGACCAACTTGTCCTCAGGTTCCAATCGGGTCGAGATGTTGATCTGGCGGTTCGGGTACTTGGTCACAGCTTCAATTGCGTTGCGCGCAAGATTGACGACCAGCTGTTGAATCTGGATGCGATCGGCGATCACCGTGTCGTCGCCCTTGTAGAGATCGTAGACCAGCCGGACGTTCGCATCGCGCGCCATCAGGGCGATGATGAAGTCGACCTCGCCGATGATCCCGGACAGGCTCTCGGGCTTCTGCAGCGTGCCGCCACGATTGGCCAGGTCGCGCATGGTGCGGATGATCTCGCCGGCGCGCACGGCCTGGTCGCCGGCCCGAGCCACGGCGTCGATCAGATCGTCGTCGTCCAGCTCCAACCGGGCGATCAGGTTGCGCGCCGCGCGCAGGTAGTTCGCCACGGCCGACAACGGTTGGTTGAGTTCGTGAGCGAGCACCGACGCCATCTCGCCCATGGAGTTTGCGCTCCAGACCTGGGTGAGCTGTTCGCGCAGTTCCTCGGACCGGCGCTCGGCCTCCTGGATCGAGGTCATGTCGCGCACCACCATGGTCAGCAGGCGGCGCGAGGCGATGGTCACCTCGCCGATGCGGACCTCCATCGGGAAGGTGGCTCCGTCCTTCCTGAGGCCGGTCAGCTTTCGGTAGCTGCCGCTCACGTCGGCGCCGTCACCCGCGGCGCCGTCGCCGGTGAGGGCGCCGTCTTCGCCCGGGGGCATCAGCCGGCTGACGTTCTGGCCGATGACCTCGTGATCGTTCCAGCCGAAGAGGCGTTCGGCGGGGTGGCTGAAGCTCTGGATGACGCCGCGGTCGTCGATCAGCACCAGGGCGTCGGCGACGATCTCCAGGCTGGCCTGCAGCAATTCCTCGCGCTCGGCCTGGTCGGCGATGATCTCGGCTGCCGCCAGCCGCTGGGCCATCAGCGAGCGGACCCAGCCGGCGATCCCCAGGCCGAGGGTCAGAAAGAGGCCGGCCCTGGCGATCCGCTCCGGCAGCGTCAGGTCCGTCAGGCTTTCGAGGTAGACGCCGCCCGCCGTCATCAGCAGCGCCGCCGTCAGCGACGGCCAGGCGCCGCCATACGCCGCGCAGACCAGCAGGACCGGCGCGCCGAACAGATAGACCGAGTGGCTGAACATCGGGCGCAGGGCAAAGAGCGCGGCCAGCGTGGCCGCCGAAACGCCTACCGCCAGAAGCTGGCCCCTGAGGAACAGGAGGCCAGGGTTCGAACGCGCCATCCCGGTTGTGCGATTTCCCGTCCACAACCTGAGCATGTATTCTACATTCCGTGTCGGCCCCGTTCCGACAAACGTGTTGTGCGGAAAAATTGCGAGCTAAGCAATTACGTACAACTACATAAGGGTAGGTACATGCAGGGAAGTTCGCTTTTCGGGCGAATTCCCACGACACCTTTCACTGTTGGGGCGACGACTTCGGTCAGCTACCCGACAATTTGATACCGGGTCCGGTCGGCGCCGTTTCATCTCCGCCGTTCAGCGACTTCTGCATCCAGACGATATCGACCCATCGCCCGTGCTTGAACCCGAAGCTGCGTCCGACGCCGGCGTCTTCGAACCCCAGCGCGCGGTGCAGGCCGATGGACGCCGCGTTGCCGCTGTCGCCGATCACCGCCACGACCTGTCGCAGGCCGAACGCCTCGCAGGCGTCCATGACCCGCGACAGCACCGCGCGTCCGACGCCCCGGCCCACCGCGTCCGGCGCCACATAGACACTGTCCTCGGCGGTGAAGCGGTATCCCGGCCGCGGGCGGAAGGGGCCGGCGTAGGCATAGCCCAGCACCCGCCCGCCGTCCTCGGCCACGAAGAAAGGCAGGCCGTAACCCTGGATTTCCCGCCGACGGCCCTCCATCCACGCGGCGTCCGGCGGCTCGATCTCGAACGTGCCGAAGCCATGCAGCACGTGGTGGCCGTAGATGGCCGCCAGCGCCTGCGCGTCGCCCGCCTCCGCCGCCCGGATGATCACCGCGTCCACCCCTTCTCCAGCGCCCAGACCGCGAACGCGTAGTCCAGGGCGACCTCCTTCAGGAAGTCGAAACGGCCGGACGCGCCGCCGTGCCCCGCCTCCATGTTGATCTTGAGCAGGATCGGGGCGTCGCCTGTCGTGGATTCACGCAGCTTGGCCACCCACTTCGCCGGCTCCCAGTAGGTCACGCGCGGATCCGACAGGCCGCCCGTGGCGAGGATCGGCGGATAGGCCTTCGCGCCCACCTGGTCGTAGGGGCTGTAGCTGGCGATCAGGTCGTAGGCCGCGGCGTCCTCGATCGGGTTGCCCCACTCCGGCCATTCGGGCGGGGTGAGGGGCAGGGTGGTGTCGCTCATGGTATTCAGCACGTCCACGAACGGCACCGCGGCGATGATCGCGCCCCAAAGGTCGGGCCGCAGGTTGGCTACCGCGCCCATAAGCATCCCGCCGGCGGAACCGCCATAGGCCGCGATCCGGCCCTTCGATGCGTAGCCCTCGCCGACGAGGTGCTCGGCGCAGGCGATGAAGTCGGTGAAGGTGTTGGGCTTCTTCTCCTTGCGACCGTCCAGGAACCAGCCCCAGCCCTTGTCCGAGCCGCCGCGGATGTGCGCCGTGGCCCAGATCCAGCCCCGGTCCACCAGGCTGAGGTTGCGGATCGAGAAGCTGGGCTCCATGGCGTGCCCGTAACTGCCGTAGCCGTACAGCAGCACCGGCGCCGAGCCGTCCTGCGGCGTCTCCTTCAGCATCAGCAGCGTGATCGGAACCTCGGCGCCGTCCGCCGCGCGGGCGTAGAGCCGCCGCGCCACATAGCGCGAGGGGTCGTGGCCGGAGGGGATCTCCTGGGTCTTGCGCAGGGTGCGCGCGCGGCTGGCGAGGTCGTAGTCGAACCACTGCCGCGGCGTCGTCGGCGACTGGTAGACGAAGCGGGACAGCGTCGCCTCATACTCGTAGCCGCCCTCCAGGTTGAGGGCGTAAGCCTCCTCGTCGAACGCCACCACATGCTCGCCGCCGTCGCGGGCGGTGACCACCAGCCGGTCCAGGGCGTCCACCCGCTCGGCGCGCACCAGATGGCCGGCATAGGCCGCAAAGCCGGTGATGTAGCGGCCCGGCTGGTGGGCGATCCAGTCGCGCCAGGTGGCCTTGGCGGGAACCGCGGCGTCGGAGACGCACAGCTTGAAGTCGACCGCCCCGTCGTCGTTGGTGCGGATCACCCAACGGTCTGTCCAGTGGTCGACGCCGTACTTCACCCCCACGCGGCGAGGCTCGGCCACCACCGGCGCGGCGGTCGGATCGGCCGCCGGGATCAGCCAGATCTCGGTCGTCTCCTGGTTGCCCACATGGATCAGGACGTGGCTGTGGTCCGCCGCCACGCCCACGCCCAGGAACATGCCGTCGTCGGCTTCCTCATAGACCAGCGTATCCTCGCCGCCCCTGGCGGGACGGCGGAAGACCTTTGCGGGACGGGCGTTCTCGTCGCGCCAGATCCAGAAGATCCACGCGCTGTCGGGCGAAAAGCAGAAGTCGCCATAGGCGCTCTCGATGGGCGGCCCAACCTCCTGGCCGGTGGCCAGGTCCTTCACCCGGATCTGGTAGTACTCCGAGCCCTGCTCGTCGGCGGCCCAGCCATATAGCCCGTGGTCGGGGCTGTGGCTCGCGCCGCCCACGTGGAAGTAGGCCTTGCCTTTGGAGAGGGCGTCTTCGTCCAGCAGGATCTCCTCGCCGTCCTCCCGGCCCCGCGGCCGCCGCGCATGGATCGGATGCTCCGCGCCCATGGCGTAGCGGGAATAGTAGTCCCAGGGCCCGTCGGGCGTGGGGACGGAGCTGTCGTCTTCCTTGATCCGGCCCTTCATCTCGGCGAACAGCGCCGCCTGCAGCGCCTCGGTCTCAGCCAGCACCGCCTTGGTGTAGGCGTTCTCGGCCTCCAGGTGCTGGCGCACGTCGGCGCGCAGGGCCTTGGGGTCGCGCAGCACCTGCTGCCAGTTGTCGTCCTTCATCCAGGCGTAGTCGTCCACGCGGACGCGGCCCAGCTGTTCGATGCGGTGGGACGCCTTGGCGGCGACGGGGGGCTTGGGAAGGCTCATGGCCGCTAGATGCGACGCCGGCCCGGCGTACTCAAGCGCGGAGACCTGTGGCGCCTGTGCGTCAGCGCGCGCGACCTTCGACCGCAGGCGATTGTGGCGACTTGTTGGCCGACCGCTTTCCGTGATTCACTACTTATGCATCCACATCGCGCATCAAAGACGCGAGTGCAGCATCGAGTTTAGGAAACCATCATGGTCATGGATCTTGCTGTTGAGCTGATCCACGCGACTGTTCAGCTTGAGCAACCGCTCGGCGACGGGACGCGTACGGTGGGGACGGGCTTCCTGATCTCCGCGCCGGGCCCGGACGGCCAGCCGCGCACCGTGCTGGTGACCGCCAATCACGTGCTCCAGAAGATGCCGGGCGCCACCGCCCGCATCGGCTACCGCATCGCCAACGCCGACGGCTCGTGGAGCTATTCGCCCCAGCAGGTGAAGATCCGCGACAAGGACGGCGGCGAACTGTGGACCCACCACCCCAGCCGCGACGTGGCCGCCATCTCGATCAAGGCGCCGCCGGAATTCGCCCGCGCGGCCCTGCCGGTGAATTATCTGGCGGCCGACGACACCTTCGACAAGGAACGGGTCAGCGCCGGCGACGAGATGATGGCCCTGGGGTTCCCGCGCGGCCTGTCGGCCAATTCGGCGGGCTTCCCGATCCTGCGCTCGGGCAAGGTGGCCTCCTATCCGGTGGCGCCGGCCAGGATCTTCCCGACTTTCCTGCTCGATTTCTCGGTGTTCCCGGGCAACTCGGGCGGCCCGGTGTTCGTCAGCCATCCGGTGAAGTCCGACGGCATGACCCAAGTGGCCGACAAGCCGGGCGGCGACACCGGCTTCATCGCCGGCCTCCTGACCCAGCAGGTGGAGCTCAACAGCGAACGTCTGGAGATCGGCATCGTCACCCACGCCAAATATGTGCGCGAGACGCTGGCCCTGCTGCAGAACCCGCTGGCGCCGGCCACCGTCGCCGAGGGCATGACCGCCGTCAGCGGCGGCCGGACGGCGTCCGCGGAAGAAGCCGCCCGCAACTGATCGTCATCGCGCCTCTTCCGAAATCGCCGGGGGCTCCACTCCCGCGTGGGGAGAATCTCGTTGTCCGAACAACGATATGTCTTAGAGGCCGTGGACGAGCCTCACCGCTCGGGGAAATTCTAGGGGGATCTCTGATGAAGATGCTTGCCGTCGCCGCAGCCGCGGCGGGCCTGGCCTTCGCCGGCAGTGCGAATGCGGCCACCAACCTGCTGACCAACGGCAGCTTCGAGAGCGGCCTCACGGGCTGGACGCTCACCTCGACGGGCGCCGGCCAGGGCTATTCGCCGACGGTCGTGATCGCCACCGACGGGATCGGACGCGGCTATCCGAATGGCGCGTTCGGCGAAGGCGTTCCCGCCGACAACGCGCCTGGCCCGTTCGCCGGGGACGGCGGCGGCTATGCGGCCTACTTCTCCTCGGACGTGCCGGACGAGACGCTCTCGCAGTCCATCGCGCTCGCCGCCGGCTGGTACGAGGTCGGCTTCGACGCCTACCTCCCGCTGAACGGCTACAACAACCCGAACGACGCCACCTTCACGGCGACCGTCGGCACCTACACCTGGTCGCCCGTTCTGCTGAAGTCGGGCGCCGGCGCGCCCCAGGTCTGGACCCACTATTCGGCCAAGGTCTACGTGAACCCGGCCCAGCCCAATGTGCCCAGCACCTTCACCTTCAAGGCCAATGGCTATCCGGCCGTCGATGTGCTGATCGACCGCGTCTACGTCACCACCGCCGCGGTTCCCGAGCCCACCACCTGGGCCCTGATGATCATGGGCTTCGGCGGCGCCGGCGCCATGATCCGCCGCCGCCGCTTCGCCGCCGCCTGACGGCTGCCGCGTCCGACAGGAAGACAAGGCCCCGGCGACGCCGGGGCCTTTTTCTTTGCGCCGCTGTCCGGGGCGGCGCACCGCCCCGGACGAGGCCGGCTCAGGCCCCGTAGAGCACCGAGATCGTCTCGGCGATGCAAGCGGGCTTGGCCTCGCCTTCGATCTCGATGGTGCACTCGTTCTTGATCTGCATGCCGCCGGCCTTGGGCTCGGCGCCGATCAGCTTCTGGCGCATCCGCACGCGCTTGCCGACGCGCACCATGTTGATGAAGCGGACCTTGTCCGAGCCGTAGTTGATGCCGCGGGTCACGCCCTTCACCGGCAGCATGCCCTGGCCCAGGAACGGGATCAGCGACAGGGTGAGAAAGCCGTGGGCGATCGGGCCGCCGATCTCGCGCGTGGCGCGCTCGACGTCCACGTGGATCCACTGGTGGTCGCCGGTGGCCTCGGCGAACTGGTTCACGCGCTCCTGGGTGATCTCGACCCAGTCCGACACGCCCACTTCCTGACCCACCAGTCCTGGCAGGTCCTTGATCTCGACCGGGTTCATTCGCTTGGCTCCCTCGGGTTTGCGTTCCCCAGAGCCTCTAACACCTGTTCGGATCAGGGCAAGGCGCCCGCGACGTCAGCGGGCGCCCACTTCCCGGCTCAGATCGCCAGCGCGCCCAGCCGGCGCTGGCGGCGCAGCATGGCGCCGGCGGTCCCGAAGCCCAGGATCAGCAGGGCCCAGGTCGAGGGTTCCGGCACCGCGCCCGTGGCGAACACGAACGACTGCGTCAGCTTCAGCGGCGTCGTGCCGTACTTGCCGCCGTACTGCTGCACGGGTGTGATCAGGGTAATGCCGTAGTTGAACTGCCCGTTGCCGCCGATGAAGTAGTCGGTGAGGTGCGAACCCGACAGGTTGTCCACCAGCAGGTCGAACGCGCTGTCGCCGTTGGTCGAGGTCACGTCGCGGTTCGACGCCACCTGCCAGATGGCGCTCTGCACGGCGGACAGGCGCATGTAGCGCGCGTTGGCGGCCGCGTTGTAGTCGGCCAGGGCCTGGTTGTAGGCGGCCTTGCGCGAGTCGTAGCCGCTCTTGGCCGCGTTGTACGCCGCGGTTCCAGCCGAGCCGGGGGGGAAGTCGCTGCGCTTCGGCGCCTTCTCGGTGAAGGCGGCCGGGGCCACGGGCGCCTCGTCGAACAGCGACTGGCCGTAGTTGGCCAAGAGGCCGATCTTCAGCACGTCGCCCTCGTCCAGCGGCTTGCCGTTGAAGTCGGTGCTGAGGGTGTTGGTGTCTGTATAGGTCAGGTCCGGCGCGTAGTTGGCCGTCGTGATCTGGTGATAGACGTCCACGCACCAGGCCAGCAGGCTGACGGCCTGGCCGCCATAGTTGGCCTTGAATTGCATCGGAGCGGCATAGACGCTGCCCAGGCCCGCGATCCGCACCGTCCGCGCATGGTCCATCGACCCCACGTCCAGGATCACCGTCTCCGCCTGCGCCGCCGTCGCCGAGACCGCCAGGCTCGCGCCGAACGCCAGGGCCGCCACCATCTTGCTGAACGTCATCGCCAAATCCCCACTGCCGGCCACTGTGCGATTTCCGCACAGCGCCCTCTCCACAAGGGGACGAGGTTGCAACCGGGGCGCCAAGCGCGACGCCGCTTCACACGATCTTGGAGCCTTCCTTGCCCCAGTAGGCGTCCCGGATCAGGCGCTTGTAGAGCTTGCCGGTGGGGTGGCGCGGCAGCTCCTGCATGAAGTCCAGCATCCGCGGGGACTTCACGTGGCTGAGATTCTGGCGCGCATAGGCCATCAGTTCGTTGCGCAACTCGTCGCCGGCGTCGGCCCAGTCCATGGGCTGGATCACCGCCACCACCTTCTCGCCCATCTCCTCGTCCGGGGCGCCCACCACGGCGGCGTCCGCGACCTTGGGATGCCCGATCAGCAGGTTCTCGATCTCCTGCGGATAGATGTTCACCCCGCCCGAGATGATCATGAAGCTCTTGCGGTCGGTGAGGTAGAGGTAGCCCTCCTCGTCCATCCAGCCCACGTCGCCCAGGGTGGTCCAGCCGTGCTTGTTGGTGCCCTCGGCGATCTTCTCCGGGGCGTTGTGGTAGCTGAGCGGCGGGCCGTTGGCGAAGTGGACCACGCCCTCGGTGCGCGGCGGCAGGGGCTCGCCCTCCTCGTCGCAGATCCGCAGCTCGCCCAGCACGGCGCGCCCGACGGATCCCTTGTGGGTCAGCCACTCGTCCGACTTGATGAAGCAGAACCCGTTGCCTTCGGTGCCGGCGTAGTACTCGTAGATCACCGGGCCCCACCAGGCGATCATCTGCTCCTTCACCGGCACGGGGCAGGGGGCGGCGGCGTGCACCGCCGAGACCATCGACGAGACGTCGTACTTCTTCCGCACCTCCTCCGGCAGCTTCAGCATCCGCACGAAGTGGGTCGGCACGAACTGGCCCACATTGACCTTGTATTTCTCGATCAGGGCCAGCGCCGCCTCGGGGTCGAACTTCTCCATCACGATCACGGTGCCGCCCAGCTTGTGGACGCTCATGCACCAGCGCAGCGGCGCGGCGTGATAGAGCGGGGCCGGCGAGATGTAGGTGCAGCCCTCGGGGAAGCCGAACAGGCCCTGGGTCATCATCACCAGGGCGTTGGGCTCGTCGATGGCCGCGCCGGTGAGGGCGGGCTTCACGCCCTTCGGCCGACCGGTCGTGCCGCTGGAATACAGCATGTCCGAGCCGGCGGTCTGGTCGGCGATCGGCGTCGTGGGAAAGGCCGCCCGCGCCGCCTCGAAGCTCTCGTAGGGCGGCCGGGCGTCGCCCACCATGTAGAGCTTCACACCCTTCAGCACGCCCGGCAGCTCGTCCACCACCGCCCCCACGCCCGGCGAGGTGATCAGCGCCTTCGCGCCGCAGTCGCCGACGATGTAGTCCACCTCGCCCGCCGTCAGCTTGGACGAGATGCAGGTGAAGTAGAGTCCCGACCGCTGCGCCGCCCAGGCGATCTCGAAGTAGCGGGGGTTGTTGTCCATCAGGAGCGCGATGACGTCGCCCGGCTTCAGCCCCAGCGAGCGGAACAGGTGCGCCCCCTGGTTCGAGCGCTCGTCCAGGTGCCTGTAGGTTACGGTCTCGCCGGACCCCGCCATGATGTAGGCGGCGCGGTCAGGGTGGGTCTTGGCGTGGGTCGCCGGATGCATGGTGTCACTCCCTCGGGCGGTCTGGAGCCGCCCTGCGCACCCGAGTTGCAGACCTGACGTCAGGTGCGTCAAGCGGGCGGCGTGGCGAGGAGGGCGTGGTCCCGGCGCCCGCCGATCGGGCGATGGAGCCTCCGCCTGCCCGAACACGCGTCAGGTGTGACGCACCCGTCACTTTGTGACGCTTGGCCCTCGCGACGCGGCCCCTCGCCGATCAGGCTCACCGCACCGATCCTTCAGGAGGTTCCATGGTCGCCCTGTTGCTTGCCGCCCTCTTCCAAAGCGCCGCACCCGCCTCGACCGCCGCCGCGCCCAGCGCCCCACCCGCCAAGGTGGCCAAGCTCGCCTGCCGCAAGGAGACGGTGGTCGGCAGCACCATCAAGAAGAAGATCTGCCCGCGGAAAATCGTCGAGGAGGTCGCCCAGGGCGACCAGACCGACGCGGCGCAGGTGGCCGAGCCGGCGCCGAAGTAGATCGGGCCCGGCGCGCTTCCGACAGCCTCCCCGCGACGCCCCCTTGACCTCCCATCCGTCAACCGCTCCGAACTGGCGGCGAACAAGGATGAGGAGAGACGACCCATGCCCAGCTTCGAGACCCTGCTCTACGCCGTTGAGGACGGCGTGGCGACGATCACGCTGAACCGGCCCGACAAGCTGAACGCCTTCAACACCCAGATGATGAAGGACCTTATCGCCGCCTTCGACGAGACCGACGGCGACGACAACGTCCGCGCCGTGATCGTCACCGGCGCCGGCCGGGCGTTCTGCGCCGGGGCCGACCTGTCGGCCGGCGCCGCCACCTTCGACTACGACAAGCGCGGCGGCGAGGACCAGATGGCCCGCCAGGAAGGTGGCGTGCACCGCGACGGCGGCGGCCTGGTCACCCTGCGCATCTTCGATTCCCTGAAGCCGGTGATCTCGGCCTGCAACGGCGCGGCGGTCGGCATCGGCGTGACCATGCAGCTGGCCATGGACATTCGCCTTGCGTCGGACACCGCCCGCTACGGCTTCGTCTTCGCGCGCCGCGGCATCAACCCCGAGGCGGCCTCGTCCTGGTTCCTGCCCCGCCTGGTCGGCCTGCAGCAGGCGCTGGAGTGGTGCTACACCGGCCGCATCTTCCCGGCCCAGGAAGCGCTGGACGGCGGGTTGGTCCGATCGGTCCATGCGCCCGACGACCTGTTGCCGGCGGCCCGCGCCATCGCCCGCGAGATCGCGGACAATACGGCACCGGTGTCGGTCGCCGTCACCCGCCAGCTCATGTACCGCATGGCCGGCGCGACCCACCCGATGGAAGCCCACAAGGCCGACAGCCGCGCCATCCAGGCCCGCGGCCGCGCCGCCGACGCAAAGGAGGGGGTGACGTCCTTCCTCGAGAAGCGGCCTCCGAACTATCCGGACAAGGTGTCCAAGGACATGCCCGACATCTGGCCGCACTGGACGGCGCCCACCTTCAGCTGAACGACGATCACATAACAATCTTCACAGCGGCGCCCCCTCGTGGGCGCCGTTTCGTTTTCTGACCTGGACAGGCATGTCGGGCCGCACGTCCATCTTCGCAGGTAGTGGAACCGTCCAACTCCACCAGCGCCACAGGTCTTGTTTTCGGGTGCGCTGGTCTTCTGTTCTCGTAATACGCGTGACGCTGTTGCTCTATTTCTCTGTTGTGTGCAGCGGACGATGTGGATAATGACGGCACACCGATCTAATGAATCGCTGCACGGCGCTGTTGTCGCCCAACCTTCGGAATCAAGAGAAATGGACGAGAAGTCGGAAGTCATTGAGATGACCGCGGACATTGTTTCCGCCTATGTCGGCAACAACACTGTCGCGGCTGCGGACCTTCCCGGGCTGATCCAGAGCGTGCACCGGGCGCTGGCGGGCGTGTCTTCGGGGACCGAGACCGTCGAAGCCGCGCCGAAGGAGCCGGCGGTTCCGATCCGCCGCTCGATCACGCCGGATTACCTCGTGTGCCTGGAGGACGGCCGCAAGTTCAAGTCGCTGAAGCGGCACCTGCGCACCAAGTACAACATGAGCCCTGAAGAATACCGGGCCAAGTGGGGCCTGCCGAAGGACTACCCCATGGTCGCCCCGAACTACGCCAAGGCGCGTTCGGACTTGGCCAAGCAGATGGGCCTGGGCCAGGGCGGCCGCCAGGCGCCGCGCAAGAAGCGCTAGGCTTCCAGCGACCGACGATGTTCGAACGCCCGCCGGCCTCCGGCGGGCGTTCTGCTTTCGGGCTCGCCGTTAACCATTTTTACAGGCTGGAACGCGTTTCCCGCTTGCCGCCGATTCGCGGGTCAGGCGATATATGATTCATCATGAATCCAAGCCGTTGCTCGAGTAACTGAAGATGGCGGCTCACTTGGCGCCCCCCGCTGCGGCGATCCGCGCGCACGAGGAACTGTTCGCCTACTGGAGCTCGCTGCGCGCCGACGCCCCGGTGCCGCCGCGCAAGCGGCTCGACCCGGCCGACATGAAGCGCCTGCTGCCCACCGTCAGCCTCATCGAGGCGCCGGGCGAGAGCGGCGACTACCGGGTGCGCCTGGCCGGCACCGGCCTCTACAACGTCTACGGCCGCGAGATCACCGGCCGCCGCTTCTCCGAGATCTACAACACCACTGCCGCCGAATACTGGCGCCAGGAGCTGGGCCGGGTGGTCCGCGACCGCCGGCCGGGCGTGGGCGTCCACAACCTCGCCTGGCGCGGCGCCTCGCACCTCTCGCTCATCTGGATCCGCCTGCCCCTGGCCACCAGGGGCTCCGAGGTCGACATGATCCTGGGCTACGACGCCGTCGTGGGCCTCGGCGCCGTGCAGAGCGGCATCCGCCCCGCCGCCTGATCGCGCCTACACTTAGCCGACTTGGAAAGTTTTGCTTGCGTCGCCCAACCTACGGCGCAACACTTAGCTGAATTGGAAACTGTTTGGCGACCCCATGACCCCCATCCTTCATGCCCACCCGCTGTCCTCCTACTGCCACAAGGTGCTGATCGCCCTCTACGAGGCGGGAACGGCGTTCGAGATGCGCCACGTGGACCTGGGCGACCCGACCGCCCGGGCGCGGTTCATGGCCCTGTCGCCCTGGGGCAAGATCCCGGTGCTGGAGGATCCGGCGCGCGGGCGGACCGTTTTCGAGACCTCGATCATCGTGGAATACCTCGACCGCCACCATCCGGGGCCGCAGCCGCTCCTGCCGGCGGACGAGGACGCGCGGCTCGAAGCCCGCCTCTGGGACCGCGTTTTCGACCTCTACGTCCACACCCCGATGGGGGCGGCGGTGCTGGCGACCATCCGGGGAGAGCCGGAGCGCATTCCGGAGCACGCCGAGGCGCTGCGCGCGGCCTACGACAAGGTCGAAGCCCACATGGCGGGCCGCGAGTGGGCCGTGGGCTCCTCGTTCAGCCTGGCAGACTGCGCCGCGGCCCCGGCGCTCTTCTATGGCCGCGTCGTCGCCCCGTTCACCGATGCGCACCCCGCGACCGCGGCCTATTTCGAGCGGCTGATCGTCCGTCCGTCCGTGGCCCGCGTCCTGGTCGAGGCCCGGCCGTGGTTCCACATGTATCCGTTCCGCGACCGGCTGGAGCCACGCTTCCTCGGCGAGGCGCCGGCGGGCTAAGCTCGCGCCATGCTCGACGACGCCGGCCTCGACCGCCTGTTCCACGCCCTCTCCGACGCCAGCCGGCGTGGGATGATCGACAGGCTGAGCCGTGGTCCGGCTTCGGCGTCCGAACTGGCCCAGCCGCTGCCGATGGCCCTGCCGTCGGTGGTGAAGCATCTGGCGGTGCTGGAGGCGGGCGGGCTGGTCACGTCCAAAAAGGCCGGCCGGGTCCGCACCTACCGCCTCGCGCCGGCGGCGCTGAGCCGAGTGGAGGATTGGGCCGCGGACCGCAGGGCGGCGCTGAACGCCCAGTTCGACCGCCTGGAGCGGTATCTCGCCCAGACCGGGGGCAAGGGAGACGGCGAATGACCGACCGTTCGGTGGCCCACACCAGCTTCACCATCGTGCGCGACATGGCCGCCTCGCCGGCCGAGGTTTTCCGCGCCTGGGCGGACCCCGAGGCCAAGCGGCGCTGGACCGGCTGCCATCCTGAGATGACCCGCGAGCACCACCTGGACTTCCGGCCGGGCGGGCTGGAGATCAACCGCATGACTGGGCCGGACGGCGCGGTCTTCCTGGTCGAGGCCCGGTTCATCGAGATCCTGCCGGACCAGCGGATCATCTACGCCTACGACTACCGGGTGGGCGATCAGCGCACCTCAGCCTCCTTGGTCACGGTGGAGTTCGACCCCGGCGGGCGCGGCACGAAGATGGCGTTCACCGAGCAGGTCGCCTTCCTGGACGGCCATGACGAGCGCGACGAACGCATCCATGGCACGAACGAGGGTTTCGACCGCTTGGAGCTCGACCTGCTGGGCGCCCTGACCCGGCAGTAGGCCTCACGCGGCCTGAGACATTTCCGCGTCCCGGCGGATGCGGGCGACCATCGAGGCCAGGCCGTTCGACCGTTGCGACGACAGCGCACCGCTGAGGCCCAGATGCTCGAACGCCGTCTTGGCGTCGAAGGCCAGAATCTCGGCCGGGGCCCGGCCGGAGTAGAGGCGCAGCAGGATGGCGATCAGGCCGCGCACGATGTGGGCGTCGGAATCGCCGCGGAACCCCAGGGTCCCGTCCGCGCCGGGCTCGGTGACCAGCCACACCTGGCTGGCGCAGCCGCGCACCTTGTTCGCCTCGGTCCGCTCGCCGTCGGAGAGAGGCGCCAGGTCCTTGCCCAGCTCGATCACATAGCGGTAGCGCTCTTCCCAGTCGCCCAGGAGCTCGAACTCGTCCTTGAGCTCGGCAAGCGCGTCGTCGATGGCCATGGGCGCGACTTAGGGAGCCAAGCGCCCCCTGGCAACCGCCATCAGCCGGCGGGCAGGCGCACCTGCGCGGTGAGCCCCTCGCCGGGCGCCGAGGCCAGCCGCAGCCGGCCGCCCATGGCCGCACAGGTCATGTCGGCGATCGGCAGGCCCAGGCCCGCGCCCTCGGTCTTGCGGATCAGGGCGTTCTCGCCCTGCTCGAAGGGGGCCATGAGGCGCTGCAGCTCGGCGGGATCCACGCCGTCGCCCTCGTCGCGGATCTCGATCTCCACGTTCGTCCCGTCGGTCGCCACGCTCACGCGCACGCAGCCCCCCTCGGGCGAGAAGACGATGGCGTTGTGCAAGAGGTGGGTCAGCACCGAGCGCAGGCCCCGGCCGTCGGCGGTGACGGCGGGCAAGCCGCCGCGCCCGGACACCTCCACGCTCACCCGCCGCGCCGCCAGGTCCGGCTTCAGGGCCGTCAGCGCGTCGTCCAGGGCCGGCTCCAGGGGCTCGAGGTCGGCGTCGAATTCGATGGTGCGGCCTTCCAGCCGGGCGATCTCCAGCACCTGATTCACAAGTTTCAGCAGCTTCTGGCCGCTGCCGTGGATGATCGCGGCATATTCCTTGTACTGCGAGGCTCCCAAGGGGCCGTACAGTTCCGCAGTGAGAATTTCCGAGAACCCCAGGATGGAGTTCAAAGGCGTGCGCAGTTCGTGGCTGACCATTCGCAGGAACGAACGTTTCCGTTCGTCCATGGCCGCCTCGTATCGGACATGGGCGCGTTGTTTCGCACCGGCGGAAGGAGTGGCCACTTGAGGCATGTGACGGCGATACGCCTGGTCGATCGGGGCCTGCAGGGTGGCCGATGCCGCTTACGAAAGTCTTGCGGCCGACAGACGGTGCTTGCGCGCCCTCGCGCGAATCCCCTGGGACCGGTACGCTCGCCCTCCGAACCTGACGGGGGTTCATAGACGAGCCATGGTCGGGGCCCGCGCCACATCGACGAGAGCGCGCCGCCGCAGCGATGCGGCGCCCGGCCTGCTGTGGCACGCCGGCTGGGCGCTCGCCGTCGCCGCGACCACCGGCGGGCTGGCGGTCCAGGGCATGCTTCCGCCCGGTCCGGAGCTTCTGGCCCTGGCCGCCGGCGGCCTCGCCGCCATGCTGGGGGCGCTGCTGTCGCTGATGGGCCGGCCGGGCCAGATGGCGAGTGTGCTGATCTGGGGCGCCGCGGGCGCCGCCGCCTGCCACCTCACCGGCGGGACTGCCGGTCCGCTGGCGGCCTGGTGCCTTGCTCCCGCCGCCTCGCTGGCCGCCGCCGCCGTGTCGGCCCTGGACGCCGTGCTCCTGCCCCTGCCGAGCGCCGCGCCGGCCCTGGCGCCCTGGCTCGGCCTCCTGTCGCTGGGCACGGTTGCCCTCGGCTTCGCCGTCGGCCTCGTCGGGTTCCAGGGCGCCGCCCAGCGCGACGTCCGCCGCCGCGAGCGCGCCGAGCAGGTCCTGGCCCTGCTGGACGGCCAGCCGATGCTCCTGGCCCTGGTGGAACGCAGCGGCCGTGTGCTGCACGCCGCCGGCGCCGCCATCGCCGGCCAGACCCCGGACCACCTCGCCACCCGCAGCCTCGGCCATCTGGTGGCCGACGAGGACCTGCCCCTGCTCGCCGCCGCCCTCCACACCGCGGCCCGCGACGGCAAGGCCAGCGTCTACGTCATCCCCGCCGACGACGGCGAAGGCTCGCTGGAGATCTCCCTGCGCGTCGCCCGCCCCGACCGGCTGGTGGCCGCGGTCCGCGACGCCCGCGACCAGGCCCTGCGCGAACGGCGCCTGGAGGCCGAACGCGTCACGGCCGAGCAGCAGAACGCCGGCAAGTCCCGCTTCCTGGCCAACATGAGCCACGAGCTGCGCACGCCGCTGAACGCCATCATGGGCTTCTCCGACATCATGCGGCAGCGCCTGTTCGGACCGCTGGGCGACCGCTACGCCGAATACGCCGAACTGATCCACGAGAGCGGCACGCACCTCCTGGAACTGATCAACGACGTACTCGACATGTCCAAGATCGAGGCCGAGCGGTTCGAGCTCAGCATCGAGACCTTCGACGCCCGCGACGCCGTCTCTGCCTTCCTGCGCCTGATGCGCGGCCAGGCCGACCGTTCGGGGGTCAACCTGCGCGGCGTCCTGCCCATCGGCCCGCTCTACGCCGACGCCGACAAGCGGGCGGTGAAGCAGATCGCCCTGAACCTGATCTCCAACGCGCTGAAGTTCACCCCCCGCGGCGGCTCGGTCACCGTCACCGTCCAGGGCGCCGGCGACACGCTGGAGCTGGTGGTCGCCGACACCGGCGTCGGCATCGCCCAGGACGACCTGCACCGCCTCGGCCGCCCCTACGAGCAGGCCGGCGACGCCGAGCAGCGGGCCGCGGGGTCCGGCCTCGGCCTGTCCCTGGTCCGCGCCTTCGCCCGTCTGCACGGCGGCGACATGACGGTGGAAAGCGCGGTGGGCGAGGGCACGACCGTCACCATCCGCATGCCCGTGCTGTCGGCCGCGTTCGAAGAGCCCCTGCGCCGCAAGGGCTAGCGGGAAGCCACCTGCAGGAAGGCGCGGCCGGCCGCGAAGTCGCCGACCTCCACATAGGCGGTGCGGACCCGCTCGCCCGAGAACAGGAATTCCACCGCGATCGCCTCGCGCGGGTCCAGCTCGGCCAGGGCCTGGGCGGCGGCGGCGGGGAAGCGGAACGCCCAGCCCCCGTCCGAGCCCTTGGGCAGCAGGCCCTCGTCCGCCGCGCTGCGCGCTTCGGCCATGAAGGTTCGGGTGGCTCCGCGGGGCGGCAGCTTGCGGCTCAGCGGCGCGCTCTTGGTCCGCGCGTCGAGATAGGGGCCCATGGTCCGGCCGGTGTCGCGCAGCACCAGCCGCGCGGCATAGGGGCTCTGGCTGTCGGCGAAATCGGCCACCGCCAGGAGGGCGTTGGCGCCCTCGCGGCCCGCGAGGCCGAACGTCATGCGATGGCCGCCAAAGGCCGCGTCCTGGGCCAGCCGCCAGCGGGCGTTGCGGCCGCTGCCACGGTCGGCGCGCCAGTCGGCCACGTCGCCGGGATAGGTCATGCGGGTGACCCGCGAATAGCCGGAGAAGGCCTGCTGCACCCGGGCGGCCTCGGCCAGCACCTGGGGGCTCGCGCAGTTCAGCTGGGCGGCATAGCGGCGGGCGCCGGCCTCGCGGGACGCCAGGGTCCTGGGGTCGACGCCGGCGCGCAGGGCCGCGCCCCGCGCCTGGGCTGCGCCGGCGGCCAGCGCGGCGGACACCTCGGGCGTGAACAGGCGACAGCGTCCGTCGGCCGCGGTCATCACCGTGCGCTCGAAGAACAGGTCCGACGGCTGCGCAGCCGCAGCGACGGGCGCGGCGGCGAGCGCCAGCCCCATCAACCCCATCCACCGAGACGCCGGCCTCGCGCTTCTGCGCGTGCTCGTCATGCGTCCACCATCTGGCGCGGCCTTGGTTCGGCCGTCTGAACGGACGCTTGTACGCGGGTAGTGTTGAACCAAGGTTGACGGGCCGGGCCTGCGCCGCAATGTCCCAGCCATGCTGCTCTCCACCGACATCTGGGTCGGCGCCCTCATCCGCCGCGTCGAGATCGGCGGCGGCTTCGCTGTTGTGGCGCGCAAGGGCGATCCCCGGGCCGGTGCGGTGCTGGTCAAGGTGCTGAACCGCACCGACGGCACCGCCCGCCTGCTGTCGGAAGCCACCCGCGGCGACGGGGAGCGCATCTGGATGGAGCCCGCTGCCTCGCGGGAGGAGCCGGACCTCGACCGCTACATCGAGCGGGCCGTGCGCATCGACCCCGACCTCTGGGTGGTGGAGATCGAGGACCGCGAGGGTCGCCATTTCCTGGTGGAGCCTGTGGAACGCGCCTGACGCTGGGGGCTTCACGCCCCATGCTCCGCGATCTTCCCGTCCCCCTCGACCTCGCCCCGATGGAGGCGAAGCTTGTCGACGAGATCCCGCGCGACGCCGGCTGGCGGTTCGAGCCCAAGTGGGACGGCTTCCGCTGCCTGGCCTACCGCGCCGGCGACGAGGTGTTGCTGAAGGCCAAGTCGGGCAAGCCGCTCAACCGCTTCTTCCCCGACATGGCGGCCGCGCTCGCCGCCCTGCCTGTCGACCGCTTCGTCCTCGACGGGGAACTGACCATCGCTGTGGAGGGCGAGCCGTCCTTCGAGGCCCTGCAGATGCGCCTGCACCCCGCCGAGAGCCGCGTCCGCAGGCTCGCGGCCGAGCAGCCGGCGGCCTTCATGCTGTTCGACTGCCTGATGGATGCTGGCGGCGCGCCCCTGCTGGAGGCGCCGCTCGCCGAACGGCGCAAGGCCCTGGAGGCCCTGTTCAAGCGGTTCGGAAAAGCCTCGGCGCTGCGCCTTTCGCCCGGCTCGACCAAGCGGGAGGAAGCCTCCGCCTGGCTGGAGGATCTGGGCTCCTCCCTCGACGGCGTGGTCGCCAAGCGGCTGGACGGCCCCTACGTCCCCGGTGAGCGGGCCATGCTGAAGATCAAGAAGATCCGCGCGGCCGACTGCGTGGTGGGCGGCTTCCGCTACGCGGAGGGGACCGAGCTGGTCGGCTCTCTGCTGCTCGGCCTCTACGACGCGGCCGGGCGCCTGCATCACGTGGGCTTCACCTCGACGATCAAGCACGCCGAGCGGCCGGCGCTCACCCGCAAGCTGCTGGCGCTGAAGGGCGAGGGGTTCACCGGCGACGCGCCCGGCGGGCCCAGCCGGTGGAGCTCCGAACGGACCGCCCAATGGGTCCCGCTGGCCCCGGAACTGGTCGTCGAAGTGCGCTACGACCAGGTCACCGGCGGGCGTTTCCGGCATGGAACCCGCCTGGTCCGCTGGCGGCCGGACAAGGCGCCGGCCCAGTGCACGATGGAGCAGATCCGGCGCGGCTGACCGAGCCAAGCTTGGCCGCATGACGGCTTTTCTGCGGCTTGGCCGGGCCGCAAGATCGCCTCACGACTCGCCGAGTCCGAGGGCCGAAGGGGGCGCGGATCGCAGCGCCCTTGCCATTGGTCGGAGGGCGCCATGGACGGCGAGGCGAATCCGCTTCCCTGGGTCCGGATTCGGGGCCGCAGCTTCATGGCGCTCGTGCTGGCGCCGGAGACGCCGTTCGCCGACTGGTTCGCCGCCCTCGACCGCCAGCTCAGCGGCGCGCCCGGCCTGTTCGCCGACCGCCCGGTGGTGGCCGACCTCTCCGGGGTTGTCGACGTGCTCGGGGCCGACGGCGTGCCGCTGGCCATGGAGGGGCTCGCGGCCCGCGGCATGCGCATCGTCGGGGTCGAGGGGGCGTCCGCCGCCCAGCTCGCTGGTACGCCCTGGGCCGACCTGCCCACCAGCCTTCATGGCCGCGACGTCAGCCTGGACGGGCGCCCCGGGCGCCCCGCCGCCACCACGGCTCCGCCGCCGGCCACATCCCTCCTGATCGAGCGCCCCGTCCGCTCGGGCCAGTCCATCGTCTACGAAGAGGGCGACGTCATCGTCGTCGGCTCGGTCGCCTCGGGGGCGGAGGTGATCGCGGGCGGCTCCATCCACGTCTACGGCCCGCTCCGCGGCCGCGCCATCGCCGGCCTCAAGACCGCGGGCGCCCGCATCTTCTGCCGCAAGCTCGAGGCCGAGCTGGTGGGCGTGGACCAGCTCTACCGCACCGCCGAGCACTGGGGCGCCGACCTCCACGGCCAGGCCGTCCAGGTCCGCTGCGACCGCGGCGCCCTGCGGCTCGCGGCGCTCGACTGAACAACCCTGGGGAAGGAGACAGCATGTCCAACGTCGTCGTCGTGACGTCCGGAAAGGGTGGGGTGGGCAAGACCACCTCGTCGGCCTCCCTGGGCGCGTCCCTGGCCCGGGCCGGCCACAAGGTCGTGGTGGTCGACTTCGACGTCGGCCTGCGCAACCTCGATCTCGTGATGGGCGCCGAGCGGCGCGTGGTCTTCGACCTCGTCAACGTCGTCCAGGGCGATGCAAAGCTGCCCCAGGCCCTGATCCGGGACAAGCGGCTGGAGAACCTCTCCCTGCTGCCCGCCTCCCAGACCCGCGACAAGGACGCCCTCACCGAGGACGGCGTCGGCCGGGTGATCGACGAGCTGCGCGAAACCTTCGACTGGATCATCTGCGACAGCCCCGCCGGCATCGAGAAGGGCGCGACCCTCGCCATGCGCTTCGCCGACACCGCCGTGGTAGTGACCAATCCCGAGGTCTCCTCCGTCCGCGACTCCGACCGCATCATCGGCATGCTGGATTCCAAGACCCGCCTGGCCGAGGCTGGCGGCCGCATCGACAAGCAGCTCCTGCTCACCCGCTACGACGCCGCCCGCGCCGCCCGCGGCGAGATGATGACGGTGGAGGACGTCCTGGAAATCCTGGCCATCCCCCTCCTGGGCATCGTCCAGGAAAGTCCGGACGTCCTGACCGCCTCGAACCTCGGCTGCCCGATCACCCTGCACAATCCGGGCTCGCCCGCGGCCCGCGCCTATGATGAGGCCGCCCGCCGCCTCCTCGGCGAAACGCTGCCGGTCCGCACGCCCCGCCCGGAAAAGCCGGGCCTCATGACCCGCCTCTTCGGCAAGAGGGCGGCGGCATGAGCATTCTGAACTTCTTCACCCGAAACCGGACCTCGGCGCCCGTGGCCCGGGAGCGGCTCCAGGTCCTGCTGGCGCACGAGCGCGCGCTCACGGGCGGCGCGGACCTAGCCGCCGTTCTCAAGCAGGAGATCCTGGAGGTCATCGCCCGCCACATCCCCATCGACCGCGACCGGGTCCTGGTGAAGCTGGACCGCGGCGATCAGGTCTCGACCCTGGAGATCGATATCGAGATGCCCGACGAGGCCCTGGCCGCCGCGCCCAAGATCTCTACGCCGAAGTCCGCCGAGCTGAAGCCTCCCGCGCGGCGGCGTCGCAGCGCTTAGGCCGGAGGTCCCGCAGGCGGCGGAGGGAAGTCGAGCGGCGCGACGGACGCGCCCGGCGAACCGGCGGTGACCGCCTCGTACAGCGCCGCACCCGCCGGGCTGTAGGTGATCGCCTCGGTGAGGATCAGGCACCCGGCCATGGCGGCCAGGCCCCAGCCCCAGGCCGGATGGACACGGCCGTTGCGCCAAAGGTCCCGGACGATGCCGGCGAGCGGGAAGACCAGCGACACGGCCAGCGTCGCCTCCCACGCCCAGGGCGTCAGCAGCGGCATGGGCAGCAGCCGGCCGAGGCCAGGCCCCAGCAGCAGCGCCATGGCGCTGAAATGCAGCCGCCGGTGCCAGTCGGTGCGCCGCCGCAGCCGGATCGCCGCCGCCGTCAGCCCGGCGAAGGTGATCAGCGTCATCGGGTCGAAGACCAGGAACTGCAGCGGCCGGAAGAAGAACGGGACCTGCCCCCGTTGCACCATGGCCACCGTCACCAGCCAGCCCAGCACGAGCATGGGCGCGATCCAGACGGCCGCCAGCCAGCCGAGCCGGCGGTGCAGTTCCATCCGGCCCGTGGCCACGAAGACGTTCTGCAGGACGTAGATGCCGATCCAACCCATGAACACCACCGCATGGGCGTGGACCAGAGGCGGCGCGGCGAAGGTCGAGCGCCCCATCGCCAGCTGCAGCGAAAACCCGGCGACGAGCACCACCGCCATCGCGATCGCGCCGCCCAGGAAGAAGCCCTCGTCGCGCGCCCCGACCGGCGGCGCACCCTCGGCGACCGTAGCCATCTTTGAAATCTCCCCCGAGATGTTGTGCGGACATAGTACACGCCGCATGGTCGTCGTCCCAGCCGCGGAACGCCGGTCGGCGGCTGGACGGATCTTGCCGCGCCTCCGTGTTCGCTTCCGCCGCGGCCCCCCGCGTGATAGGCGCCGGCCATGAGCACCTCTCCCGCCGCCGAGGCCGCCCGCCGGCGCACCTTCGCGATCATCTCCCACCCCGACGCCGGCAAGACGACGCTCACCGAAAACCTGCTGCTGGCTGGCGGCGCCATCCGGGCGGCCGGCGCCGTGCGCGCCCGCGGCGAGAACCGCCGCACCCGCTCCGACTGGATGAAGATCGAGCGCGAGCGCGGGATCAGCGTCTCGGCCTCGGTGATGACGTTCGACCACGACGGCCTGATGTTCAACCTGCTGGACACCCCGGGCCACGAGGACTTCTCGGAAGACACCTACCGCACCCTGACCGCCGCCGACGCCGCGGTCATGGTGCTGGACGCCGCCAAGGGCATCGAGCCGCAGACCCTCAAGCTGTTCGAGGTCTGCCGGATGCGCGACATCCCTATCGTCACCTTCATCAACAAGATGGACCGCGAGGCTCAGGACCCGTTCGAGCTGCTGGACGAGGTATCCTCCAAGCTCGCGCTCGATCCCTCGCCCCTCTATTGGCCCGCGGGTTCCGGCGGACGGTTCAAGGGGATGCTGGACCTGCGCCGCGACCGCTTCCTGCCGTTCCAGAAGAAGGGCGGCGGCGGGCCCGACGAGGACGACGGCCACCCGCCGGCCATCCCGTTCAAGGGCAATGCCGTGGTCCGCTATCTGGAGCCCGACGAGCAGGAGGAGCTCAGCGAGAACGCCGAGTTGGCCATGGGCGGCCTCAAGGCCTTCGACCCCCAGGCCTTCCTGGAAGGGCACATGACGCCGGTCTTCTTCGGCTCGGCCTTGCGCCACTTCGGCGTCGACCAGCTGCTGGAGGGCCTGGGAGCCTACGCCCCGCCGCCGAAGACGGTGGCCGCCCGCAAGGGCTCGGAGGACATCCACGTCGCCCCTGGCGACCGTGAGGTGACCGGCTTCGTTTTCAAGGTCCAGGCCAACATGGACCCGAACCACCGCGACCGGATCGCCTTCCTCAAGCTGTGCTCGGGCAGGTTCAGCCGCGGCATGAAGCTGAAGGTCCAGAACACCGGCAAGCAGCTCTCCGTGAACGCCCCGATGATGTTCTTCGCCTCTGACCGGGAGCTGGCCGAGGACGCCTACGCCGGCGACGTGATCGGCATCCCGAACCATGGCGTGCTGCGGGTGGGCGACAGCCTGTCGGAGAGCGGCGCGATCCGCTTCGCCGGCCTGCCCAACTTCGCGCCCGAAATCCTGCAGCGGGTCCGGGTCAAGGACCCGCTGAAGGCCAAGCACCTGAAGCGGGCCCTCGAAAGCCTGGCGGAGGAGGGGGTCACCCAGCTCTTCCGCCCCAGCCTGGGCGCCGACTTCATCGTGGGCGCGGTGGGCCAGCTCCAGTTCGAGGTCATGGCCGACCGCCTGCGCGAGGAATATCAGCTGGACGTGATCTTCGAGCCCAGCCCCTTCGGCGAGGCCCGCTGGATCCTGGGCGAGAAGGCCGACCTGGAAGATTTCATCGGCAAGCACCGCTCGGCCATGGGCACGGATATCGACGACCAGCCGGTGTTCCTCGCCAAGAGCTCCTGGGACGTCGGCTACGCCGCCGACCGCTACCCCAAGGTCCGCTTCGAGCGGTCGAAGGAGCGGGCGTAAGGGTGACGCCGGGCGCGCGCGATACCCTTGGGTTGTCATCCCGGTTTTCGCGGAGCGAAAGACCGGGACCCCGATCTGATGCGCCTGCCGTTAGAGCGATGCGGCTCCCGCTCCGCGTTCCTTCGATCTCATCACATCGGGGTCCCGGTCTTCGCCTGCGGCGAAACCGGGATGACAATCGGGGGGAGGTGAGGGCGTGACCGCCATCCTCTACGGCGCTCCCGCCACCGGCCTCGTCGATGTCCCGGCCGGCGCCGTGCAGGTCTCTCCGCTGATCGTCGGCTCGCAGGACCTGGCCGCCCTGGACGACGCCAGCGTGGACGAGGCTGTGGTCCTCGCGCCCGGAGGGGTGCTGGAGCGCGACCATGTCCTCGCCCAGGCCCTGCGGGTCCTGAAGCCCGGCGCGCCGCTGCAGGCCTTCGCCCCCAAGGACAAGGGCGGCTCCCGCCTCAGGAAGACGCTCGAGGGCTTCGGCTGCACGGTGGTCGAAGACGCCCGGCGCCATCACCGCTTCTGCCGCGTGACCCGCCCGACCACGCCCACCGGCCTCGCCGAGGCCATCGCTGCTGGCGCGCCGCGAGTGTCGCCGTCGCTCGGAGCCTGGACCCAGCCCGGCGTCTTCAGCTGGGACCGCCTCGATCCCGGCAGCGCGGCGCTGATCGAGATCCTGCCGGCGCTGGCGGGCCGCGGGGCCGACCTCGGCTGCGGCATCGGCCTCCTGGCCCAGCGCATCCTGGCCTCGCCCGCGGTGACCGGCTTGACCTGCGTGGATATCGATCGCCGCGCGGTGGCCTGCGCCGAGCACAATCTGGACGATGCGCGCGCCACGGTCCTCTGGGCGGATGTCCGGAGCCTCGGCGACCGGCTGTCGGCCCTCGACTTCGTGGTGATGAACCCGCCCTTCCACGACGGCGGTGCCGAGGACCGGGAACTGGGCGTCGCCTTCATCCGCGCCGCCGCGGGCATGCTGAAGCCCGGCGGCGTCTGCTGGTTGGTGGCCAACCGGCACCTGCCCTACGAGGCGCCGCTGGCCGCCGCCTTCCAGAGCGCCCAGGTCCGCGCCGACGCCGGCGGCTATAAGATCTTCGAGGCGCGGCGATGAGCAAGACGCCGATGGCGCGGCTGGACCGCCTCCTCGCCAACCTGGGCTACGGCTCGCGCCGCGAGGTCGGAGCGCTGGTCGCCAAGGGCCAGATCGTCCTGGACGGCGTGGTCCTGAAGGATACCGGCGCCAAGGTCCCGATCGCCGCCGACCTGCCCCAGCGGATGACCATCGCCGGCAAGCCGGTGGATCCGCCCGCGCCGCTGACCCTCGTTATGCACAAGCCGCTGGGGGTGGTGTGCTCGCACCGGGAGGCCGGCCGCAGCGTCTACGAACTGCTGCCCGCCCGCTGGCGCGCCCGGATGCCAGCGCTCTCCACCATCGGCCGGCTCGACAAGGAGACCTCCGGCCTCCTGCTGATCACCGACGACGGGCCGTTCCTGCACCGGGTGATCTCGCCGAAGAGCCACGTGGCCAAGCGCTACGTCGCCACCCTCGACCGGCCGCTGGAGGGCGGGGAGGCCGAGGTCTTCGCCGCCGGGACCCTGATGCTGGAGGGGGAGACCGAGCCCCTGGCGCCTGCGGTCCTCGAACCCACCGGCCCGAAGACCGCCCTGCTGACCATCACCGAGGGACGCTACCATCAGGTCCGCCGCATGTTCGCCGCGGTCGGAAACCACGTCACAGCCCTGCATCGCGACCGCATCGGCGGCCTGCACCTGCCGCCCGACCTGGCGCCCGGCGACTGGCGGATCCTGGCCCCCGACGAGCAGGCGAGCCTTTTCGGTTAACGATGGTTAACAACCGGGAAGCGTAAATCTGTTGAACTTCAGCGCTTTACTGTGGTGAAAAAGCGCGGTTGTTAACCATACATCGCAAGTTAATGACTTGTTAAAGCCCGCGGCTCCGGGTTTGCTGTGTTCCAGCAAAGCCTGTGAGGGACGTTCCAACGTGGGACGCGCAACAGGCCGGAGCGGGCCGATGTTCGAGTTGGGTCGGGAACTCAAGCGCTTCTTCGCCAGCGATCGTGGCAAGGCGCCCAACGACGGTCTTACGGGCGGCGACTCCTCGCTGCTTGAGCTACTGGATTCGCCGCTGCTGGCCCAGGAGGCCAAGGCCGCCGACATCGCCGCCGGCCGGATCAGCGCCAAGGACAAGCCGCGCCGCCGGCTGGAGGCCGCCATCGTCTGGCGCGAAGTCGCCCGCCGCACCGGCGATCCCGTGGCCCTGCGCAAGGCCGCCGCCGGCGCCGAGACCGCGGCCGCCGGCTTCGAAGCCGCCCATCGCCGCGACGGCTGGGCCCGCGCCCGCTGCGAGCAGGCCTTCTGCGCCCTGCTGGGCGCCGAGATCTTCGGCGATCCGGGCCTGAACGCGGCCGCCGAGGTCGCCTTCCGCGAAGCCCGCGGCCACGTGAAGGGTGGTCTGGCCGCCCCGCTCGCCGACGTGGGCCTGCTGGCCATCGAGGGTCGCCGCGAATTGGATCATATGGACGCCGTCGAGGCCCGCGCCTTCGTCCAGCGCTTCAATCCGCCGATCGCCGCCCTGGACGCCATCGCCAAGCGCGTCACCGCCGCTCGGGCGCTGGCTGCCGAAGCTCGCCTGATCCGCGCCGATCTGCTCTGCGGCTGGGGCGCGCGCCTGAAGGACGGCGACCTGCTCGACATGGCCGCCCGCGAGGCCTCTACCGCCGGCGAACGCCTCGACGCCGCCTACGAGCCGCTCACCTGGGCGCGCTCCAAGATCGCCCACGGCCAGGCCCTGGCCCTGCGCGGCGAGGCGGTCGGCGATGTGGACGCCCTGGCCGCCGGCGCCGGCGCCCTGGCCCTGGCCCTCGACAGCCTGACGCGCGAGCACAGCCCGCTCGACTGGGCCCGCACCCAGGTCGCCCTGGCCCAGGCGCTGCAGGCGCTGGGCGAAGCGTCGAACGATCCTCGGGCCTTCGAGCACGCCGTGGCCTGCTACGACCGCGCCGGCCTGGTGCTGAAGGAAACCCCGACGCTGCCGCTGCGCGGCGTGGCGGCCGGCGCCCGCGCCCTCTGCCTGGCCCGCAACGCCGAGCTCACCGGCGACGCCGCCGTCCTCGACGCCGCTGAGGCGGCCATGAAGATCGAGCTTGCCGCCCTCTCGCCCCGCCGCGATCCGGTCGGCTGGGCCCTGGCCCAACTGCATCTGGCGCGGCTGTACGAGGCGCGCATGAGCATGACCGGCAAGGACCGCGGCGAGCGCGCCGCCGCCCTCATGGCCCTGGACGCGGCCCTCGACGTCTTCGCCGAGCACGGCCTGCGCTCGCTCAGCGTTGTGGCCAACGAAGCCATCGACCGCCTCCACGACCTGCACGAGCGGTCGCAGGGGTAACCGTTCGTCGCAAGGTTACGTCGGGCGCCTTCTCAGGATTGTCATGACGGCGCATCCTCGCGCCGAGGAGGAGCCGCCATGTCCCGCACGATTGCGCCCGCTGTTTGCCTGATCGCCCTCTGCGCCGCCGCGCCCGCAGCCGCCCAGACGGTCTGGACCGCCGCCCCGACCGCGGCCGAGATGGCGGCCGCCTATCCCGCCAAGGCCAAGGCCGAAGGCGTCGGGGGCGCCGCCGAGCTGATGTGCACCGCCGGCCGTGGCGGGGCGATGATGGCCTGCGACATCCTCGGCGAGACGCCCCGCGGCTACGGCTTCGGCTCCGCCGCCCGCAAGCTCGCCCAACAGTCGCTGAAGGCCGGCGGCGTCGCGAAGGACACGGAGGTGCGGATCCCCGTCACCTTCTCGCCCGACTTGGCCAAGGGCGGGGTCGTCACGGTGAAGACCCCGCAGTGGACGGCCCTGCCCAGCGTCACCGACATGCAGGCCGCCGTGCCGCACAAGGAGGGTGGCCCGAACAACATCCGCGTCACCCTGGTCTGCGACGTGCAGGCGGGCGGCTCGCTCAGCGGCTGCGAGGTCGATCGCGAGGAGCCGGCGGGGCAGGGCTTCGGGCCGGCCGTCCTGGCGCTGGCGCCCAAGTTCCAGGTGGGCCTGATGAGCGCCGAGGGTATGCCCACGGTCGGCGCCAAGGTCCGGGTTCCGGTTCGCTTCGACCTGAAACCCGTGCAGCAGGCCGCCAAGTAGCTAGCGGCCGCGCCACCATCTGAGCCCCGCGCGCTCCACCGCTTCAAGGAGCGCGTGCAGGGCGACGCCCATGGCGCCCAGCACCACCAGGGCGGCGATCATCCGCGCGGTCTGAAGCTTGTTGCCGGCGTCAAGCATCTGCCACGCCAGGCCCTGGACCTTGCCCGAGCCGGCGCCGAACTCGGCCACCACCGCGCCGATCAAGGCCAGGCCCGCGCCGACCTTATGGCCTTCCAGCAGGAACGGCACGGCCGAGGGCAGCCGCAGCCGCGTCACCCGCTGCCAGCGGCCCGCGCCGTAGAGGGTGAACAGCCGCTCCAGGTCCGGGTCCGCCGACCGCAGGCCCGCCGTCGCGCCGGAGAAGATCGGGAAGAACGCCACCAGCACCGCCAGGGCGACCAAAGCGCGCCCGGGATGGTCCAGGCCTGCCCAGATCAGCAGCAGCGGCGCGATCGCCACCACCGGCGTCACCTGGACCACTGAGGCCAGGGGCCGGATGGCCCGGTCGAGCAGGGCGCTCAGCGCCGTCAGGATCGCCAGCCCCTGGGCGATGAGGCTGGCGATCACCAGAGCGATGACCGCAGTGGACAAGGTGTGTCCCGCCGCCGCGACCAGTGTCGGCAGGTGTCGCCAGAGCGCCACGGCGACGGCCGAGGGCGCGGGCAGGAAGTAAGCCGGCACGTCCAGCGCCCGGCAGGCGATCTCCCAGGCGGCGAGGAGGAACGCGGCGAGCACGACGGGCGCCAGGCGGCTCACGCGGCGATCCCCTCGGCCAGGGCGGCGGACACCGCTTCGGAGGTGGCGCGGAAGTCCGCCTCGGCGCGGAAGTGCGGCGGCCGCGGAATAGGCCCCGCGACGGCGAAGTCGGCGGCGATGCGGCCGGGCCCCCGCGTCAGCACCACGACGCGCGAGGCCATGTAGACCGCCTCCTCCACATTGTGGGTGACGAAGACGATGGCTGGCTTCGAGGCCGCCCACAGCGACAGTACGTCGTCAGCGAGCGCGCGGCGGGTGATCTCGTCCAGCGCCGCGAACGGCTCGTCCAACAGGAGGAGCCTCGGTTCGTTGACCAGGGCCCGCGCGAGCGACACCCGCATGGCCATGCCGCCGGAAAGCTGGACGGGCCGCTTCGCTTCGGCGCCGGCGAGGCCGACGCGCGCCAGGGCCGCATCGGCGCGCTCATGCGCCTCTGTTTTCGCCACCCCGGCCAGCTCCAGCGGCATGGCGACATTGGCCCGGGCGGACAGCCAGGGCGCCAGCGTCGGCGCCTGGAAGACGACGGCGGTCTCGCCCCGACCCGTGGTGCGGGTGATGTCGCCCCGGCTCGGCGCCTCAAGCCCGGCGAGCAGGCGCAGCGCCGTCGACTTCCCGCATCCGGAAGGGCCCACCAGCGCCACCGTCTCGCCCGCCGCCACGCCGAGGGTGAGCGGCCCCAGCGCCCGGCCGCGGTCGTAGTCGACCTCGACGTCCGTCAGCTGAACGATGCTCACTTCGGGACGAACTGCAGGGTGTAGGCGCGGCGGTAGTCCAGGGTCTTGGGATAGACGCCTTGGGCCGCGGCGACGTCGTAGAACGCCTTCCAGCGGGCGTCGGTCATGGAGCCCACGGGCGCGCCCTGGTCGCCACTGACGATGCCGTAGCTCCGCATCTTCTCGCGGGCCTGGTCCAGGACGTCCTGCCTCATCTCCGGATTGTCCTTGCGGATCAGCGCGTCGGCGGCCGACGGGTCGCCCGTCAGGTAGTCGGTCCAGCCCTTGGCGCTTGCCTCGACGAAGGCCTTCACCGCCGCCGGGTTCTTCGCGATCAGGCCGTCCGTGGCCAGCACCATGGTGGCGTAGCCGGGATAGCCTTCGTCCGCGAGCAGGAAGACCTTGGGCTTCAGGCCTGCCTGCTTCTCGATGACGTAGGGCTCGCTGGTCACATAGCCCTGTTGGGCCGCGCGCTTGTCGGCCAGGAACGGCGCGGGGTTGAAGGTGTATTTCCGGACCTGGTCGTCGGCGAAGCCGTACTTGGCCTTGAGCCAGACCCAGAAGGCGGTCACCGAGGCGTCCGACAGCAGGATCGGGCGGCCCTTCAGGTCGGCGATCGTGTCCACGCCGGCGCCCGGATGGGCGATCAGGACCTGGGGGTCCTTCTGCATGAAGGCGGCGACGGCTTTCACCGGCACGCCCTCCTGGGCCAGGTTCATGACGATGAAGCTGTTCGAGCCCATGCCCAGCTCCACGGCGTTCGAGGCCAGCAGCTGCGGCACGTTCACGCCGGGCCCGCCCTGGACGATCTCCACCTTCAGGCCGCGCTTGGCGTACTCGCCGGAGGCCAGCGCCTGGTAGAAGCCGCCGTGCTCGGCCTGAGCCCGCCAGTCGGTGGCGAAGCGCAGGGTCACCGGCGCATCCGCGGATGGCGCCTTGGCCGTCTCCTTCGGCGAACAGGCGGCCAGCAACGCGGCGGCCGCCAGGGCCAGGGTGCGCAAAGCTCTCATGGAAACCCTCGACGTGAAGCGCCGCGAAGGTAGGGCCATCCTCCCCCGGCGCGCAACGCGCCGCCGTCGGGAGCATGCCACATAGCAAGAGGGCGGCGTTCCGGTCGCCCGGAGCGTCGCCCTCTCATACAGATCCGTTGGGGGATCTGCGCCTTCCAGGCCAACCGTCAATTCTGTCCCGGGTCGCCCCGTTTCATCTTCGACCGCCGATGACCAACCGTCCGGTTCGATCCCGGGTTGCCCCGGTTTCTTGCCTTGGACCGGCCACTCCGCCCGCCTGGTCTTCGGGTCCGCCGTTGCCGGTTTTTCCGTCCACCCGCGCCGCAGTTCCTGTCGGCAAGGAGACGGTGCGCCTGAAGCTTTTATGACGCAAGCGGGTCCACGCCGCCGCGGGCGGGCAGCCTGTCAAAAAGCTGTGTCAGGATGGTTGATAAGTCTTAACCGGCGGGACGATTCCACAAGAGAATCAGACGCCGAAAGCTGTCCACAGGAAAGCGATCAGCGCCCGGATTCCAGGGCCTCACGACGCTCCTCGAGGGTGAGCCACTCCTCCTCCGCGGCCGCGAGCTGCGCGCGCGCCGCCTCCAGCGCGCGGCTGTAGCGGTCGAAGCCGGCGGGATCGCGGGAATAGAGGTTGGGATCGGCCAGGGCGGCCTCCAGCGTGGCCATCTTGCCCGGCATGTCGGCGATCAGGGTCTCCAGCTCGGCAAGGCGCCGCTGATCCTTGTACGAGAGCTTGGACGCCGCCTTGGGCGGCGCGGCCGTCTTCGGCGCAGTCTTGGGGGGCTCGATCTTGGTCACCGCGCCGAAGAAGCCCGGGTTCTGCCGCATGAAATCCTGCCAGCCGCCAGGCGTCTCCACCGCACGGCCGGATCCGTCCAGGCCGATGGTCGAGGTGGCCAGCCGATCGATGAAGTCGCGGTCGTGGCTGACGAGAATGAGGGTTCCCTCGTAGTCGGCCAGCAGGTCCTCGAGCAGGTCCAGGGTGTCCATGTCGAGGTCGTTGGTCGGCTCGTCCAGCACCATGACGTTGGCCGGGTTGGCCAGGGCGCGGGCCAGGAGCAGGCGGTTGCGTTCGCCGCCCGACAGGCTCTTCACCGGCTGGCGAAGCTGGCTGTCCTTGAAGAGGAAGTCCTTGGCGTAGGCGTTCACGTGCTTCGGCTGGCCGCGCACCAGGACCTGATCGCCGCCCAGTGGCGTCAGCACGTCCTTCAGCGTCATCTCCGGCGAGAGCGCCGCGCGGGCCTGGTCGATGTAGGTGACCGTCAGGTTCGTGCCCAGCTTCACCGAGCCCTCGTCCGGCTCCAGCTCGCCCAGCAACAGCTTGACCATGGTGGTCTTGCCCGCGCCGTTCGGGCCGACGATGGCGACGCGGTCGCCGCGCAGGATGCGGGTCGAGAAGCCCTTCAGGATCACGCGGTCGCCGAACGCCTTGGACAGGCCCTTGGCCTCCACCACGCGCTTGCCGGAGACGCCCGAGGAATCGAGGCCGATGTTGAGGCTGCCGCGGGTCTCGCGCAGGCGCTCCGACTTGGCTTCGCGCAGGGCCAGCAGGCGGCGGCGGCGGCCTTCGTTACGGGCCCGGCGGGCGGTGACGCCGCGCTCCATCCAGTGCTGCTCGCGCTCGAGCAGCTTGTCCTGGCGGCGGGCTTCCTCGGCCTGCTGAGCCTCGATCTTCTCGACCCAGGTCTCGAAGCCGGCGAACCCGGCGTCCAGGCGGCGCACCAGCCGGTGCTCCAGCCAGAAGCACCGCTGGGTCACGCGTTCGAGGAAGGCGCGGTCGTGGCTGACGATCAGGGCGGCCGCCCGGCTAGCGGCGATCTCGGCCTCCAGGGTCTCGATGGCCAGGATGTCCAGGTGGTTGGTGGGCTCGTCCAGCAGGATGACGTCGGGGTCTTCCGCGAACGCCTTGGCCAGGGCGACGCGGCGCGTTTCGCCGCCCGAAAGGCCCTGGGCGGTCTTCGCCGGGTCCATGCCGAACGCCTGCAGCGCCGCTTCGGCCTGGTGCGCCGGCGCCCCGCCGGAGGTGACGTGGTCCAGCACGGTCGCGCCCGTGATGTCGGGCTCCTGCGGCACGTAGGCGATGGTCGTGCCGGGCGTGACGGTGCGCTCGCCCGCGTCCGGCTCGATCTGGCCGGCGAGAATACGCAGCAGCGTCGACTTGCCCGCGCCGTTGCGCCCGACCAGGCAGGCGCGGGTCCGCGCATCCAGCGCGAGGTCCACGCCGTCGAACAGCATCACCGGCCCGTCGGCCAGACGGACCTCCTTCAAGGCCAGGATCGGAGCTCTCATGGAGGCGCTCCACATAGAGGTTGCGGGCTGCGACGCAAGTTCGCGCTTCTGTCGCCGGCCTGTCGGGCCTACATCCGCGCGATGACGGGCGAACCCTTCTGGCGGCGAAAGACCCTCGAGCAGATGACCGTCGCCGAGTGGGAGAGCCTGTGCGACGGCTGCGGGCTTTGCTGCCTGGTGCGCTTCGAGGACGAGGTGACGGGGGAGGTCATCCCGACCCGCGTCCACTGCAAGCTCTTCGATTCGGCCGCTTGCCGCTGCTCGAACTACGCCGACCGGCACAGGCATGTGCCGGACTGCATCAAGCTGACGCCGCACAACATCGAGGCGCTGGAGTGGATGCCCAAGAGCTGCGCCTACCGCCGCCTGCACGAGGGGCGGGACTTGGCGGAATGGCATCCGCTGATCTCCGGCGACCCGGAGAGCGTGCATCGCGCGGGCATTTCGGTACGCGGCCAGACCATCAACGAGACGGCGCTGGCCGATCCCGAGGACGCCCTGGACTTCGCGGCGTGGGATCTCATGGCCGAGCGGGACGGGCTTTAGCAGCCTGCCCTTAAGCCCCTCAGGCGTGGTGTGGCAATTTTATCACATGACGGCTTGCGTGACGGAACCGCCCGCCCAATCTAGTACTCACAACCTAGGTACGGTCTTTCGAGGATTCTGAAGAGCTTGGCGCGCGACCCCTATCAGGAGCTGGGCGTTTCCCGGACAGCCTCTGCGGACGAAATCCGCAAGGCCTTTCGTAAGCTCGCGAAGGAAAACCACCCCGACACTAACCCCGGCAACAAGGCGGCCGAGGAACGGTTCAAGAAGGTGAGCGCGGCGTTCGACATCGTCGGCGACGCCGATAAGCGCAAGAAGTTCGATGCCGGCCTGATCGACGCCGACGGCCGCGAGACCGCCCAGGGCTTCCCCGGCGGCGGCCCGTGGGGCGGCGGCCCCGGCCCCGGCGGCTTCGGTCAACGGGGCGGCGGCTTCCGGACCGAGACCTTCGAGGGCGCCGACCTCGGCGACATCCTGGGCGAGATGTTCGGCGGCGGTGGACGTGGCGGCCGCGCCGGCGGCGCTGGCGGCGGCTTCGGCGGCTTTTCCCAGCGCGGCGCCGACGTGCGCGCGAAGCTGGAGATCGACCTCGTGGACGCGATCCGCGGGGGCAAGCAGCGCATCGCCTTCTCCGACGGCCGCACGATCGACGTCACCATTCCCAAGGGCGCCCAGGCGGGCCAGACGCTGCGACTGAAGGGCCAAGGCTCGCCGGGCCGTGCGGGCCCCGGCGATGCGTTCATCGAGATCGCGATCAAGCCGCACCCGCTGTACCGCCGGGAGGATGACGCCCTGGTCATGGACCTGCCCGTCACCTTCTACGACGCCGTGCTGGGCGGGAAGGTCGAGGCGCCGACGCCCGACGGCCCGGTAAACGTCTCGGTGCCCAAGGGCGCCAACACCGGCACGCGCCTGCGGCTCAAGGGCCGGGGCCTGTCGGATGCGCGCGGCCAGCGCGGCGACCTGTTTGCCCGCCTGGTGGTCACCCTGCCCGAAGGCGCCGATCCGGCGCTCGAAGCGTTCGCCGAGGAACAGAAGGCCAAGCGCCCCTATTCGCCCAAGCGCCGCGCTTAAGCTAAGGAACCCTGATACCGGCGTTCAGGCCGGGTTCAGTCGCCTGCGTCTAGGACGGGTTGCATGAAACGCCTCTTCGCCCTCGCCGTCCTCGCTGCGACCGTGACGACCCCCGTCGTCGCGGAGGCGCGTGATCGCGGCCTGATGGTGCTGACCGGCGGCGGCCAGGACCAGGCGCGGCGCCAGGTGCCGCTGTCGCGCGTTCTGAGCATGCTTGCGTCCCGCTATCCCGGCCGCCACCTGAACAGCACCATGGGCGATGCCGGCGGCCGACCCGCCTACTATGTCCAGTGGCAGATGGAGAATGGCCGGGTGGTGGTCTTCGTCGTCGACGCCGAGTCCGGCCAGGTGATCGGTCGCCAGGGCGGCTGAGCTCTTTTAAGATTTCGAGGAAGGAAGGGACGCGGACGTGCGCATCCTGCTTGTTGAAGACGATCCGGACCTGTCGCGGCAGCTGAAGCTGGCGCTCGGCGACGCCGGCTATGCGGTCGATCACGCCCCCGACGGCGAGGAAGCCCAGTTCCTGGGCGAGACCGAACCCTATGACGCCATCATCCTCGATCTGGGCCTGCCCAAGGTGGACGGGGTGTCGGTGCTGGAGCGCTGGCGGCGCGAGAACATGACCACGCCGGTTCTGATCCTGACCGCCCGCGGGGCCTGGAGCGAGAAGGTGGCCGGCTTCGACGCCGGCGCCGACGACTACCTGACCAAGCCGTTCCATACCGAGGAGCTGCTGGCCCGCCTGCGCGCCCTGCTGCGCCGGTCGGCCGGTCACGCGACGCCGAACCTGGCGTGCGGGGGCCTGCGACTGGATCCGCGCGCCGCGCGCGCCAGCGTCAACGGCGAGCCGCTGCGGCTCACCTCTCTGGAATACCGCCTGCTGCATTACATGATCATGCACCAGGGCCGGGTGATCAGCCGCACTGAGCTGGTGGAGCACCTGTACGACCAGGACTTCGACCGCGATTCCAACACCATCGAAGTGTTCATCGGCCGGGTGCGCAAGAAGATCGGGCCGGACCGGATCGAGACCGTCCGCGGTCTCGGCTATCGCCTCATCTGCCCCGCCGACGAGGTGGACACGGAGAGCGCCGGCTCGTGAAGCTGCCGGCGGGCCTGACCCGTCCCTCGCTCGCCCGCCGGCTGGCCCTGCTGGCCGTCGGCTGGAGCTTTGCGGCCCTGGTCATCGCGGCGGTCGTGCTGGCCCTGCTGTTCCAGCAGGCCGCACTGCGCAGGTTCGACGCCAACCTCTCGGACCTGATCGACAACCTGATCTCGGGGTCGACCATCGAGGACGGCGACGTGGTGGCACCGGCTCTCACGGACCAGCGGGCGCTGCGCGCCTATTCCGGACGCTACTGGGACATCGCCGAGCCAGTGGCCGGGGGCGGGGTGCGCAGCCTGGTGCCGTCTCGTTCGCTGTGGGATTCCTCGCTCAAGATCCCGGCCGATCTCCCGGGCCGGCTGCGGGCCAACCCGCGCAAGCCGATCGCCTTCGATGCGCCGGGCGTGCAGCCGGGCGAGCGGCTGCGGGTCGTCGCCCGTTGGACCAGCTTGCCCGGCCGCGACGCGCCGCTGGTTTTCATCGCCGCCGAGGACCGCCGCCCCATCGACCGCGACGTGCGCAACTTCTTCACCACCACGGCCATCGCCTTCGCCCTGCTGGGCGTGGGCCTGATCCTGGCGGTGGTGGTCCAGGTTCAGGTCGGGCTGCGGCCGCTGTTCCGCCTGCGCCAGGAGGTGGCCGAGGTGCGCCGGGGCAAGGTCGATCGCCTGCAGGCCGACTACCCGACCGAATTGAAGCCCCTGACCGACGAACTGAACGCCCTGGTCGCCCACAACCAGGAGACCGTGGAGCGCCAGCGCACCCACGTCGGCAACCTGGCCCACGCCCTGAAGACCCCGATCTCGGTGATGATGACCGAGGCGAGCCAGCGCCCAGGCCCCCTCGCCGAAGTGGTCAGCCGCCAGGCCGACGTGATGCGCCAGCAGGTCGACCATCACCTGCGCCGCGCCCGGGCGGCGGCCCGCAGCCAGGGGCAGGGCGAGCGGACGTCGGTCGCCGAGGTGCTGGACGAGCTGGCCCGGACGCTGGAGCGCATCTTCCGCGCCAAGGACGTCGAGATCGACTGGGACGCGCCCGACGAGCTGTACTTCCTGGGCGAGCGGCAGGACTTCATGGAGATCGCCGGGAACGCCATGGAGAACGCCGGCAAGTTCGGGCGCCGCAAGATCCGGGTGCGCGCCACGGCCGCCGGGCCGGAGCGCCTGCGTCTCACGGTCGAGGACGACGGCCCGGGTCTGCCGCCGGACCGCCGGGAGGAGGTGATCCGCCGCGGCGCGCGCCTCGACGAAAATGCGCCCGGCTCGGGCCTCGGCCTGTCGATCGTCGACGAGCTGGCCCGGGCCTACCGCGGCTCGCTGGCGCTCGGGGATTCGCCGCTCGGCGGACTATTGGTCGCGGTCGAGCTGCCGCGTGCGGAGGCGTAAAAAGCCCTGACTTCGTAAAGCCTTAACCGGGGCAGGGGCATCTTTTCGGCCTAACGGCGTTCTGCCGGAGCCTGAGGTCCATGGCCGCGCTGTCCGAGCGCAAGATCGCGATCGTCCGCACCCTGGTGGAATCCGCGCCTGACAAGGTCGTCGGAGGCCTCCGGCAGGCCTTGGCGGAGACGAGCGACGAGAGCGCGCTCGGCGGGGTCAAGCGGCTCGTCGAGGTGGAAGTCTACGAGCGGAACCTCCGCAACACCGTCCTCCAGCCAATCGCGCCGATGTGCGTCGGGGCCGGTGACGATCCCCACAAGCTCACGTTCCCATCGCGGGTCCTGAGCCTGCTCTGGCGTGGCGTGCGCGCCATGGACGACGCCGAGGACATCACGGTGGTGCGCGACGCCGCCGAGCACGATACGCCAACCCATGTGGTGACCGCCGCGGAGGATCGGCTGACCGTCCTGGCCGCCGCCGGCTTGCGCGCCCGCGAGCAGAAGGACTTCCGCGCGGCGGCGGAGATCTGCGACCTGGCGCGGCCGGGTGGGGCCGACCAACTCGCGGCCTGCCTAGACATTGCGCCGATCGTGCGCCGGGCCACCCAGAAGCTGCCCGAATGGCTGGCCCATCCCGGCGGCGAGACCGCGGCCGGCGCGCGCGTGGCCTACCGCGACGCCGTCACCGCCGACGACGACGCCGGACCGCGCTTCTTCGAGATGCTCTCGGCCCAGATGGCGCACCCGTGGATGGTGCTGCGCGTGATTTCGGCGGTCATGGACAAGCCCACCGAGCGCTATCTGGGCGATTCCGAGATGGCGGGCTTCGGCGAGGGGCTGCTGGCCGACATCGACGCGGCGCTGGCCACCATAGCCGGCCTGAAGGCCGACGCCGGACCGCAGGCGGGACGGTCGGCCGCCAAGCTGGCCGAACTCGTCGTCCAACAGATCATGGAGATCGAGACCTGCGTCGACCTCCAACGCGAGCACGGCTGGGGCCATCGGATCCACAAGCAGCGGGCGAGCCTGGCCGGCGTCGTCGAGGGGCGTCTTCGCGAGGCGGAAAAGGCGACCATGGATGCGCTACCCGTGCAGCCGCCGCGCAACCCGCGCATCCGCCGGCAGGTCCCGCGCCTGGGCGTCGCGCCCGACCGGCGGCTGGTGGACCGCGCCGTGACCCTGCTGTCGTTCTCGGACGAGCTGCGGTCGACCGCCAACTACGGAGGGTTTTCCTCGGCCCGCAACAAGATGGTCGAACGCCTGGGCGAGTACGTGGACCACTACGTCGATGAGGTTCTCGACCTGATCCGGACCGACGAGGTCGAGGACGTCGCCGTCGCGTCGGCCTACCTCGAACACGCCGCCGTGCTGGACCAGCTGATCCGCGGCGGCAAGGCGGGCGAGCTCGTCCGCCGCCGCGCACACGCCGCCCTGCATCCCGACGGATCCTAGCCGCCTCCGCGGCCAAAGAGTCTCACTCGCGCACCGCCGCGCTTTCGGCTAAACGCCGGCCATGTTCGTCTTCTGGGCTGTGGTCGGCGTTTAGCCGAAAGCGCGGCGGTGCGCGAGTGAGACTCTTT